>CAIPDT010000162.1 GCA_903863905.1 uncultured Methylococcaceae bacterium
AAAAAGAATTAGAAAAACAAAAGCAAGAGAAAGAACAGCAAAAACAAGATAATAAAGAAAAGCAAGAAAAGCAAGAAAAGCAAGAAAAGCAAGAAAAGCAAGAAAAGCAAGAAAAGCAAGATAAGCAAAACGGGGAATCAAAGGACGATCAGCAATCCCAGCAAGATCAAGAAAAGTCAGCAGAACAAAAAGAATCTGAACAAAAACCTCAGCAATCCGAGGAGAAAAAAACGCAACAGCAACAAGCGGATGAGCAAAAATCCGAACAAAGCCAAGCCTCAAAAGAGGATGAACAAAAGGCAGCAGATGAGGCTAAAGCTAAAGAGGCAAAACAAGCTGAAAAACCAGAGGAACCCAAAGAACCAAAAGACGAAAAAGCCAAGTCATCGGCAGCACAAGTAAAAGAAGAGCCTATGACGGAAGAGCAACAAGCCAATGAACAATGGCTGAAACGCATTCCTGATGATCCTGCCGGATTATTAAAACGTAAATTTAAATATCAATACAGTCAGCGTCATCATTCAAATAATTGAGGTTGATAACGGCGCATTAGTGAGGAGTAGAGAGATTGAGAGTCGATCTGCTGCGTGTTAGATTCTTCTGCTTTATTACGTTTTTATGAGGTATTGGTGTTTAGTTATTAGTTTTTTTGTTTTTTAATCGGTCAAGATGGTTTGTTTGACTGAGTCGATTTTCAAGTAACGCTGGGTAATTAAGTTAACGGGAAATGTTTAACTTATGGTAGATTATGCGGGTAAATGACTCGCCGAACTTTAATTGTATACAATGACAAAAACTAAGAAATCTGATTTAGAAGAGGCTCTGATTGAGTGCAAAAGCGCTTTTATATCAGCGGCTGGCTTTAGCATGGTGGTTAATGTTTTAATGCTGGTGCCTTCCCTTTATATGTTACAAGTTTATGACCGTGTAGTACCTACCGGTAATAAGTCAACCTTGTTGATGTTAACTTTAATTTTATTTGTGTTATTTTTGACCATGAGTCTTATTGAATGGGTCAGATCACAAATATTAGTTAGAGTCAGTGCTAGGCTTGAATTGTTGTTGAATCAACGCGTTTTTTCCATTGCTTATAAGCAAGCGCTGTATTCAGGGGGTCAGAGAGCGAGTACTCAACCGTTTGATGATTTAACAGGTTTAAGACAGTTTCTAACAGGGAGTGGCTTATTTGCTTTTTTTGATGCGCCTTGGATGCCTTTGTATATCGCGTTAATGTTCGTATTTCACTCTTGGTATGGTTGGTTTTCTGTTGTCACTTCAATTTTATTAGTCATCATTGCGGTTGTTAATGAAAAAGCCACGGCTAAAACGATCGAAGAAGCTAATAAGCAAGCCAATATAGGGCGAGGACAAGTCGGTCGTAATCTTAGAAACGCCGAAGTGATCGAAGCTATGGGCATGATGACTAATGTCCGTCAGCGTTGGTTAGTAACCACGCATCAAGTCTTGTCCTTACAATCTATCGCAAGTTCAAGAGCGGGCTTAATTGCCGCCGCCTCTAAAGTAGTTAGATTAACCTCGCAATCATTGATTTTAGGTTTAGGTGCTTATTTAGTGATTGAGCGAGAAATTACCCCCGGCTTAATGATTGCAGGTTCAATTTTGTTAGGTAGGGCATTGGCGCCTATTGATATGGTTATCGCTAATTGGAAAGGATTTATCAACGCGCGGGGTCAATATGAGCGTTTAAATGAGTTATTACTCAAGATGCCTGCTGACGTAGAAAAAATGTCTCTGCCTGCACCTAAAGGTCAAATTTCTTTTGAAGATGCTCATGTCATACCACCGGGTGGAAAAGTAGCGGTCTTAAAAGGCATTAGTTTAATTATAGAGCCTGGAGATCTTCTGGGTGTTATTGGTGCAAGTGGCGCGGGAAAATCAACTTTTGCTAGAGCATTACTCGGTGTTTGGCCCACATCAAGCGGAAATATACGTTTAGACGGTGTTGATGTCTGGGGTTGGCAACGTGATGAATTGGGTCCCTATATTGGTTATTTGCCCCAAGATGTGGAGTTATTTGAAGGCACGATTAGTGAGAATATTGCGCGGTTTGGTGACATTGATCCAGAAAAAGTGGTCGATGCTGCAAAAATGGCTAATGTTCATGATCTTATCTTACATTTGCCCGATGGCTATGACACTGTGATCGGTGCAACGGGGGGAATGTTGTCCGGTGGTCAGCGACAACGTGTCGGTTTAGCGAGAGCCCTTTATGGAAATCCAACGCTGGTTGTTTTAGATGAGCCTAACTCTAATTTAGATGAGCAAGGTGAGTTAGCCTTAGGAAGGGCATTGCAAACGTTAAAACAAAATAAAGTGACGGTCATTTTGGTAACTCATAGACAAAATGTGTTAGTCCATGTAGAGAAATTACTCGTACTGACTGATGGTAAATTGGGCGTCTATGGGCCTCGTGATCAAGTGATTGCACATTTACAAAAACAGGCGCAACAAGTGGCTTCTGCACCTGTTGGCAACGCATCCTGAATAATTAATCGTTAATATGAATCAAAACACTAAATTACCTTCTTCTTTCATGTCGGCAGAGACAGATGATAAACCTATTCGCTTGATTGGGTTAATAGTCCTGCTTTCTACATTGGGTGTTTTTGGGCTGTGGGCGTTTTTAGCGCCTATCGATGGTGCCGCTATGGCGCCAGGAGTGGTTGCCGTAAAATCTCATAAAAGAACTGTCCAGCATCTTGACGGTGGCATTGTTAGCCAGTTATTAGTCAAAGAGGGTGATATTGTTAAAGAAGGGGATTTGTTATTAACCTTGGATGGTACTGAGAATAAAGCGCAATTAGAAATTGCCCGAGGTCAATATATCTCATTAACGGCGCAAGTTGATCGGTTAAATGCTGAGAGAGATTCTAAGCCATCGATTCAATATTCAACGTCATTAGATGACTTAACTGATACTAGAATTAGTGAAGCTAGAAAAACCGAAGATCAACTTTTTATGGCCCGTAAGAATGCCCATGAAGGTGAAATGGCTGTTTTAAAACAGCGTATGGGTCAACTGAATTCAAAAATTGATGGATTGAAAAGTCAGCGTAAGAGTAAGCAAGAATTAGTGGCTTCTTACTCAGAAGAAGCGAAGGATCTAAAAGAGTTATTGGCCGAAGGCTTTGCCGATAAGCAACGCTTAAGAGATATTGAGCGAAATTATATGCTTAATAGTGGAGAGGTTGCCTCTTTAAGTTCTGAAGTAGCCTCAAGTGAAATTCAGATTGGTGAAGCGAAATTACAAATTTTGCAATTAGAGAAGCAATTTCAGGAAGAAGTTTCTACTAAATTAAGTGAGTTACAAACTAATTTGTATGATGTAACTCAACGGATGAGAGCGACTAAAGACAAGGTGGTTCGTATTGACATCAAAGCACCTGTTTCGGGTCGGGTAATGGGTTTAGGGATTCATACCTTGGGTGGTGTTATCCTACCGGGTCATCCCATTTTAGATATTGTACCTCAGAAAGAAGAATTAATCATTGAAGCTCAAGTATCACCAATGGATATTGATCGAGTGAGTGTTGGTTTAATTGCAGAGGTACGGTTTACCGCCTTTACTCAAGCTCTGACTCCTGTTATTGAGGGAAAAGTGATTAATTTATCGGCAGATCGGTTGGTTGAAGAAAAAACCGGAGCCTCTTATTATCAGGCGAACATTGAATTAACACCCGAGAGTTATCAGAAAATGACTCATCTAGAATTAGTTCCAGGCATGCCGGTTGAGGTTTTGATTAAAACGGGTGAAAGAACTGTTTTTGAATATTTAATAAAACCCATTCGAAATGCCCTCGCCAGAGCATTTATTGAGGATTGAGTATGAGATTTAAATTTAAAAGCTCAGTCTGTTTGGCTTTATTAGCGTGTGCTCACTCGGTAAGTGCAGAAAATTTAGTACAAGTTTATCAGCAAGCTTTGCTTGCTGATCCACAATTAAAATCGGCTGAATTTAAAGTGGACGTGGGAAGTGCTCAAAAAGGTCAAGCCTTAGGACAATTATTACCTCAAATTAATGCGACCGGTAATTGGTCTAAGAATAAGCAAGTAGGTTTTGTGTCGCCGGGGAGTAATAAGGAATACTCAGGGACACGTTATTATGTTTCTTTGTCTCAAAGTGTGATTGATTTTGCCAAGTTTTGGGATTGGCGACGGTCGCAAGATGTTGAAAGTCAATACACTTCCGAATTATTACAAGCACAGCATGAGCTCATTTATAATGTGGTCGAACGTTATTTTTCGGTTTTAGATGCAGAAGATCAACTGCTTTTAACGCAACAAGAAAAGCAAGCGACAATAAGTGAGTTAGATCAAGTTAAGCGGCAATTTGCTAAACAGTTAATTAAAGTGACGGATGTTTATGAAATTGAAGCGCGTTTAGATCAAATTAAAGCCGATGAAATTGAAGCAGAGAGTTATTTGATTATTGCTAAACAGGCACTTAAAGAATTGACTAGCAATAACCCGTCAGCCCTTGAATCTCTTCGTGACGGTATTGAGTATAAAGAGTTGGAAGGTAAATTAGAGGAATGGATTGAGGTTGCAAAAAGTGAGAATCCGTCACTTATTGCTCAAGCCAGTGCAGTTGAAGCGGCAAGTAGCAACGTGGCTGTGCAAAAATCTAGATATTTACCCGTGGTCGATTTACAACTGAATTACTATGATACCAATACCGGTTATCAAAGTATTCAATATCAACAAGCCTATCAAACTCAAATTGCGGCATTAAATGTTAATGTACCCATTTTTACGGGTGGTACCACGACCCATCGTATGTTTGAAGCCCAAAGTCGTTTATCCATGACTAAGGAAGAAAACGAAGCCAAAATACGAGAGTTAGTTAAGGAAACTAGCGATGCTTTTTCGGCGTCAAATGCCAATGCTCGGCGCATAAAAGCCGCCGAAACCGCGTTGGCTTCAGCGACAAAATCCAGAGAAGCTATGCAAAGTGCCTTGAAGTATGGAGTTGAAACCGTTGGAGATTTATTGAGAGCCCAACAGTTGGAATATAAAGCTAAACGAATGTTAGCTAAGGCTAAGTATCAATACATCACTAATCGTATGCGCTTTATGAAAGCAATCGGTACGATTAATGATGAAAACTTACAAGAAATTAATGCATGGCTGGTTAAAAAATAAGTCTCATTGATTTAGTGAGTGATATGATTGACCTTGACGGTAGCCCATATTGCTTCAATAAATTCTGCATTCATTTCAGGCATACCGTCTTGTAACCATTTCACTAATATTTCAGCAATATTAGGATAAGTGATTTGAATCGCCTTGTCGTCATGTAACCATTGTTCAATGACAGACGCCTCCATATTATTCATGGTTTGACCATAGCCTAATTGTTTTAACGCGGCCGCATTAGATATTTGCTCCATTTGTGCATGGAGAGGTTTGGCAAGAATCTTTTTACCTAATTGCAATGATTCGCTAGCAAGTTCAAATCCTGCATTACTAATAATGCCTCCACAATTGAACAAGTTTTCTTGAAACTCAGTGCGAGAGAGAGGGTGGCAAATAATGTGTTCGTAAGTAGAGGTGGTTAATTCAGGTGAATATAGATGAAACTCAAAATCTTTAAAAGGCGATAAAAGTTTAATCATCTCATTCTGATCTTCGAACGGCAGGTAGACGATAATTTTATTTTTGATGACGTGTTCAGGTGCTTCAGGTGTTTCAATAATCGGCGGTAATATCGGTTGATTAAAATGATGCCAATGCAATCCTACCCCAATATCAGCGGGTGCAAAATACTTCATGACTTGATTAGCAATAGGGTCTGAGCCAGCACGAGGAATATTATGATTAAAGGCATATTGATGACCAATGCCTAAGACAGTTTTCTTTTGTTTTTTAGCGGCCCATGCGGTGACCGGTTCAAAATCACTAATGACTAAATCATAGCCACTTAAGTCTAATGATTTAATATCTTGCATAAAAGTTAATGGTTTGGCGTCTAAAGCGGTTTTTAAATAACTGACTTGGCCTTTATTGGTATTAAAGGTTAACCCCGCGCGAACTTGGTAATCATTAAAAATAGCCATGTCGAAATACTTATCAGCAGGTCTGCCGGTAAATTGAAAGGTGACATCAATACCTGCTTTATATAGTTCTCTAGCCATCACTCTTGCGCGGGTGATGTGGCCGTTTCCAGTACCTTGTACACCGTAAAAGATTTTCATATTTAACCCTACATTAAATTAGTTTTAGTCCTTTAAGATTAAAGCGATGGTGTGACAAATAAATGAATGAATGGTTAAGATTGTGTGACAGAAAGAGAGTGCTGAGTGACTGGATTGAAGGTGCTTGATTTTTAAGGCGCCGGGTGTTTTTATAGTAATGCGAGTGAGTTAAGTGAATGTGCTAAAATGCGCATTCTTTCATGAGGATCTTCTTTTTAGATGCAGGCTTTTATCTGGCTAAGACAGAGAGGGACTCCCCATTGATTTTTAGGTGAAGAGTGACAGAGTTAAAAAATAAGTTGTCCAAGAAAATTGCCATGAGTGTGCTCCTAGTTGTGGTTGTGGTGTGTAGTTATGTGATTTATAGCGTTCCTTTAAAAGAAATTCTCAATCAAAGTTATATAATTAAACAATGGTTATCTAGTACGGGCTATGCCGCACCCGTTATTTTCACTTTAGGATCGGCTCTTTTAACAACAATAGGCATGCCTCGCTTGTTGTTATGTACGCTGGCAGGTATGGTCTTTGGTTTTAATTGGGGCTTTGCGCTCAGTCATTTCGGTACAGTCTTAGGTGCTTATGGGGCGTTTGTGTTTGCGCGCTGGAGTGGTCGTGAGTATGTATTGAAAAAGTTTCCCAAGATCATGGCGATGTCACAATCTTCTCAAGCTCAAGGTTGGCAATCGGTTTTATTAGTCAGGCAATTGCCGATCAGTGGCTTATATAATGATATCTTGTTAGGGATGAGTTCAGTATCTCATCTTGATTTTTGGATTGGTACGTTTATTGGTTTCTTGCCTTTAGGCGTGACGGCTACTTTAGTGGGTGCAGGAGCAATACAGGCCGATATCTCACATTTGGCTCAATATTTAGCGATTGCCGCCAGTGCTTTTTTCTTATTAACGATTATTTTGAAATGGCTTCTAGCTCAGCGTCAGCGCAAGAGTGTTGACCTAAGCTAGAAAATTATTTTTAAGAGTTAAAAATCAATAATAGAAAACGGTACGTTATTAATTTTGATTTTTAAGTGTTAGCTCTTAAGCGTTTGCTTTCGTATCCGAAACCCAAGATAACCATTCGCTTAAGACACATAAGGTCCAGATAGCACGAGCGTGATCGGCTTTGCGTTGAGTATGTTCTTGCAATAAGCTCAAGGCCACAATGGGATTAACGCCCACCTGTTCTAATAAAGGCGAGCTTAGTTTTGTAGTCGCCCAATCATATAACGGCTCACGTAACCAACTGCTTAGCGGGACGGATAAACCGCGTTTTTTTCGATAGATGATTTCTTTTGGCAAATAGCGTTCCGCATATTTCTTCAGGAAAATCTTAGTGTTTATGTGTTGCACACGTTCATTTTCAGGCAGCGTCGCGGCAAATTGCATAACATCTTGATCCAGAAAAGGCGCTCGCAGTTCTAAAGCCGACTTCATACTAGCTCGATCGGCTTTAGTTAATAAACCTTCTGCTAAAGACGTTTCTAAATCGTGTTGTTGTAAACGATCTAGCATTTCAGTCGTTGAAAAATTAGATGGCGTGATTAAAGGTGGGGTCACCCCTAAACGCTGTAGCGTCATCGCAGGAATTGATGAGGTCCATAAAATATGCCTGCTTAAAAAGTCTACGTCATCCCCTAGAATAAATTTTTTCAGTAAAAAGTTGATCGTGACTTTTTTATCACTGGTAGGCCAACGGTTAACCACTTCCCGAATAATGTTTCTGATAACACTCGGTAGTTGAGCATAATAACCCGCGAAGCCGGCACCAAAATAAGTCGGATAGCCACCAAACAGTTCATCGGCACCTTCTCCTACTAAAGCCACCCGAACATCTTGTGCCGCCCGTTTAGCCAGTAAGGCACTGGGTACCCAAGCCGGATCAGCTAAAGGTTCTCCCACCTGTCTCACTAAGCGACTAATCGTGGTTGGAAAATCTTCGGGTTTTACCCAAACCGGAACAAAGTTAACCCCAATCGTTTCGGCGACCTGTTCAGCATAAAGCCCCTCATCATACGAGGCTTCAGTAAAACGTAGACTATAGGCAGTGAGATTTTTATCGGGGCGAACCGCACGGGTGACTGCGGTGATTAAGGAAGAATCGAGTCCGCCACTTAAAAATAAGCCAAAATCAACATCGACTTCACTTTGCTTACTGACGGCGGCTTTAAACACCTCATCAAAAGCCTCTAAAGAGCCAGATTGTTTAACGGTTTGGGCAATGTTCCATTGCCAATAGCGTTTACGGTTAAGGCCTTGGCTATCAAAGGTAATGAGTTCACCAGGTAATACTTTTTGAATGTGACTAAACGGGCTATTAGGCGCCGCAAAATAGCCGGCTTGTAAATAACGCTGCACGGCATCTTGATTGATCTCATAGTGATTGGGTTCAATAGACACTAAGGCCGAGATAAGCGAGGCAAAAGAAATCATGCCGTCATGCTGGGAGAAGAATAAAGGCCGTTCTCCCGCTCTATCTCGGGCGAGTAATAAGGTTTGTGTTCTGGGGTCCCAAATGGCGACTGCAAAGGCTCCTTTGAGTTGATTAACAAAGTCTGCACCCAGTTCTAAATATAAACCCGGAATAACCGCTACATCCGTACTTTGATCAACGGTTCTACCACGATTTAATAACCATTCACGTAACTCAAGATGGTTATCAATTTCGCCATTACACGCCATGATCACGCCGGTTTCGGCATCAATGATCGGTTGCTTACCGTCACTTAAGCCTCGAATGGCCAGACGTGTCATTCCAAACACAGCAGAATGATCATTATAAATACCCGTGTCGTCAGGACCCCGATGCATCAAGGTGTCAATCATACTATTAACTTTTTGTTCGCTAGATGCGCTATCCTTAAGTCCTGCAAGCGACACTAAGCCACAAATACCACACATATTAATGTCCTAGGGGTGCGGGCAGTAACACCGCCGAATATTTAGCATCAATGGCTTTAACTTCTACATGATGTGCAGTAGCCAGTGCTTGTAAGGCCGGTAAATGATTACTGTCAGCCATTAAGTACGTTGAGTGGGTTCGAGTGCTTAACCATTGTTCAGTGTCTTCTAAGGGCACCATACCTTCAGGCCATGGTTTAAGCGTCTGTAGATTAAAAAGAACATAGTTACTGGTTAACTCGCCTCCGTTACGACTTAACACGGTGATAAAACGTTTTAAGTAAAACGGGAGTCCATTCGGCATACATTCTAAACACGCCAGTTCTGTTTCAGGTGGCACGGTTGTTTTAATCAGTTCCGCAAGGTGACGAGACGAGCGGGTTTCAGAAAACGTCGCTAAGACGTTAAAGTTAACCGTCATCAATAAAATTGGAAAACTTAGAAAAGCCGCGAACACTATTCGATTGTTGCGTGTCCAAAGGGCGCCCAACGACAGTAAAGCAACTATACCAAAAGACAGAGCCATCGGCAGTAGGGTCGGAATAAAAAGCTCAAATCCAGCGTGTTGTTTCTCCGGTAAGTAGTTGCGGAGCAAGTCTGGATCAACATAAACTTTACCGATAAAAATCGCGAGTATCGTACTCAACAGAAATAAAGGAACGGTGGCATGCCATAAAACACTCGTGGCACGACTGGCGGTATTACTTAACGCTTGTGCAAAGATGCGGGCAGTTAAGATACCCAAAACCATTACCGCCGTTAAAATGTAACCGGGTAACTTGGATTTAGAGACGGAGAAAAACAGCACCACCACGATAACCCAAATAATAAAGAGGCGATCGGTTTTAGACCATTTGGCTTTATTTCGCCACGCCACCACTACGGCTTCAGGTAATAAAAAGCTCCACGGAAAAAAGGTGCTACCAATAATAATGGCGTAATAATAAAAAGGCGCAGTACGATGAAATTCGGTGGTGGTAAAGCGAGCCACAGACTCACGCATAATGCCATAATAAGGAAAATCAGGGCATAAAATAGACAGTCCGACAAACCACGGCAACACAATCGCAAAGAAAAGTAACCAGTTCGGTAAGGCAAATACCCGTTTTAAAGCGTCTAAGCGTCCTTCAACGCCATTTGAAATGGCAATGACTAAAGACGGGATAATAAAGCCTACCGGGCCTTTAACTAAGGTGGCACAACCGGCTAGAAACGCACCTAATAAATACCAATGGACTCTTTGTTTGCCCTCATATTCTTCCGCTAAAAAACAGGAGAATATCGTAGTCGATACAAAGAAAGCTAAGGTCATGTCAAAAATAACAATCCTCGCAAAGGCAATATACAAAGGTGTTGAAGCAATCACTAGCATTGCTAGTAAGGCCGTGCGTTGGTCGTACATTTTACGACAAAAGAAGAACGCTGCTACGACTAACGCGAAGCCAAAGAAAGCCGAAGAAAAACGCGCCGCTCCCTCAGATTCACCAAACAAGGAAAAAGATAAGGCAACGGTTTTAAAATAAAACGCCGGTTTGTCTAAATAGGTTAAGCCATTATAGGTGGGGACTAACCACGTATGAGACTGACTCATTTCTCTCGCCACTTCAGCATTACGGCCTTCATCTGGAGAGATTAGGGCGGAGCCGCCTAAGTGACCAAAAAGAAAGTATGCCGAAAGTATAAATGTCAATAGCAACACCCAAGGGGCATACTGGGGGGTGTTGACTTGACTGTGGTCGGCAGAGCCGTTGGTTTGAGAGAAAAAAGTCATTGTATCGATGGTATCTTTATAAGCAATTGATAAAGTCGGTAAAGGTATTAAACTAAGCTTTTGCTAGCCACTTCATAAACATCCTTAGAAACAGCATCGGTCGCGATGATTCTTTCTAATTGGGCTTTCATGAGTGCTTGTCTGCCTGCATCATAACGACGCCAAGAGGTTAAGGCGTTTAACATCCGAGACGCCACTTGCGGGTTTAAGGTATTTAGCGCAATGATGTGGTCACCTAAGAATTGATAACCTTGGCCATTGGCCGCGTGGAAGTGCAAAGGATTGGCTTGGCTAAAGGCTCCAATCAGTGAGCGAACTCGATTGGGATTTCTTAAGTCAAAAGCCGGATGTTGTAATAAGCTTTGTACGACACTAAAGGTCTCTGCATTAGCGCTTGAAGCTTGTAACGTAAACCATTTATCAACCACTAAGGCTTCATTTTGCCATTGTTGATAAAACCGTTCTAAGCAAATTGCTTTAGCCGGATGTGAGCTATTGGCAATCACTGTTAAAGCCGCTATCTGATCCGTCATGTTTTTAGCGACCGTAAATTGTTGTTCGGCCCATTGCTGAATCTCTGCGTTTTCAAGTCTACCTAAATACGCGAGGCAGATATTTTTAATACGTCTACGCCCAATGGCACCGGCATCAAATTGACCGGATTCTTCACGGTGGTTTTCTAAATACAGGGCTTTAAATTGAGCTTGTAATTGTTCAGCTAAAGACACTAAAACAAATTCACGCGCGGTATGAATCGCGTCAATATCGATGACCGTCATTTGTTCTGCCAGATAGGTTTCTGACGGTAAACTTAACAATAAAGAGAAATAAGACAAGTCATCCCACGGTTGCTCCAGCACTTGTTTAAAGGCGTTGACAATAATGGGGTTTATTTTTAAATCATGTCCCGCTTGCACATCACTAATAAGGCTGGTAATGATTTGCCCCGCTAATTGTTGACCGGCTTCCCAACGATTAAAGGTATCAGGATCATAACTTAATAAAAAGGCTAATTCCTCAAGACTGCGTTCCATCACTAATTTAACGGGCGCAGAAAAACCTCTTAAAATCGAAACGATAGGTTGTTCCGATAGGTTTTCAAACACAAAGCTTTGCTCGGCTTCGGTCAATTGTAAGATTATTTGAGCAGTAGCACTTGCTTGACCTTGTAACTGACAATAAAGCGTGGCACCGGCTTGATTAATGAACCCAATGGTGACCGGAATATGTAAGGGTTCTTTAACAGCTTGCCCTGGTGTAGGAGGGCAATGTTGTGTAATGGTTAAAGTCAACTGTTGAGCAGTCGCATCGTAGGTTTGTGCAACTGTCAAAACCGGTGTACCGGCTTGTTCATACCAGCGTCTGAATTGACTTAGATCAACGCCATTAGCGGCTTCCATTGCATTAACAAAGTCATTGCAGGTAACCGCTTGACCATCATGGCGAGCAAAGTATAAGTCAGAGCCTTTTCTAAAACCTTCTGCGCCTAACAGGGTATGGATCATGCGCACAACTTCGGCGCCTTTCTCATAAATCGTGAGTGTATAGAAATTATTAATTTCAATGTAGGTGTCCGGTCTAATGGGGTGAGCCATTGGGCCTGCATCTTCGGCAAACTGACGGGTTCGTAAGTTGATTACATCTTCAATGCGTTTAACGGCTTTAGAGGTACGATCACCGGTAAACTCTTGGTCACGAAAAACCGTAAAACCTTCTTTTAAACTTAATTGAAACCAGTCACGACAGGTCACTCGGTTACCCGTCCAGTTATGAAAATATTCATGACCAATCACACCTTCAATATGTTCATAATCAAAGTCGGTCGCGGTATCAGGACGGGCTAAGACAAACTTAGTATTAAATACATTGAGGCCTTTGTTTTCCATCGCCCCCATATTAAAGTGTCCTACCGCTACAATCATGTATAAATCTAAGTCATACTCCAGACCGTAGACATCTTCATCCCATTTCATGGAATTTTTAAGTGATTGCATGGCGTGAGCGCATTTGTCTAAATCATGCGCTTCAACAAAAATTTGTAAACTAATTGATCGACCCGATTGAGTGATGAAATGATCTTCAATACATTCTAATTGGCCGGCGACCAAGGCGAATAAGTAGCAGGGTTTATTAAATGGATCTTCCCAAGTAACCCAGTGTTGGTTATCAGCCAAGTCCCCTGACGCAATTTTATTACCATTTGATAATAACACCGGATAGTGAGTTTTATCACCCACTAAGGTAGTGGTAAATTTTGTCATTACATCCGGTCTATCCAGAAAATAGGTAATTTTTCTAAACCCTTCGGCTTCACATTGTGTACACAACATCCCGTTAGATAAGTACAGTCCCTCTAAGGCGGTATTCGCTTTAGGGTTGATCGTATTTTCAATGGTTAAGATAAATTCACGGTGTTGAGGTACCGAATGAATCGTTAAAGAATCGGGGGTCAGTTGGTAATCTTGGGTGTTTAACTCGGTATCATCATGCACAATAACGCGGATTAAGTTAAGATTTTCACCCAATAAAACTAAAGGCGCATCACCTGTTTGGCTCTTAGGATTGCGAATTAACGTCATTCTGGAGATAACGTGTGTCTGTTCTTCTGCTAAGGTAAATTTTAAATCAACCGACTGAATGAGATATTCAGGAACCGTGTAGTCTTTTAAATAAATGGTTTGTGGGTTAGCTTCGCGCATTCTGATACCTATTTTGATGTTGTTTCTTTGCTGCAAAAATAGCGATTAAAACCCAAGCCATGATAAAACAGACTCCGCCAACCGGGGTGATCATACCTAGCCATTTTAAATCTAAGATAGCCAAGACATATAAACTGCCAGAAAAAAGCACAATACCGATAAACATTAAACTACCCGCCCACGCTAATAATTTGGACTCTGGGAATTGTTGACCCATAATGGCGATGCCCATTAAACCGAGGGCATGCCACATTTGATAGCTAACGCCGGTTTGATAAACGGCTAAGAGTTCGGGACTTAAAACGGCTTTTAAACCATGAGCGCCAAACGCTCCCATTCCCACACCAATGACTGCACTGACTGCAGCCAGAAATAAAAAACCAGAACGCATATTATTTCTCCATGAGTCTAGGCATCAATTGCACTAAGTTACACGGTCGAGTACGGTAATCTAATTGGTCTTTAATTAGCGCATCCCAACCGGTTCTGCACGCACCTGATGAACCGGGTAAACAAAAAAGATAGGTGCCATTCGCCACACCGGCTATGGCCCTAGATTGAATAGTGGATGTTTTAATATCGTGATAAGACAGCATTCTAAAGGTCTCACCAAAGCCATCTAACACCTTATCTAATAAAGGAGTGATGGCTTCGGGCGTCCCATCTCGGCCAGTGACACCGGTACCACCGGTGCTAATAATGACATTAACCCCGTCACTGGCAATCCATTGGGAAACAACGGCTCTGATTTGATAAATATTATCAGGCACAATGACTTTTTCAACTACGTTATGTCCGGTGCTGGTAGCGCGATCCACTAAAGTTTGGCCGGATGTATCATCCGCCTCAGTACGAGTATCTGATACCACCAACACGGCAATGTTTAAGGGAATAAATTGTTTTTCTGAACTCATTATTTAATATCTACGGTCATCAGTTTTCCTTATCTTAACACAACAAAGAAACCTTCTTGTCCTCGTTGGATATTAATTAATAAGGCATTATTGGGGTCAACGACTTTTTTAAGTTCGTCTAGATTATTTGTTCGATAACGATTGGCTGAAACGATAATATCAGCGGGACGTAATCCAACGCGCCACGCGTAAGAAGATGATTGAATTTTATCAATTAATACGCCTTCGATTTGATCTTTTTGGGTGGCGGTTAACAGCGTTCCTTTTAACAAACGGTGTAACTTTTCACCCTCAATTTGAGGCAGTGCTTGTTTACCAATCGTCGCCACTACAGATTGTTTTTCATTGCCGCGAAAATAGTCTATATTAACACGGTCCCCGATTTGTAATAAACCAACGATGTTACGGATGTCTTGGCTGCTTTTAACGGCTTTACCATTCGCATTAACAATAATGTCACCGGGCTCTAAACCGGCCTCTGCGGCGGGAGAATGCACCTCAATACGACTAATTGCCGCACCTTGTTTATTATCAAGATTAAAGGCCTTTACTAGGTCAGGCGTCAGGTCTTGAGTCGTAACGCCCAGTAAGCCCCGTTTTACTTCACCATGTTTCACTAATAATTCTTTAATCGGCATAATCATATTGGTTGGAATCGCAAAGCCAATCCCGACATTACCCCCCGTGGGCGCTAAGATGGCTGTGTTCATACCAATCAGTTCGCCGCGTAAATTAACCAAAGCCCCCCCTGAATTACCGGGGTTAATTGAGGCATCGGTTTGAATAAAATCTTCATAACCTTCGATACCTAAGCCAGAACGACCCAAGGCGCTGACAATACCTGAGGTGACGGTTTGGCCTAAACCAAAAGGGTTGCCGATAGCGACCACAAAATCACCGACTCTCAGTAGGCTGGAATCAGCAATGGGAATTTGAGTGAGTTTTTCGGCCGGAATTTTAATAATCGCAATGTCTGCTTCGGGATCAGTACCCATTAATTCGGCATTTAATTGTCGACCATCATTCAGGGTGACTAATATTTTATCGGCTTTATCAATAACGTGATTATTGGTTAATACCAAGCCTTGTTGACTATCAATAATCACACCGGAGCCCAAGCTGTTTTTTTGTTGTTGACGGGATTGCTTAGGCACATTAAAAAACTGTCGAAAATACGGGTCTTGCATTAAGGGATTTTCGTTGACCTGTATATTAGTTGAGGTCGAAATGTTAACAACCGCTGGCATACTGTGTTCTAGCATTGGCGCAAGAGACGGTAAGGGTTGTCCATCCATAAACGCAGGCAAGCCCGCGGCTAATAAGGGCAGTGGGGTCGATAAACAAATAGAAAAAACGGATCTTACTAATAGGTTTTTTATTAATACGGTGTTCATCAAAAGTTCTCTCGGCGGGTTAAAGATGATTGACAGACAATATAGGGGGCAAAATGTTTAATACAAGATCCAAATAATTAAAATAAGCCCATAAAAAAGGCGAGATGAATAACTCACCCCGCCTATTATATAAAGTGATTGCTGCGTGTAATACGCTTAAGGCTTAGCCTACTTTAGGCATTTGTCTTAATTTCTCAACCACTTTATCACCAAACTCAACCGTGTTGATCATGGTAACACCCGTACCTGGTTTAGACAGGTCAGCGGTTGAAAAACCATCTGCAAATACACCTTGCATAGCGGCCCAAACATTTTTAGCTTCTTCAGCCATATCAAAACTGTTTTCTAACATCATCGCCACTGAACCAATCATAGAGTAAGGGTTCGCAATGTTTTTGCCAGCAATATCGGGGGCAGAACCATGAGAAGGTTCATAGTACGCTTTATCAGGACCGATACAGGCAGAAGGCATCAAGCCTAAAGAACCTAAGATGCCGCCACCTTGGTCACTTAAGATGTCACCAAACATGTTTTCCATCACCATGACATCAAATTGAGTCGGTCTTAAGCATAAGTTAGTGGCCGCAGAATCGACTAATTGATGAATGACTTGTACATCTGGGTATTCAACAGCGACTTCATCTAAAATTTCATTCCACAGTACGCTAGATTTTAAAACGTTACTTTTATGAATGTTGTGTAAGACTTTCTTACGTTTGTTGGCTAATTTAAACGCTTGATGCAAAATTTGACGAATTTGATTTTCATCATATTCTAAGGTTTCTTTAACATAACGTAAGCCGTCTTCATTGATGCCGGCTTCTTTGTGACCAAAGTATAAACCACCGACTAATTCACGTACCATGATAATATCAATGCCTTCGCCGATAATTTCTGGTTTAAGTGGAGAAAAATGCGCCAAGGCTTTAGGTAAAGACACGGGGCGAAAGTTTGCGTAGGTATTATAACGACGACGTAGCGGTAACAACGCACCACGCTCAGGTTGTTTATCAACCGGAATCTTTTTAGATTCTTCGTGGCTTAAACCGATGGTGCCTTTAAGAATGGCATCCGCTTGATCACAGATATCCATAGTGGCTTGTGGAAAGGCATCGCCGAATTCAAAATAGGCACAGGCGCCAAAAGCCGCAGGCATTAACTCAAACGTGACATCATTGCGTTCTTCGATTACTTTAAGTACTTTGATCGCTTCTTTAGTGATTTCAGGGCCGATACCGTCACCGGCTAATACGGCGATTTTATAATTTTTCATCTGTACCTATACTTTTTTGTTTATGATTCATGAAATGAAGTTGGAATAGGGCGTTATTTTACTGTATTTTTAATAGACTGCCTTAAATCATTAAATATTTAACCTAATTTGAGAAATGACATGACCTTATCTTGTTTAAGAAACAATGTGCTTTTAGTGTGCCTGAGCCTTAGTTTATCCGGCTGTGCCAGTTTTGGTAAGGGCATGGCTGAAGCTGTTTTAGAAAAATATAACACCGAAGACACTCGG
Organism: uncultured Methylococcaceae bacterium; assembly: GCA_903863905.1. Classification (GTDB taxonomy): domain Bacteria; phylum Pseudomonadota; class Gammaproteobacteria; order Methylococcales; family Methylomonadaceae; genus Methylobacter_C. The sequence continues at coordinate 17,413 of CAIPDT010000162.1, forward strand.
GTGTGTCAGGTTCGAGGTAAGCCCTTCTTAGGTTTAGACGCCAGTTTAAATAAACTTGAAGGTAAAACTAAAGTGTTAATGGTGCATGGGGTAGGTGATCATTTTCCCGGTTATGCGACCGAGTTTTTAGAAAAGTTGGCTAAAGAATTAAAGTTAACTGCAAAGGTTAGTAACTATAAAGAAATACAGTTGATGTCTTCTTCTGAGCCCGAGGATAGATTAGGGCATTTACGTGTCACCCGTTTGCAAGATGCAGGCGGTAAAGAATTGTGGTTTTATGAATTAACCTGGTCAGAAATTACCCGCTCTCAAAAAGCTTTATTAGCCTTTGATAATTCAGGTGAATATTCCTATAAACGCGCCGATGTCAACGAGATGCTAAAGAAGTTTGGTAATGACACCGGCCCTGATCCAATTATTTATTTGGGTAAAAGTCGAGACCTTATCCTAAGATCCTTTGCGCAAGCGGTGTGTTGGATGAGTAAGGATAGTTGGGCGCAATTGCCTAAAGAGGGTCGTCAAGCGTGTGATTTTACGGACAGTTTAAGTGAAAGCTTTAAACACGATGATATGGTTTTTGTGTCGCATAGTTTAGGCAGTCGTATCACTATTGATGGTATTACACGCATGGTTTCTGTCTTAGAGCAACCAGAAAAGAAATCGACCTTAAGAACGATTAATAAAGAGAAACGCGCTGAGTTACAAAATAAGAACGTGCAAATCTTTATGCTGTCTAATCAGTTACCCATGTTGCAATTAGGTCGAGAATTACCCGAAGTGACTGAGCAAAAGAATGATTATTGTATGGCCTCGGGGGCTAAATATGGTTCAAGAATGTTTAACGAAACCGCTATTATCGCCTTTAGTGATCCTAATGATTTGTTAAGTTATGCCATTCCGCATGATTTTAATGACAAGTATCTGGATTCAAGATTATGTACCAATGTTACTAATATCAATATCAATGTGGCTAAAGTGATTGATGCCTTTGGCATTGGTAAAATAGCCAATCCTATGGAGGCGCATATTGGTTATGCTAAAGATGATCGAGTGATTGCCTTAATTGCTTCTGGTATTGGTCATACGCATACCGCTCAGTTGGTGCAAGATAAATGTGAGTGGGTGGAGATTACGGATTAGGGGCTTATTAATCGAGAGTTACTTTCCAAGGCAAAATGATTGCAGGCATCGTTCCGGATTAAACAGAAAAACAGCTATCCTTGATGCCATTGCTATTGCCTTTGGGCCTTATATCGCGTCAATTAATAACGCTATTTTACTGAGTCATCAAGTTACTTTACTGAGTAATCAAGTTACATTACTGAGTCATCAAGTTACTTTACTGGGTAATCAAGTTACATTACTGAG
>CAIPDT010000163.1 GCA_903863905.1 uncultured Methylococcaceae bacterium
GGTGAGCTCCAAATAAGTTGAAATCCACCCTTGTCCTACATATCGGTCAACCGGTCAAGATAGTTGTCGTCAACCGGACAGGATAATTGTCGCCGAACAGCCTTTTTTATAATACTGTGCTTACTTTCTTTTAACAGTTCTGCTGAAGATCAACTAAATTCAGCAGACACCGCTTGGATTTTAACGTCTGCCGGCTTAGTGTTATTCATGACATTACCGGGCTTAGCTTTATTTTATGGTGGTTTAGTTAGAACAAAAAACGTGTTATCGGTCATCATGGCTTGTTTCTCTATTACCTCCCTCATCTCTTTGGTGTGGGCTATCATAGGATATAGTTTAGCGTTAACAGAGGGTGGTCAATGGCAACCTTATATAGGCGGATTATCTCAAATATTTTTCGTTCAGATGAATGCAGATCACTTAGTCGGTAATTTACCCGAATCGGTCTTTGCAATGTACCATTTAACATTTGCGGTTTTCGCTCCAGCTTTAATCATTGGTGCTTTAGTTGAGCGAGTTAAATTTTTCCCTTTAATGTTTTTTTGTATCCTATGGGAATTATTAGTTTATGTGCCTGTATGTCATTGGATTTGGGGTAATGGCTGGCTGTCTGAGATGGGTGTCATGGATTTTGCAGGTGGTATTGTAGTACATGGTAGCGCCGGCATTGCCGCATTGGTTGGTGCCATTATTATTGGACCTAGACGCGGTTTTCCTAAAACACCTCTAATGCCTCATAACTTAACAATGACGGCGATGGGGGCTGGAATTTTATGGGTAGGCTGGCATGGATTTAGTGCTGGTAGTGCATTAATGGCTAATGGTTCTGCTGGAATGGCCATGTTATCAACACATCTTTGCGCATCTTCTGCCTCAGTCACTTGGATAGTAATGGATTGGATTAAATTTGGAAAACCCAGCGTCTTAGGAGTCATGACAGGCATGGTAGCTGGATTGGGAATGATCGCGGCAGGTGCTGGTTTTGTGTCACCTTTAGGAGCTATGTTAATTGGTATTATCGCTGGTATCGCTTGTTTTTACGCAATTCATTTAATTAAGCAATATTTTTTAATTGATGATGCACTGGATGTGTTCCCTGTACATGGTGTTAGTGGAATATTAGGCGCTTTATTAACCGGTATTTTTGCCGATGAATCTCTTGGTGGCATTGGGATCGTCACAGATCAAGGTATCTTTCATCAATTTTTAATTCAATTGTTTGGGATAGCTGTAACGATTGTTTGGAGTGGTTTGATAAGTTACTTATTATTTAAATTACTTGATCGATTAATTGGCATACGTGTGTCTCAAGAACATGAAACAGGGGGATTAGATATTAATCAACATGATCAACAAGGTTACAATTTATAAATAGGTTAATTGACCTCCTTAAAAGTATTTCTATGCCGCAAAATAATACAATGAGATTATTATATTTTACAGTGATGAGTATTTGCCTAGTTAGCAGTAATACCCATGCTCAAATTGATGAAGCAAAGGCAGAAGAGTTAGTAAAAAATGCTCACTGCCTTAACGATCAATCTATTGAAAACGTTTTAAAAGATAAATTTAAAACGCACTCACAGCGTGATTTGGGTTGGCAAGTTTTTAAAGAACAAGACCAATTCGATGTTGAAAGAGCTTTTTTAATGAGTAAAAGTATGCAACTGCGTTTCCGTTGGCACGTTACTTCAGAAGGACTTATTTTGCCCGATGGAAGTCGGGCTAAGTCACTCTGTATAGATCAATAGAGCCAAAAATTACTCTATATTTTGAATTTGCTCTCTCATTTGCTCTATTAATACCTTAAGCTCAATGGCTATTTGAGTCATTTCTTTATCAGCCGATTTGGAGCCCAAGGTATTGGCTTCACGATTAAGCTCTTGCATCAAGAAATCTAGGCGTCTACCGACTGGTTCTTTTTCTTCCAAGACGCGTAATACTTCAGTAATGTGTGTTTCCAAACGATCCAATTCTTCTGTGATATCAAGTTTTTGTGCCAATAATACCAACTCTTGTTCTAACCGGTCAAAATCGGGTTGCGCGACCAGTTCTGTTATACGATCAAATAATTTTTTCCGAATTAACAACAACACTTCCGGCATTCGTTGACCGCCTAACACCACAAAGCCTTGCATTTTTATACAACGATCTTGTATTAAATTTTTAAGTTGTGCACCCTCACGCTCACGAACTTCTAAAAACTGCCCTAAGGTCTGTTTAACTAAGTGTGCGATGCCTTCATTTAAATGTGTTTTATCTATGCTAGCTTCTTGCTGTATACCTGGGAATGCCAACACGTCTAATGCTGAAAAAGATAATGAGGCTTGCATTTGTGCTTCTATTTGTTCGGTGGCCGCTAATAAAGCGGTCACAGCATTCATATTAAGATTGTAACTCGAACTATCTTTTGTTTGTTTTTTATAACTTATTGAACATTCGACTTTACCACGATTAATTCTTGCGCCTATTAAAGCGCGAATATCCGCTTCTATAAAACGTAAATGATCCGGTAATTTAATGGTGATATCACAATAACGGTGATTAACCGAGCGTAATTCACAGTTAAGGGTAGAATTTCCAACACTAGCTTCATTACCAGCATACGCGGTCATACTTTTAAGCATTATTTACTCGTTTTAATGAATGTAATACGTTTTAAAAAAACATTTTAACCCTCTTATGACTGACTTGCACACTTTGATATCATTTAACACTGTATAAATTGGCCGTTGAATCTTTGGCACTTCAGGTATACTGTGCGGTTTTCAATTTATCGGAATATATATGAGACCTAGCGGACGTAATCCAGATCAACTTAGAGATATAAAATTTACCTGTGATTATACTAAACACGCAGAAGGCTCTGTTTTAGTTGAGTTTGGCGATACCCGAGTTTTATGTACAGCCAGTGTTGATAAAAGTGTCCCTCGCTTTCTTAAAGGTAAGGGTGAAGGTTGGGTGACTGCAGAATATGGCATGTTGCCACGCTCAACACACAGTCGGATGAACCGTGAAGCGTCTTATGGTAAGCAAGGTGGGCGTACCTTAGAAATTCAACGCTTAATTGGTCGTTCTTTACGAGCGGCTATTGATTTAAAGGCCTTAGGTGAACATACCATCACCATTGATTGTGACGTCTTACAAGCAGATGGTGGCACGCGCACCGCTTCTATTACCGGTGGTTTTGTGGCTTTAACCTTAGCGGTTGAGAAAATGCTTAAACGCAAACTTATCAAAAAAAATCCGATTCATGGACAAATCGCTTCTGTTTCTGTCGGTATTTATAACGGTATTCCAGTACTTGATTTAGATTATGCTGAAGACAGTAATGCAGAAACTGATATGAATGTAGTGATGAACGATGCCTCTGCCTTTATTGAAGTACAAGGTACTGCTGAAGGTCATGCTTTTAGAAAAGAAGAGTTAGATGCTATGCTGGAACTGGCTAATTTAGGTATCAAACAGTTAATTGAAAAACAACAAGACGCCTTAAACGGTCAAACACAGATCTAAAGAAAATTTGGACTCTTGCTATTTAATGTAATCTGGGTTTTATAATGACGATTTTATCAACACAAAAAATTGTTCTTGCCAGTGGTAATCAAGGTAAGATTAACGAAATTCAAGCAATTTTGGCCGATCATTTGATTGTCCCGCAATCTGCTTTTAAGATTGTTGAAGCGGAAGAAACCGGTTCTACCTTTGTTGAAAACGCCATTATTAAAGCCCGTAATGCAGCATTACATTGCAACTTACCCGCCATTGCTGATGATTCCGGTTTAGTGGTCGATGCCTTAAATGGAGCGCCCGGTGTTATTTCTGCCCGCTATGCGGGTATCGGTGCCAATGATGAAGATAACGTCGTTAAATTACTCCATGCTTTAGAAGATGTTCCTGAAACACAACGCACAGCACGCTTTATTTGTGTCATGGTGTTTATGAGACATGCAGAAGATCCCATACCTGTAATCACTCAAGGGGTTTGGGAGGGCCGAATTTTAAATCAAACCGTTGGCAGTCATGGCTTTGGTTATGATCCTGTTTTTTGGGTACCCAGTCATCAATGTGCTTCCGCAGAATTAAGCCCCGAA
>CAIPDT010000164.1 GCA_903863905.1 uncultured Methylococcaceae bacterium
ACTTGACATATCGACTGCAAGTCCTGAACTAGAAAGCACTACACTTGACATATCGACTGCAAGTCCTGAACTAGAAAGCACTACACTTGACATATCGACTGCAAGTCCTGAACTAGAAAGCACTACACCTGACATATCGACGGCAAGTCCTGAGCTAGACATTACTGAACTTGACATATCGACTGCAAGTCCTGAACTAGACATTACTGAACTTGACATATCGACTGCAAATCCTGTCTTAGAAAGCACTACACCTGACATATCGACTGCAAGTCCTGAGCTAGACGGAGACCGCCCGCGCGTAGTTACGAAAAAATTTGACCAATACACACATAAATCATTAATAGGTATTATTGATTTAGAGCCTTGCTATGGATCACTAGAAAAGCCAGGATTATTTATAATATCTTCGCCAGACAAAGCCATTGCAAACTCAGTTTTAGTGCAAACAATCATTAATAACCCGTTCAACAAAACCGCGTTAATATCGATTGAAGATGGAAATGATGTATTCAATGTTTCACCTGATACAGGAAAAAAATTATTTGAAATACATCAAGTAGGAAATTTACTTTTAAATATTGCCCATGCAAAAGAAACCAAACACCTTTTAAAAAATATAGAAGAAGATATTAAACATTATTCTTTTTTATCAGTTGATTTTATCCTAATTAATATTTATCAAAATATCTTTGAAAAAATGTCTATTAATGAGTTGGCTGCCACTATCAGTCGCTGGCAAAAGTGGCTAATTGTTAACAAAAAATCATGTTTATGGATGGTGCACGGTGATGAAGCAAGTAACCTTATAAATAATAAATTTATTACTTTAAATAATTTATTTAATGGCCTAGCCACGTTAGATTTTGATATATCAGATATAAAATATAATATTTTCTTTTGGCATTTAACCTCATCCGTAAATGCTAATATTTATTTAAACCTACACTTCGATAACATTAAAAACGAACTGTCTGTTAATAAAAATGCGCCCTTAAACTTAGAAAACTCATCAAAGATTTCTATTAATGAGAATGAAAAAATTTTTGTTATCAAGTCACCTGAATATTCAGAAGAAGTATTTCCTCGTCACTGGGAAGTAGTTAACTCATTAGACACCATAAAAGACGAACTTAATCAAAATCCATCAGCCACTGTTATTTTTTATATAAATGCCGATATAAATGTCAATGAGGCTGCACGAAACGTATTAGATTTACGTAAAAAAGTTGGGCGACAAGTAAAAATAATTTTAAGAGAAATGGAGCAATGTCTAAGGAATAGTGAAGAAAAACTAATTATTAACGTAGGAGCGAATTTAATTATTCCCCATAACATCAGTTTTTTAAAATTTATTACCCAAGTATACGCGTTACAAGGTACTTTATTTAATAGAAATATACCCAATAATTTAGAAGACGTGCATCAAATTGACTTAGATACTTATGGAAAAAGCTATTTGCCATTAGGAGATTTTCTAAAGCAAGTATCTCTGCTAGTTGACAATGCTCAAAAAATGCAAATCAACTCAACTTTACTCAGATTTAGATTAAACCCTTCAATTCCAATAGAAGAAATTATTTTATTAATTAAAATAAAACGTAACGGTGACCTCCTGACAGTCACTGAAAATCACTTGTATTTATTTTTATTTCAATGTGACAAATCCGAAATAACCAATGCGTTATCGCATTTGATTTTATTACCCATCGAAGATTTATTCTATGAACAAGTTTTTTTCTCGTACATTGATGAAATTAGAGCAGAACTAAAACTAGTTGCCTTAGAAAGTTATAAATCTAATCAACCCGTCATTGACACTCAACTAATGTCTAAAATGCATTCGGCTGTGGATTCAAATAAACCAGCTCACCCGACGTCTTTACTATAGGAAATAGCTCTCAATGAACATTAGTGACTTTATTATTACTGTAACATTTTCATTATTAACGGGTGTTGGACTTGGCTTAGTGATAAAAGATTTATGGAGTTATTTAACAACTTTTTTAGTCAATCGAAAAAGTAAAAAAACGAACGCGCTAAAATCAGTCAACTTTTCTAATTTTTTTCAATCGCGATAAGAGGTTCATTTGAAGTCACGTGATATAAATCTAGGAATCTGGAATATTTATTTTATCGTTAAAATAATCTTATTTTTTAACCATATTATTGAGTTTAACATCCTAAGAAACCTTGCGTTTATCGTTTTATTATTAATACCGATACGTAATAAAATTCTATTAGGTGTACGACAGGTAATTGCTATTCCAATCGGTTTATACCTTTTATACGACGACTCTTACCTTCCCCCTTTTTCACGTCTTGTAGCGCAAACTAAAGAATTATCAACATTTAAATCGGCTTACCTATTTGAACTTATAACGCGCTTTGTATCCACAGACTTTCTATTGATCCTTTTTATTACAACAGCATTATATTTCATGCTGTTTAAAATATTACGCATATCAATATTAGTTATTATCGCTGTATTTTTATTAAGTTTTAAACAATTTCCAACTGACTTCTCGACTAATAAAAAAAGTGCGGCTCAAGTTAATGAGGTAGCTGAATCAAACTCCACTAAACCAGTCTTAAATGAACTAACAACTTATAAAAATGATTTTTTCAACTCACAGGCTGAATTAAGTATCTCATTTGACCCTGTATTAGCTAATTCAAAAGATTTTGATATTTTAATACTAAGCGTCTGTTCCCTATCGTGGGAGGATGTTAAACATTATAATCAGGAGAACCATAAACTATTTCAAGAATTTGACATACTTTTTGATAGTTTCAATAGTGCTACTTCTTATAGTGGTCCATCTGTAATACGTTTATTGCAGGCAAATTGTGGACAAAAATCTGAGATGGATATTATGTCTCACCCATCAAACAAACAGTGTTATCTATTAAATAACTTAAAAAGCCTAGGTTATGACATGGAGTTCATTCTGAACCATGATGGTACTTTTGGCAATTTTGCAGATACAATTCAGACTCAAGGTCACATGGAGTCTCCACCAAAACACTATAATTTAAAACCCTATTTATATAATTTTGATGATACTTATATTCATAGAGATAAAGATGTTTTCTCTGAATGGCTAAAAAGTAAAGATATTAATTCTGATACAAAGAAAGTGACTTTATATAACACGGTTTCTTTGCATGACGGAGTTTTCTTTATAAATAACAAGTCGTTAAAATCAATCGATAGTTATGAGCAACGGTTAATTACCTTGCTGGATGACATGTATAACGTAATCACAGAACTCAAAAGATTAAATCGCCCAACTCTGGTCTTATTTGTGCCAGAACACGGCGGCAATATGACTGGCGACAAAACACAAATTCCTGGAATGCGTGAATTACCAAGCCCCACTATTACCAACGTACCAGTGGGTGTTAAAATTATCGGTAATAATATACATCGCGAAGGAACTCAAAAACACATCACACAACCTAGTAGTTTTTTAGCAATCACAAGTATTATCAATAAAATACTTAAGCAAAATGTATTTGCTGGAAATACCTTTACACCTGATAACTTAACTGATAACTTACCAGAAACACCCCTAGTTTCAGAAAATGAAGGCTCAATTGTTATAAAGTATAAGGGGGATTATTTCTATTCATTTGATATGAAGGAATGGTCAAATTATAATCAATAAGCTTAACGTTATATTTTTATTACTATTACATTAAACATAGTTGTAATCATTAGTATTTAAAATAAAATACAACTGTAAAAATGTTAAACTTATAACGAATTGAATTCTTATAACCAAGACAAGTTAAATGGGATATTAATCTATGGAATACGAAAATAATGATGTTAAGGCGTTATGCAAAAACTCAAATATAGACCCAATTAATTATAAAGAAATCAAAGAAAGTGAGACCATAACAAAAATAAAAAAAAAATGGCCACTTTTAGATCAAATCTTATTAATTAATAATCAACCCTTTATTCAAAGGACAAAATAAAACAATGCCTATTCTATGTGTTCAAGGAATACAAGGATCAGTTGGCAACTCAACGGTGGTTGCCAATGTTGCTAGATTGCTTCAGGAATTAAATCAAGACGTGTTGGTCTTTGATTTAAATCCAAACAATTTATTGCGCCTACATTTCAATATGGACTGGCAAAATCCAGTAGGCTGGGCCTCACACATAACACATAAAAAACCTTGGTATCAGGCTGCATTTAAATGTGAGCAAGGTGTTCAATTTATTCCGTTCGGAACCCTAGATTACACCGAATATGAACATCTTATTCATGAAGTCATTTATGAAAATTGGTTATCTCAACAACTCGAAAATCTAAATTTTCCGGCTAGCAAGTGGATTATTTTAAACACCAGCAACGAATTAAATACTCTTAGTGTGCAAGCTTTAAATGCCTGCAACATGATTATAAGAGTGTGCACACCTGATCTTTCTTGCTTGTCTCAACTCGTTAATTCTATTCAATCCAACTATATCAATAGTAGACCAGAGCTATCAGATAAAGCATTTTTTTTAATCAATAAACTCAGTGCAGTGAGTCAGTTAGAAAATGACCTTTCCTTAGTCTTTAAAAATCTAATGCAAAAAAAATTAATCCCTGTTAATGTTCATGATGATGAGAACATTAAAGAGGCTTTTGCATTTAAATCAACCGTTTCTTTATATGCCTCAAAATCGGCTGCCACAAAAGAACTAAGATCGCTCGCTATCTGGTTGCTGACCCAATTTAATGTTCAATCATCATGAGAGACTCTATTTATTTCAATGAATCAAATGATTCTTATGTGGAACAGGTAGTTAACTCTATTCTTGTTAATTCAAACCTCATTGAAAATTGGTTGTCATTTAAAAATGATATTTTAAGCGATAAAAGTACACGCATTAGTACTTTTATCGCAAGCCTTATTTATCTGATTACCTTCTTGTTATTGACAGAAGAGAATAGACTCCGAGTTCCATATATACTAAAACACTATTATCCACATATTAATTTTGATACGGTAAACGGCTGGGATATCTTACGTTTTTTCCTACAATCTATTTGGTTAATTACTGTACGAACGAGTATAGTAAAAAAAACCATAGATGATAATATTGCATTAACTGTTCGCATATTAGCTTTTATAAAAGCAGCACTATACTCACCTTTTAAAAAAACCACACACTTTATCCGCTTAAAAACAGATCAATTTGATAAATCCCATTCTATCAATGAAGATAACTATCAGAATGATTTCCATCCTTTTGCCTATGTCTTGTTAATTATTTTTATAGCAAGTATATCTGTTACCATTCCGTTTACAATTTATGCTCAAGCCATATTCAGTTTTTTACTCTGGATAGTTGCAGTATTAGCTTATCCAATTGTTGGACAAATTTCTAGATTAGTCTTAATCACCTTATCGTTAACTATTTCTTCACGTTATTTATGGTGGCGATATAGCGAAACGATTAACATAGATAGTAGTATAGACACCTTCTTTGGTATCGTATTAATTTTTGCCGAAACCTATACATGGATTATTCTTTTTTTAGGCTTCTTTCAAAGCGTATGGCCTTTAGAAAGAAAACCAAAAACATTACCAGAGAATACGAACCAATGGCCTAGTGTAGATATCTTCATTCCAACCTATAATGAAGCCCTAGACATTGTTAAGATAACCACGCTGGCCGCTATTAATATAGATTGGCCTAAAGAAAAGCTTCATATTTATATTCTAGATGATGGCAATCGCCCCCAATTTAAAGAATTTTGTGAGCAAGTTAATGTAGGGTACCTTACTCGATCAGATAATATTGGTGCTAAAGCTGGAAACATTAATCAAGCGTTAACTGTAACCAATGGAGAGTATGTGACCATTTTTGATTGCGATCACATACCCGTTAGATCTTTTTTACAGGTAACAATGGGATCATTTTTAGCTGAAAAGAAATTAGCACTGCTTCAAACACCACATCATTTTTACTCACCAGATCCTTTTGAACGCAATCTCAATACCTTTAAAAAAACACCTAATGAAAATAGTCTTTTTTATGGCGTAGTACAAGCGGGTAATGATTTATGGAATGCGGCATTCTTTTGTGGTTCTTGCGCAGTTTTAAAGCGTGCGCCTCTTCTAGAAGTAGGTGGAATTGCTGTAGAAACAGTTACAGAAGATGCACATACCGCCTTAAATTTACATAGAAAAGGTTATCACTCCGCCTATCTTAATATTATTCAAGCCTCAGGACACGCAACTGAAAGTTTATCCGCCCACATAGGGCAAAGAATACGTTGGGCTAGAGGAATGGCACAGGTTTTTCGTATTGATAATCCTTTATTAGGCCCCGGCCTTTCACTGAGCCAACGCTTATGCTATCTAAATGCGATGTTACATTTTTTTGGCGGTGTTCCACGTTTAATTTTTTTATTAGCGCCTTTAGGATTTCTAGTTTTCCATAGTTTTTCAATTTATGCCTCAGGGATTGAAATTTTATTATATGCCCTGCCGGCTATTATCCATTCGAGTATCACCAGTGCTTATATGCAAGGTCGCTATAGACATTCTTTTTGGGCTGAAATATACGAAACAGTATTGGCTTGGTACATTGCCTATCCAACAACAGTTGCCTTATTTAATCCTAAAATAGGTAGCTTTAATGTGACGGCTAAAGGTGGGTTAATCAAAGATAGCTTTTTTGATTTAACTATTTCAAAACCTTATTTATTTCTCATTGGGTTAAATTTAGTCGGTATTGGTTTTGCCATATTTCGCTACATTTATGGCCCTACACATGAAGACTTAACAGTCAGTATAAATCTTGTCTGGACACTGTATAATTTAATCGTTTTAGGTGGTGCCATTAGTGTTGCTCAAGAAAGCAGACAAGTCCGCTCTGAACACCGCATAGAAATTAATACTGAGGTTCTATTAAGAAAAGAATCAGGACATTTACTGACAGCATTGATGATTGATTTTTCTAACTCAGGATTGGGTCTTAAATTTGACTCTACTGCCTTTACTATTTTAAAAAACGAAAAATTACACGTTATCATTCCCCGTGGAGATAGAGAATTTATATTTCCAATTAGGGCAATCAATATCAATAACAATTCCTTAAGTGTTGTTTTTGATAATTTAAATTTAAATCAACAATTAGAACTTGTTAAATGCACTTACTCTAGATCTGATGCTTGGTGCTCTTGGGACAACTATTATAATATCGATAAACCCTTATCAAGCCTTATCTCAATTCTGGCGGTAGGTTTCCATGGCTACGTTATTTTAGCCAAAAAACTTCCAAAGCCGATTTTAAAACCATTTTTAATTGCACTACACTCTAAATCTTTTATACAATCCCTGTTACCAGTGAATATCGTATCCCATCAATATTAAAGAAGAATTAAATTAGCTATGAACCACACTAAAATAAAATTTTTTCTACCACAAAATATTGTTGGTATATCGATAATTTTTTTAGCACTATTCCTATTTACTCAACAAGGCATCGGTGCGCAACGAAATTTCTTTTCTGAGAATGTCGCTTATCCGATTGATAATCCCCCTATTAAAGACGAAGTATACACGTTTAAAGATCTCGGGAAACGCTCAACTATCAAATTACAAGGTAATTTATCGCAAGCCTCAATTGGTTTCGGTTCTCGTATTGATGAAATAGTCACTGCCGCTAAAATTGATGTTACTTATATCTATTCACCTGCTTTAACACCTGATATTTCACATGTACGTGTCTTAATAAATCATCAACTCGCTGGCATTTTTCCAATTGAAGCCGAAAAATCCGGCAAACCTATCACAAAAACAATAAACTTTGATGCTCGAGATATATCAAAATTCAATGAAATATCCTTCGAATTAATTGCCTATCGGGATATACGTTGTAGCAATCAATCCCTCATGAGCCAATGGTTTGAGATTAATACTTCAAGTCAGCTAAGTTTATCGACACAACCCTTACCTTTAAAAAATGATTTAGGCATATTTCCTAAACCCTTTTTTGATGAAAATGATTTCACTAACACTGAAATACCCTTTATCTTTGCTGAAAACGCCCAAAATGACACTATTGAAGCGGCCGGCATTGCTGCCACTTATTTTGGCAGTAAATCTAAATGGAGAAAAGCCCATTTCCCCATTCTTATTAATCAATTACCTACAAAACATGCTTTAGTCTTTGCTACCAATAATAATCGTCCAGAATTTTTAAAGGATATTCCCGAAGTTGATGGTCCCAGCATTCAATTGATCAATCACCCTGAAAACCCCTTTGTAAAACTATTACTTATTTTAGGTAGAGACAAACAAGACTTACGCAATGCCACTGAAGGTTTATCAACTGGCTCAGCAGCGTTGGTGGGTTCATATTCCAAAATCACTCAAATTAATCAAATAACGCCTCGTAAACCTTATGATGCACCTTATTGGGTACCTCTTGATAAAGAAGTGAAATTCGGAGAACTGATTGAACACCCTGAGGAACTACAAACTGAAGGACGTAATCCAAACTCAATCATATTAAACTTTAATATTACGCCTGATTTATTCGTTTGGCACACTCGTGGTATACCCTTAAATATGAAATATAGGTATTCACCACCTAATGAAGAAGATGATTCGCAATTATCTGTCTTTGTTAATGATATTTTTATTAAAGGCTTAAATTTAAATGCATCGGGACTCGGTAATGGAGACGAACCAAATCGACTAAGAGTCCCTTTAGTTGATAAATGGCTATTTGGTGAAAAAAACACAGTACTTATTCCTGGGTTTAGATTAGGCTCCAAAAATACACTTAAATTTAATTATACCTTCACAAAACCAGAAGGTAGTGATTGTCAAGAGGTCAACCCAACCTATATGCACGGCTCTATTGACGCTGACTCGACTATTGATTTAAGTGATTTTTCCCATTATCTAGCGATGCCTGATCTAAGATCATTTGCAACACTTGGTTTCCCTTTTACAAGGCTCGCCGATTTAGCGGATACGGCCATCATTGTGAATGAAAATGCTTCAAAAGCAGAACTAGAATCTTACTTAGAAATTTTGAGTAATTTTGGCGCCTCAACTGGATTAACCGCTACTAAGTTTTCTGTTTATAATACAACCCCTTTTAAAGGTATAGAAAACAAAGATATTCTACTTATTAGTGTGTTAGACAAAGCTATCACTCAAGAAAATGATAATGCTAAACTCGCTCACTCTATAATATCGGGCATTAAAAAAACTATTAGTTTACCTGTGCATAATTCCGATAATCAAAAATTCCTTCAGCCTAAAGAAGTTGAACTTAATAGTAAAGCCTTTACCAACGTATCAATGGAAAACGAAGGAGATATTGGGGTAGTTGTTGGATTTCAATCGCCTTGGAAAAACAATAAAAGTGTGGTTGCAGTGATGGCCACAGACCCCTCTTCATTTAAAAAAATCACCAACGAAATGATGTCACAAGAACCCAATATACGGGGCTCATCTTCATTTTTTAGAAGCAATGATATTGTAAACTTACAAGTTGGAGATATTTATTATGTTGGGTACTTACCTGTTCTCAAACTTCTCTGGTTTGAATTATCAGACAGTCCTTTTTTAGTTAGTTTTTTAATCTTACTGATGGTTATTTTAATGATCTTTGTATTAACAAGATTACTTAAATTCATTGCTTATGCACGTTTACACCATAACGATGATTAATCAATAATTATTAATTACACGCCATGAGATTTTTTTTTAGTGTTGTTTTGCTATTGTTTTTTTCTCATGTAAAAGCAAACGAGCATTGGCCAGAATGGGACAATTTTAAAAGCACCTACATTTCACCGGAAGGAAGGGTTATTGATGGAAGTCATCCTAACTTAATAACCACTTCCGAAGGACAGGCTTACGCACTGTTCTTTTCATTGATAGCTAATGATAAAGACACTTTTAATCAGTTATTAAATTGGACTAAACAAAATCTAGCCTCTAATGACTTAGAAACTCATTTACCGGCATGGTGTTGGGGTAAAAAAAGTGGCCAGCAATATCAAATATTAGATAATAACTCTGCCTCTGATGCCGATTTATGGCTGGCTTATATACTCGCAGAGGCTGGACGACTCTGGAGCAATCAGGACTACGAAAACTTAAGTGTGAGTATTGCCACACAAATTTTAGAAAAAGAAACTGTTTTTGTTCCACACTATGGACAACTCATTTTACCCGGTGCACAAGGGTTTAAATTAACTGAACATTCATGGCGAATAAATCCCAGTTATTTCCCCTTACAACTTTTTAAGCGCTTTAGTGTGTTATATCCTAATTCTCCATGGCAAACTATCACTCAGAATAGCCTTACGTTTTTAACCCAGTCGGCCCCTCAAGGCATGAGCCCTAACTGGGCTGTTATTAATGATAATGGCGAAATATATCCAGAAACACCTAACAACACTATTGGCGGATATGACGCTATTCGAGTTTATCTTTGGTTAGGTATGCTAGCGGATAATGATCCTGATAAAAATAGCTTAATACAGCATTTTTCCCCATGGCTTAAAATGATTCAAACCGATGGATTTGTATCAGAATATTTTGATATCACTACAAAAATGCAAACAAACCACCAACCCTTAGGTTTTAATGCGGCCGCTTTACCCCTATTAGTCAGCATCGATGATACTTCAACACTCTCAAAATTATTAGATACCTTAAAAAAACACCAGCCCTCAAATACCACAAGTCAGTACTACGATAATGTACTTATATTATTCGGAAAAGGCTGGTTAGAAAAACGTTATCACTTTAATAAAGATGGCTCGCTGTCATTAGAATAACAAACTTATTGCAAGCTAAACTTCTCAATTTAGTGCATCAATAAACGCGCCAAGGGATTTTCTTTATCCGCTAATAATTCTGAAGTATATTCACTGACTTCACAGGCATTTATTAAAACCAAAAGCTGTGACACCTGCTCTTTATGTTGTTTGGCTTTATTATTCAATTCCATCTGCATACGTTCATCGATTAAATTGAATGCATTAGCCAATCCTTTGTTTAAACCTTTTAAAGCCGTTTTTTTCAAAGAAGGTTGCATCTTTTTTAAAATAAAAAAAGGCATTAACCAACTTAAAGCAATCAACAGACTACTATGAACCGCAAAATCAACCCCCAGGTAATGATCATTCGTCATATTGCTTAAGTAATAACTCATCAACACTTTATAACCCACCCAACTCATTGAGGTTAAAGGTAAGATAATCTCCGCTAACCGTAGACTTTTTAAACAAAAGCGCTGTAATACATTTCCTGGATTGGCTAAAGCAACGCGCGTAGCTAACTCAGTTTGTGTAAGCACCATTTTAGAAGGCGTGTCTTTCAACACACCCAGCAACTGTTTAAACGGTAAAACAGGTATACCAAGTTGATCGACATAAATCATCAACTCATCCAACGCATCATCAAAACGAGCTTGTGCCCAAGTATCCCAGACACTCTGCTCACTCTTTACAGACTGAGTCATGATATCGGCCGCATGCTCCGCATAATATTCTGCTTTATATTTAAGCGGCCACTCAAAACCTTTCTGTAATAAAGTCACCGTAGCTTGCCATTGAGCTTGCCATTTTTCAGTGAGTTTCTGATAAGCATCATCTGGGCCTAACGCTATCATCACTTGCTCAAGCCTATACTTTAATGCCTGTTTACGAACCAGTGAACCTCTAAGTTCTAATTGTTCAATAATATGTGATGTTGCCAAGGAGTTGATTGTGGAAGCTAATACCTCAAACTCATCCGATAAATTATCTTCTGAACAGGCGGTTTTAAAAATAACCGGCTCTACAAACCCGATACTTTGTAATTGCTGAGTAAAATCAGCATATTGATCAGACTGCCCTCTATCCCATTGATTAAAAGCAAACAACCATGCATGTCGCGTGCCTTCTGCTAATAATAAGCGCCAAGCTTTCTCATCTTTATAGCGCTCAGGACTCACCACATAAATCAAAACATCAATGTAAGGCAACCAGTGTAAAACCAAGTGTTTATTAGTTTGTTCAGTACTATCAAAATCCGGCATATCAATCCAGACCACATTTTTATTGCCAAGATCATGATGAGTTGAGATATTAATTTGATTTAGAGATTGTTCGGGAAAATGTCGTAACACAACGCTTTCATGATGATATAGCGTGACTTCACGAGACGTAGGCCTTACAACACCCGCTTTAGCAATATTCTTTGCCGCTAAGCGATTTAATAACGTACTTTTACCCACCCCCGTGCCGCCCATAAAAGCAACGACTAACGGACGTGTTGTTAATTCTGTTAAAGAGAATGTGGCTGAAAATAAAGCATCTGGCGCACGAACATCAACGGCACTTAATTGTTCTGACATTTCCACATTTATCCAGCCCAATGCACGCGCGTTTAAAGCCCACTGCTTGGCTTGTTCTATCAAATCAGAGTAATCGTAAACCATGGCGCTTTTCTATCAATTGTTGCTCGACTGCCTTCAGTTGAGGGGCAGAAATATTAAAATGATTCATCGTGGATAATTGCTCAGGCAAATTTGATAACAGTTTCCCAAGGCAACCTAAAAACAGAGCTTGATTAACGGCATTTAATTGCTGTGACTTTAAATCCAATTCTACTTTATGTAAATAACTTCCCATTGCACTTTCAGTTAACAAGGTCGTAATAGTTAACATAGCGGGTGCAAAAATTAAATCATGCACACCAATGCCACCCATGTGTAAAGTCAACGCAATAGCCGCTGCATCTGCAGTGACTCTTGTAGCACGTAAACTATTTAAAACAAAGGGTTGCTCTTGAAGTTTATGATAGAGTTGACCCGCCGTTTCTTCCACATTTTGTTGGAAATTAACATGGTATTTAACCGCGTTTGCACTAAATTCCTGTAACACATTTTCCCGTTTACGTCGCAATACACTATTTAAATCTTTCCACCATGTACGTTGTTGGGCTTCCTCTACTTTATCCATTAATTGATCTGTCAATTGAATAATCAAATGTTCCGCGATTTGATTTAATAACACCAACTCGTGACTACTATCGGCAATATGCTGACGCTTTCTACCTAAGGTCATCATCTTTCTAAAAGGCCAGGTTAAAACTTTACGCGCACCCGTCAAAATACCCGCTATACCCGGTATTTCTAATAAGATAAGTAACTCCGCCAACGCCTGTTGAAACGTCTCATAATGGCGAGGATGATTTAAATAATCACGCTGATAATTCTCAAGAGCTTGCTTGATTGCCGAATCAACAAGGCCCTGCCAAACCTGAGCCGCCTGATGTTCTGCAATGACTGGAGCTAACCAATCTTGCCAATATTTCTTAATCAAATCTTGCTCAAAACGGGCTTGTTTTTTTGGATCAACCTTGCGAGCTAAAATAGATAATAAATCACGTTGATTTTCTGGCCAGTCAGGCACAGTCGTTTGTCGCTGATACAATAAAGGCACTACTTCAGGAAACTTATCGCTACGCGTTAATTGCCACTTTTCTTTTAACGATCCAATTAAAACACTTTCAGATCCCGCATTTAATTTATTCAAACAAATAACAGTCGGTTGATGTAAAGGCTCCAAAGCCGCCATCATGTCCCATACCGATTGATCTGCATATTTTTCTTTACTGACCACTAAAACAATGATATCCGCTAAAGCAATCGCCCTAATCACGCCTTCTTTATAATCAGTTGCGTCTATTGAATCAAAATCTGGCGTGTCCCATAAAACACCCGATGGTAAATACGGTATATCTTCAGTAATATCAGTTAAAGAATAACAATCAAATCGTTCTCGACTTAAATCTGCTTTTTGTAACTGTTGAAATCGACCAAAGTATCGCTGTAGATCTTGACAGTCAAGAGCATTAATTCCTAAACAAAATCCTTGCGCATGAACAGTATGCCCGGCTAACGGACTGACATCAGCAAAATCATGCTTCAATAACACATTCACTAACGTACTTTTACCGGCCTGTGTAGGACCTATCACCGCAATTTGCAAGGGTTGCGCAGGTGCCGCCGTTAACCATTGTCCTTTACGCAAAAAGGCTTCCGTTAAAATTAACTGATCAATACGTTGCTGATAACTTAAGCTATCAACCTCATGACCGCGTTGATTTAGTAAAAGGTGATAGCGCTGATTTAATAATTGAATAAATTCCAGCATACAAACTTAGCTCAAGGTTATAATAACTGACCATTTTACTTTGTTTGGTAATTTGGCGTCATAAATACAATATACATTAACCCGTACCTAACTTCGAGGTTATCATAAATGAAGAAATTATCTACCTTATTGCTTATTCTTAGCTGTACCGTATTAGTTGCTTGCGGTAAAGGACAAGAAATAAATGGCCACAGTACGTCGACTGCCTATCGATCAGTAAAAGCATTAAAAAATAGATTACCTACAGAAAATCGCATTGAATTTGAAGTCTCTTTTTGGACTATCAGGGACACAAAAAAAGACGATAAAGAGTTTTTAAATATCGTTGACGGTAAAACACCCGAAGAAATCATTGTCCTAGGCAAAGAGCTTTACCAAGAACGTAAAGCAGCCGGATTTAAAGGCTACGAAGAATATTCAAGCTGGCAAGACATGATTAATAAATTTGGTAAAGAACGTATGGACCAAGATAACCGTAAAGGGAAATCTAAAGGAGAACAAGATAAAGCTAACGATGTACTTTATAAGCTTTAATCATTGTTAACGATTAGGCAAGTCACTTCCACTCAATTTAGATTGAACAATAGCGACTTGCCTCCTCCTGTTAATTACCCTCCTAATCCCGCAATCGTTTTGTGATACAATTTATCACTCGGCAGTCCACAGGGATTTGTTAAACGCCTTTTTTACTCACTAAACAAAACCCTAAACACCTTTTTCTTATCAACTGACGACCAGTTGTAAAGTTATTACGTTTTTTAAATCAAACTGCTTTTAAATGTTGCCACAAAAAAAACTGACTTCTCTACCCTATTTTGCTGATAGTTCAGCCCTTTTTTCCTCAATAGCCGACCAAGCTTGGGCAGTTTTTTTGGATAGTGGCTTTCCACATAGCACCCAAGGGCGCTACGACATTATGGCCGCTAATCCAATCTGCACTTTAGTGACTCACGGTGATATTACCAATATTACGCGTAACACGCTCACAAACACGTCAACAAAAGATCCGTTTGACCTCGTTAAAGAACAACTGTTACCTTGCGATGACTCATTTCAAGATTTACCCTTTAATGGCGGCGCTATTGGCTATTTCTCTTATGACTTAGCTAGACGTCTAGAAAAGCTACCTATCATCGCGCATAATGCCGAACATATTGCAGATATGGCAATGGGCATCTATCAATGGGCCGTCATTGTTGACCATCAAAAACAACAAAGTTTTTTAGTAGGACATACCAACGGTGATGAACAGCAATGGCAAGCATTAATTAAACAGTTTAGTCACTTATCCCAAGACATTAAGCACGCCCCTTTTGAAGTACTTAGTCCAGTGACATCCAACATGGATGAGACTGTTTATGCCAGCGCTTTTGATCGCATTAAACACTATTTAAAAGAAGGTGATTGCTACCAAGTTAATTTAGCACAACGGTTTGTGGCTAATTGCAAAGGTTCGCCATGGCTCGCTTACTGTCAATTACGTGAATTAAACGCGGCACCTTTTAGTGGCTTTCTAAACTTCCCTGAAGTTCAAGTATTAAGCTCATCACCAGAACGTTTCTTAAAAGCAACCCAAGGCCAAATCGAAACCAAACCGATTAAAGGTACTCGCCCTCGAAAACAAAATAAAATTGAAGATCAACAGCAAATAAACTCATTAAAAGACAGCCAAAAAGATAAAGCTGAAAACCTAATGATTGTAGATTTACTCCGTAATGATATTAGCAAAACCTGCAAAAAAGGCTCTGTCAAAGTACCACTTATCTTTGATATAGAAAGTTATACCACGGTTCATCATTTAGTCAGCACCATTACCGGTTTATTAGCGGACGATCAACACGCCTTAGATTTATTGAAAAGTTGTTTTCCAGGTGGTTCAATTACGGGCGCACCTAAAATTCGCTCTATGGAAATTATTGAAGAGTTAGAACCTCATCGTAGAGGTATCTATTGTGGAGCCATCGGTTATATTGGTTTTAACGGCAACATGGATACTAATATCGCGATACGCACGCTAGTCCATTCTGAAGAAACGATCCGTTTTTGGGCAGGCGGAGGCATTGTTAACGACTCTAATATGAATGAAGAATATCAAGAAAGCTTTGATAAAGCCAGTGCCCTACTCCAAGTGTTGCAACAACTGACACCCAATGCGAGTCATTAAATTAGGCGGGAGTCTTTCACAGAAATCAGCGCTCATACACTGTTTAGATACTATAGAACAACGCTATGCACAACAACCTGTCATTATTGTACCGGGTGGTGGTGCTTTTGCTGATCAAGTCAGACTCGCCCAAACTCATTGGCAATTTGACGATACCACCGCACATCAAATGGCTATTTTAGCCATGCAACAAATGGCTTTATTAATTAAAGGACTTAAACCGCAGTTTACCCTAGCACCTTCAATAAATGCTTTTTTAAAGCCACCGCTAAAACCCGAAATATGGATTTGGTCACCATCGGTTAACGAACTAAATGAAGCCGGGATTGCGGCCTCATGGAAGATTACCTCTGATAGTTTAGCGGCATGGCTGGCAAAAACAATCGAAGCAAAAAGTTTAACACTCGTTAAATCAGCCGTCATTGATCAACAAATGACTCTTCAAGACCTAACGAACCTCGGTATTATTGATGCCGAATTTTGCAACTTTACCTTAAATACAGCCTTCAGCATTACTGTCATCCATCATAACGATTTTTAAACGTCTGGCTACCCCATCCTCAAGCGTTAACGCCCCTATCTAATTTCAAATGCTGTAAACACTTCATCCACCTGAATATCCGCCAACTCCACATGGTCTACACGGGCCGTAATGGGTCCTTTGTGACTCCAAGCAATTAATTGTTCAAGTGCTTCATGCTCGGCTTCTGCAACGATTTCAACCTGACCATCCGCTAGATTTCTTACAAAGCCCTTCACTCCCAATTGCCTTGCTTTCCTTTGAGTGAATAATCTAAAATAAACACCTTGTACCCGACCATAAACTAATAACTTAATTTGACGCATGCATAATCTTCCAACAATAATGAATTTTTGGATTGCGCGAAAAATCTTCAGGAATCGTTTTCGCCGTGATCTCTTCAACATTTAAATCCGCTAAGGCTAACGAATCCATTTTAAAGCGTCTAAAATTAGTAGAAAAATATAATATGCCCTCGGGTGCTAACAGAGCCACGGCATTATTAATCAATTCCACATAATCGTTCTGAATATCAAACACCTCTTCCATTCGTTTTGAATTAGAAAAAGTCGGTGGATCAAGAAAGATTAAATCATAGATAGAACGCTCAACTTGACTCGCCTGTGTAGCCAACCATTCCAAACAATTTGCCTGAATAAATTCATGATCACCGACTGAACTATTCAAGGCCATATTATTTTTAGCCCACGTTAAATAAGTATTCGACATATCAACCGTCGTCGTTGCTTTAGCACCACCTACCGCCGCATGAACCGTTGCACTCCCTGTATAAGCAAACAAATTTAAAAACCGTTTATCTTTAGCCTGTTGCTGAATCAATAAGCGAATCGGCCGATGATCTAAAAACAACCCTGTATCCAGATAATCTTCAAAATTCACTAATAATTGACAGCCCCCTTCTTCAATTTGATGAAAACGACCTTGATCATTCTGTTTTTCATATTGATCAGTACTGCGTTGTTTACGACGAATTTTTAAAATAACATTTTCAGGCTTAACCCCTAATACACCAGGTATTTCGGCCAATAATCCAGCCAGCCTTTGATCGGCTTTATGCTGATCTATGGTTTTTGGGGGCTCATATTCTTGCACATTAACCCAGGTTTCTGCACTTTGATAAATATCAACAGCGGCCGAGTAATCCGGTAAATCCGCATCATAAACCCGATAACTACTCACCTGGTTTTGTTTAGCCCACTTAGATAACTTCTTTAGATTCTTTTTTAAGCGATTAGCAAAATCAGGCGCACTAATAGCTGGGGCATCAGACTCAAACACATTATCATGACTCTCATGTTGCTCATGTTGCTTAACCGCTAAACGTTGATTAACCTCTGTTTCAATATCTGCTTGCTCAAGTGTTTCTAATACTTTATTAATAAGGTCAGGACGACTCGGGGCTTGTTGGGTACTAATCGCCAAAACCTGAGCAATACGCTCTTCTTGATTTCGAGCCTTTGGCACAAAAAACTGCTGCTCTTCAATATTAAAACGTAATAACTTACACTCCAGCGCCCCATTAAACAGTGTAATCGGTTTCTGTGATCGAATACCTAAACGAAAACCTAACTCAGGATTACTGATAATCATCGCGGCTTTCCAGCCTACAAAATTCGCTTTTAAAGTGGCACCAAATTTTGTATACAGTTCTGCCGTTTCTTCCTCATCCCCTAAACGTTCCCCGTAAGGTGGATTACAAATTAACAAGCCCGGTTTCCAACTGTCTGCCGGTTGAGCATCAGCAATATCACGACGCTCTATATGAATTTTATTTTGCAAGCCAGCTCTAGCCACATGCTGTAAAGCCGTATGAACGGTTTGTTTGTTTTGATCAAAACCAACAATAATCGGTAGTTTCTCAATGCCTATTTTTCGACGTTGCAACGCTTCAGAACGCAAATGTCTCCAACAAGCCGCATCGTGCTTTTTCCAACCCGTAAAACCAAAATAGTCACGTAATAAACCCGGCGCATAATCAGCCGCAATCATAGCCGCTTCTAATAATAACGTCCCTGAACCACACATGGGATCAATTAAAGAGTCATTATTTTTAGCCATTTCTGGCCAACCACAACGCAACAACATAGCCGCTGCTAGATTTTCTTTCATAGGTGCTTTGATATTAACATCACGATAGCCACGTCGATGTAAACTTTCGCCCGACAAATCTAAACTCAATTGCGCTTGCTCACCCTGCAAATAAATATTAATACGAATATTTGGTTGTTCCGTATCAATACTAGGACGTTGCTGAAACTTGTCTCGCATCTGATCAACAATGGCATCTTTTACTTTTAAAGCGCCAAAATGCGTATTATTAATGACTGTTGAATTCTTAGCGCTAAACGAAACCGCAAAGGTATCGTCTGAATTAATATGATCAAACCAGTTAATAGCTTGCACGCCCTTATATAAATCTTCTTGTGATTTAACCTCAAAAGAGCTTAATACTAATAAAATTCGATTAGCGGTTCTAGACCATAAACAGGCCCGATAAGCCGTTTCTAAATCTCCCTCAAAGGCAACACCTGCCATCGTCGCTTTAATATTTTGAATACCGAGCGTCTTCAACTCTTCGGTAAGAATCGTTTCCATCGCCTTAGGCGTCGTGGCAAATAACTGATAAGTGGGCATAATATAGAATATTTTAAAAATAAAAAAAGGCGTAAGGCACTGACACTACGTCAGACACCTTACGCCTTTTATGAGGTATTATTGAATCTTGATTAACTCAACTTCAAAGATCAAAGCTGAATTTGGAGCGATAGAACCACCCGCACCTTGTGGGCCATAAGCTAATTCAGAGGGAATAAAAAACCGATATTTAGCGCCTTCAGTCATTAACTGTACCCCTTGAGTCCAACCGGCAATAACACGGTTTAAAGGAAATGAGGTAGGCTCACCACGGCTATAAGAACTATCAAACTCTTTTCCCTCAATCGAAGTGCCTAAATAATGAACCGTTACCGTATCAGTCGCTTTAGGTGATACTGTACCTGTACCGGGTGTTAAAACTTCATATTGCAAGCCAGTGTCAGTTGTTACAATATTAGGTTTTTTAGCATTCTCAGCTAAAAATGCGACACCTGCCGCTTTATTTTCTTCGGGTGAAGTGGCATTAGCCATTGAAAACATAGTGATCCCTATAAGAATAACAGTGATAATTGAAATAACTTTAGTTTGAATTTTTCTCACGATATCGCCTTTAAGTGACGTAAAAAAAACATAGTTTACCAAAAAACGTATTGTTTTTTTAATTCATTTTACAGGTGCTTAATTGACGCTGAAACTCTTTAGCACGATTAGCCACTTTATCAGCGACTCGATTTAATGGCCCATTTTTTAAATACGCCTTGCGCTGATAACCTCTCTGCCCCTCGTGATAGGCCAGATATAAATTCCTGGTATCCGACTTAGGAATGCCTAATTTAAGATGATTACTATAACTATACCAACCAATAAAGTCGACAGCATCCGAAAAATCATCTCGATCGGCCCACCAACTGCCCGCATTATCAATATAATGATCCCAAGTACCATCTAAAGCCTGTGCATAACCATAAGCACTACTAGGTCTAAACCACGGAATAAAGCCAAGCAACCATGTGCGCGGGGGTCTAGCATCCGCTACAAAATGCGACTCTTGATGCATAATCGCCATCTGTATATAAATAGGCACACCCCATTTTTCATAAGACTCTTTAGCATCCGCGTACCAATCTTCGTTTTCTTGAAACGTAGCGCAAATATTCTCAGTATTTTTAGGTGTTAAAGTCGCACAGGACGCTAACGCTAACACTAATAAAAACAACCAACTTAATCGATTTCTCAACTGCTGAGCAATCATCATATAAGCGCTATTAATATAAACCTAATTGCACTTGAGCCACTTCTGACATCATTTCTCGCGCCCACGGTGGATCAAGAACCACCTCAACATTAACCCGCACCACGCCCGGTAAAGCTCGAATACATTTCTCTACATCCCCTTGAATAACCGGCCCCATACCACAACCTGGCGCCGTTAAGGTCATCTTAACGTAAACTGCATTTTCTTCATCGCCCACAGGTTCTACGATGCACTCATAGACCAAACCCAGATCAACTATATTAACAGGGATCTCTGGATCATAAACCGTCTTCATCACTTCCCAACAATTATTTTTAACCGCTTCTGGACTAGTTTCTGACACTAAAGTCTGTAAATTATGAGGCTCTTTACCTAAAGCATCCGCATCCACACCCGCAATGCGTACCATATTGCCCCATTCAGTCACTACTGTATAATTATTCCCTAAGGACTGATGAATCGTGACCTCATCACCTTGACTTAAGGTGCCTGCAGTACCATCAGGAATGGTCACAATATTTACATCTCGGGTTAAAATAAAGGTTTCTCGTTCTGCCATATAAATCAGTTATAAATGAAAAGTAGCTGCATGAATAATTTGCCCTGTTACACCTTTACTTTGTTCAGAAAACAAATAGTAATACACAGGATTAAGAGACGCCATTACTGGCAGTTTAGCTTTATCTTCCGCTGGATAAGCACGCTTTCTTAAGGGTGAATCAACAGGCCCAGGTACTAAAGTATTCACTCTAACTTTATAACCTGACTCTAACTCTTCAGCCAATATTTTTGCCATGCCTTCCAGCGCTATTTTAGACACACCATAAGCCCCAGAATACGCATGGGCTTCACGTGCAGAAGAATCAGACGTAAAGACAATGGACGCGTGTTGACTTTGTTCTAACACCGGTAATAAAACCCGCGTTAACAAAAAAGGTGCATTTAAATTAACATTTAATGAATGCCCCCAATCTTTAGTCGCCACTTGAGTCATGGGTGTAAAGGAACTAAACTCAACCGCAGAGTGCAACAACCCCTGTAAAGAACCATATTCTTCAGCAATCGTATTCGCTAAAGTTTGATAGTCGTTTTCATTAGCACCGGCCAAATCAAACGGATAGATAATAGGTTCGGGCGCCTTCGCTGCCAAAATAGCATCATAAATAATTTCTAATTTAGGGATGCTTTTATCTAATAAGATAATATGAGCACCAGCTTTAGCCAAAGCTAACGCCGCCGTACTCCCAAGGCCACCACCGGCCCCAGTAATTAAAATAACCTGATCTTTTAAAGACATAAGGAGGATTCTATCCACTCAGTAAGTTGTTGAGGAGAAGCGATTAAAGCATCCGCCCCCCATGTTTCGGGTTTATCATCGTCCCTAAGATAACCATAAAGAGCCACTAACGTCTTCATATTAGCGTTATATCCCGCTTTAATATCATGAATCGCATCACCAATGTAAACACAATTTTCTGGACTCACAGCGGCTCTTTTACACGCTTCTAACATAGGATCACTATGTGGCTTAGGATTAGGGGTTGTATCACCACTAATAATACAAGCCGCGCGGTGCGTTAAGTTTAATGCCGCCATCAAAGGCTGAGTAAAACGTTCACGTTTATTCGTCACTACGCCCCATTTAAGCCCGCTTACTTCAATTAAAGCTAACGTGTCAGCCAACCCAGAAAACAACGCGGATTGCTCAGCAATATTATTTTCATAAATGCTTAACATCGTCTCAACAACCGTCGCTTTAATATCCTCAGAAACATGATCTTTTAAAGTTTCATGCACTAAAGCAACCGCACCAAACGAAATGAACGGCTTAACGGTCGTCGTTGAAAAAGACTCAAACCCGTGCTGTATTAAGGCCTTATTAAGACACAAAAGTAAATCAGGCGCCGTATCAACTAAAGTACCGTCTAAATCAAATAAAACACAAGATAACTTAAATTCAGCGGCCATTAATACTTACTCAATGCGTTTAAAAGCGGCAATATAATTAACATCAATATCTTTACCTAAACTAAAGCGTTTATTAAACGGGTTATATTCAATACCCACCATGCCTTGTAATTCAAGACCCGCCGCTCTAGCTGATTGACACAACTCAGACGGTTTAATAAAGGTTTTATAATCATGCGTGCCTTGTGGCAACATTTTTAAAACATGTTCAGCCGCCACAATCGCCAATAAATACGCTTTAGGTTGACGGTTTAAAGTCGAGAAAAACACCATGCCACCTGGCTTAACTAATTTAGCACAAGACGCAATAATTGAACCCGGATCAGGCACATGCTCCAACATTTCCATACAAGTAATATGATCAAAACTTTGAGGCTGTTCTTCAGCTAACGCTTCAACACTAATCTTTTGATAACGCGCATTAACACCCGATTCTAAGCCATGTAAATCAGCAACATCGATTAGATCTTCACTTAAATCAACACCTAAAGCATCAGCACCTAACTTTGCCAAACCTTCGGTTAAAATTCCACCGCCACAACCGACATCCACCAAACGTTTATCGGCAACATCTACAAAACTCTGAATAAATTGTAATCTTAAAGGATTAATATCATGCAGGGTCTTAAACTCGCCTTGAGGGTCCCACCAGCGTTCTGCCATAGAACCAAATTTATGAATCTCATGCAGGTGTACATTTTCTTTTACTGTCATCGTGCTTAACCGTTTTAATTTTATATAGTTTACTATATTACTAGGTTATTCGTCATCTGTTGTTCTAACGAATGTTTATTTAGGTGCCTTATCTACTTCCAGAGCTTGAATTTTCTCTTCTAGCCACTTCACCTTCTTAAGCAATTCAGGTAACTTACTTAAGGCTATTTGTTCTTTATAAGCCGTTTTTTTATCTTTAGCAGGGCTGCCAAAAACCTGAGCGCCGGCCTTAACATCACCCGCCACCCCCGAACGCGCCATTACCACAGCACCCTGACCGATATTAACATGATCAGCCACACCCGAACTGCCCGCTAAAATAGCATAATCATCAATCGTACAAGAACCAGAGACACCCGTTAAACCACACATAATAACGTGATTACCCACTTTATTATTGTGACCAATTTGGACTAGGTTATCAATCTTACTGCCCTTTCCTATTACGGTACTACCTAAAGCACCCCGATCAACACAGGTATTAGCGCCAATTTCCACATCATCACCAATCACCACATTACCCACTTGTGGCACTTTAACATGAGCATAATTTCTAAATTTATAACCAAAACCATCCGCACCAATAATCGCACCTGAATGAATAATAACGTTATCACCCAACACCACGTCATCATAAATCACCGCATACGGATAAATTTTACAATTCTTACCAACGCTCACTCGCTGACCCAAATAAGCACCCGCTAAGATCATCGAGCCATCCCCAATACTGACCTCACGCCCTATCACGGCATAAGGACCAATATAAACATGTTCACCTAACGTCACTTCCCCCTCAAACACCGCTTGCTCAGCAATAACCGGTGCATACGTGCGGGCGGGATGCAGCAGTTCCACCGCCTTAATAAAACTCATCTCCGGATCAGCACACACCAATAAAGCCAAAGAATCTGGTACCTGTTCAACTTTAAAACCTTCACTAATAAAACACGCAGAAGCAGTTGAATTTATGATGTATTTTGCATAACGACTATTGGTTAATTGGGTGACTTGCCCGGCATGAGCAGCTTTGATATCCGCAGCAGATTCAATCAAGACTAAATCGTCTCCACCCACAATCTGGGCATCACACAATTCAGCAAGTTCTTTTAAGGTAATCGGCATAATTGTCTCTAAATAATCTAAATATTAGCGGGTAGTTTACCAAATCCATCGCGTTAGAGTTAAGTAAACTAATCTAAAACGCTTAAAACGCACTTTAGTTTCGTTGCCAAAGCCCCGATTTTCCGCCCGCTTTCTCAAGCAATTTTACCGACTGAATCACCATACCTCGATCAACCCCTTTACACATATCATAAATTGTTAATAACGTGATTTGGGTTGCACATAAGGCTTCAATTTCCACCCCGGTTTGCCCCGTGGTTTTAACCGTCGTCTGACAACGAATACGATTATTGTCTACTTCTGGTATTAATTGAATTTCTACATGCGTCAACGGCAACGGATGACACAAAGGCACCAGTTCCGCTGTTTTTTTACTGGCCATAATACCGGCAATTCTTGCGATTGCCAGCACATCCCCTTTTTTATGTTCACCGGCCATAACAGCCTGCAATGTAGCAGGTTTCATCTCAATAAAACCCTCCGTGACAGCGGTACGATGTGTGATCGCTTTTTCACCCACATCGACCATGTGTGCTTCGCCAGCTTGATTAAAATGCGGTGTATAAGTCATATCTATAGGATAATTAGTTAAAAGTACAAAGATATTTTATCATCTATTCTCATTTTGTTACCTCGGTGCACTCTTATGACCATAAACGTACATTATTTTGCAAGCTTAAAAGAACATATCGGCCGCTCAAAAAATGAACTTCCGTATACGTCCCCCTTAACCGTTCGTGAAGTTTGGGAACAAAGCAACCCCGACATACTTATCCCCAATAACGTATTAGTCGCTGTTAACATGGACTATGTAGATTGGGATCATCTAGTTGAAGATCAAGATGAAGTGGCCTTTTTTCCACCCGTCACGGGCGGATAATAGTGACTGTCATCCTCTACCAACAGGGTTTTAATCCCTATCAAATACTCCAAGACTATGAGTCTGCACAACTCAAAGCCCCTGAAAAAATAGGCGCCACTAGTATATTTATCGGCACCATGCGAGATTTTAATGAAGGCAGTAACGTCACTGGGATGACTTTAGAATATTATCCCGGCATGACCGAAAAACAACTTGAAAAGATTTTACAAGACGCACACTCCCGTTGGGCCATTGAAGATAGCTTAATCGTGCATCGAGTTGGAGACATTCTACCCAAAGACCCTATCGTACTGGTTGCCGTTTGGTCCTCACATAGAGGTGATGCGTTTGACGCCAGTCGTTTTATTATGGAAGCCTTAAAATCAACAGCCCCTTTTTGGAAAAAAGAACACTTAAACAGCACCGAGTCACGTTGGGTCAGCCATAACACCAACGGCTATCAATTAAAAACACCTTAACTCTTATCCACCCCAATTCTATTGTTGAGAATACCCACTATGCAAACTTTAACAAACATTCGCGCCCTCATCATCGATATGGATGGTGTGTTATGGCACGGTACAGAAGCAATTCCAGGTCTCATTGATTTTTTTCAAACCCTAGAAGACCAAAAAATTCGTTTTATACTCGCCACCAATAACGCCAGCTTAACTCCGGCTCAATATGTTACTAAACTCGCCAAAATGGGCGTTACCTTAACAAAGGAACACATTTTAACCTCAGGCACAGCCACCGCCTTATATCTTAGCCAACGGGTTGTCCCCGCTCAAACCCGTGTCTATGTCATTGGCGTTGATGGAACCACGCAACCCCTCTTAGAGCTTGGTTTTACCTTAACCGCTGACTATGAACTCAACACACCCACCACCCCAAACGCAAAAGGGGCAGACATTGTGGTTTGTGGTAAAGACGAAACACTGACGTGGCATAAATTAGCCACCGCCACCCTCAATATAAAAGCCGGCGCACAATTTATTGGCACCAATGCCGACACCACCTTACCCACAGAACATGGCGTTACCCATGGCAATGGCGCTATCTTAGCCGCCTTAACCGTAGCCACAGGCGTTACACCAACCATCATTGGTAAACCCGAACCCATCATGTACCAACAAGCGCTTAAACTACTAGGCGTAGACCCATCACAAACCGTCGCGCTGGGTGATCGTCTTGAAACCGATATCTTAGGCGCAGTGAGAACCGGGATTCGCAGCATCATGGTCTTGACCGGAATCTCTAACGAAGAAGATTTAAAAGACTCGGAGTATCAACCGACCTGGGTACTGCCGGATCTACAGGCAGTCACTGCGGCCATAAAAACCCAAGCAACATCCTAACAACCCTTATTGATGACGCTCATGAAAAAATTTCTCAACTCACCCGAAAGCCTTTTAGAAGAAAGTCTCACCGGCTTTGCCAAAGCCCATGCGGATATTATTCAGCTTAATAAACAACCCTATTTTATCCAACGCAACAGCCCAACCCCAGCCGATAAAGTCGCCTTAATATCAGGCGGTGGCTCTGGACATGAACCGTTACATATTGGCTTTGTAGGCACTGGACTCTTAGATGCCGCCTGCCCTGGGCAAATATTTACCTCACCCACCCCCGACCAAATGCTAGCAGCCGCACAAGCCGTTGATAATGGCGGCGGCGTCTTATTTATTGTTAAAAATTATGCCGGTGATGTGATGAGTTTTGAGATGGCCGCCGAAATGCTCAACATCCCAACCGCCACAGTTTTAGTCAGTGATGATATCGCCTTACCCAAAACCCATAGCATTGGACGTCGTGGGGTTGCAGGCACTTTAATTATAGAAAAAATAGTGGGGGCCGCCGCCGAACAAGGCGCCGATTTATCAACTTGCCAAGCGCTAGGCAACAAAGTCAATAACGTCACCGCATCCCTTGGCGTGGCTTTACACAGTTGTACTGTTCCAGCCTTAGGTAAACCCACCTTTGAACTCACAGATACTGAAATGGAAATGGGCGTAGGTATTCATGGAGAACGTGGCCATGACACTCTTCCCCTTACCAGTGCTACAGAGATTGTCGAACAAATCGCCCGCAAAATTGATGAAGAACTAAAACCCCAAGCCGGTCAAAACGTGTTACTGCATATCAACGGCCTAGGATCAACGCCTTTAATAGAACTGTACTTAATTTATGATCTCGCCGCCCAATTCTGGGAAAAACGCGGCGTTAACATCACAAGGTCCTTAGTCGGTAACTATACAACCTCACTGGATATGGCCGGTTGCTCAATCACCTTAACCCTATTAGACGAACAACTCACAGCGCTGTGGGATGCACCCGTTCATACCGCTCATTTACGCTGGGGTTGTTAAGCTTTTTTTAACACCTCAACCAAGGCACAAATCATCAGTTGCGCCGTCTTAGCACCCGCATCAATATGACCTAAAGACCGCGCTTCTAAAAAGGAAGCCCGGCCTTTAGTCGCCAACATATCTCGGGTAGACTCCATCCCCGCAATCGCCACCTCAGCCACTTCAGTTAAGACCACAGCAACCGGTAAAGCCCGTTCTGCCGCCGACGTTAAATACACTGACACCGGCACAAACACATCTAACAAAGTCTTTTCACCGGCCTCTGACTTACCCCTTTTTTTAAGCGCGTCTACAGCTTGTGCAAAACACTCCGCAAAACTATTCAAGGTTAAATCCTGCCCTTGGCCCGCCTTAGCTAAGCTTAAAAAAAACGTACTATAAAGTAAACCTGACGCCCCTCCTACCGCACTCATTAAAGACATGCCTATTTGCTGCCAAGCAACGGGCCATGCTAAGTCACTTAACGCCTCACGCTGAGTCATTAAAGCCGCTAAACCCCTTTGCACATTCGTCACATGATCGCCATCACCTAAAACTTGATCCAAAGCGGTCACTTCTTCCGCATTTTGCGCAATGATAGCGCTTAATGCTTCAATGATTGTTGGTAATAACACCGGTTCAAAACTCATAGTCTCTCCCAAAAGCCAGGCTCACAAAAATTAAACGCTATTGAACTTGCTCAATAATCTCAACCGTATTGCCATCGTAATCGCGACAAAACATCGCCCTACGCCCCGAGATACTCATGGTATAAACCAACCCAGCTTTATCTAACTCTACTTGAATAGGCGCCAACGCCAAAGCATTTAAAGCAATATGCCGATCTCTACCCCCATGAACAGGCCGTCCTGTAATAGGATCAGGGTTATTTAACTCCAATAAATGAATTTGCTGAGAACCCAACTGCAACCACGCCCCCGGAAACCCTAAATCTGGCCGTTCAATGCGTGTTAACCCTAAAATAACTTCATAAAAAGGCAAGGACCGCTCAATATCAGCCACAATAAAACTGGCATGATTTAATGATAATATATTCTTAGACATACTTTATATGATAACCTCAACGACCAACCCACTAAAAGAGTTTGTTAATCTAATCGCTTAGTATAGAATTAGCAAATTTTTAAACTGAAAACGCATGCAAATTAACGCCATCTATCCAGGCACCTTTGACCCTATTACTAATGGACACCTGGATATTATAGCCAGAGCCTCCAAGCTTTATAATACCGTCATAGTTGCCGTCGCCGTTAATCGCGGCAAAACTCCGTTATTTTCACTCGAAGAACGCGTAGAAATGGTCAATTCAGTCATCACTGAATTTACCAACGTGCGAGTCATCGGTTTTGATAATTTATTAGTCGATTGCGCACAACAACAAGGCGCCACTGTCATTTTACGTGGTCTTCGAGCTGTCTCAGATTTTGAATATGAATTTCAATTAGCAGGCATGAATCGACGCTTAGCGCCGCAACTTGAAACTATTTTTTTAACACCTGCCGAACAATATGAATTTATTTCTTCGACCATGATCAGAGAAATTGCGCAGCTAAAAGGTAACGTAGCCTGTTTTGTGCCAGAAACCGTCCTGCAACGCTTAACAGAAAAATTTAACTAGGAACAACAATGGCCTTAATTATTCAAGATGAATGCATCAACTGTGATGTGTGTGAACCCGAATGTCCCAATGCCGCCATTTCACAAGGCGAAGATATTTACATTATTGACCCCAACCTATGCACCGAATGCGTAGGCCATCATGGCGTACCACAATGTATTGAAGTATGCCCCGTGGAATGTATTGACAAAGACCCCAAGCACGTAGAAGATGCAGATTCACTGTATCAAAAATATTTAAAACTGACCCAACTGTAAAATAAAACACAGATGACCTCGCCAGCGACTTCAGGATTTATTCGCCCAATACACTCACAACTACAAGCCTTATCAAGGCTTTTAGATATTAGTTTAATTATTGGCACCTTATACCTTTCGCTCATCGCCTATGGTGTCAATCCTGACAAGGAATATTTAATCCCTTGTTTTATTGCCACCGCCTTATTTGGACTCTTTGCCGAGAACAATGAAATCTATCAAGGTTGGCGCGGTGATCCGTTGTTTGATGAATCTTTGCGCATTATGGCCGCATGGATAGGCTCATTTACCCTATTATTAACCGGCATCTACCTTTACAATCCCGACTACAGCTATTCTTTTGAAGTTATCCAATTATGGCTACCGTTGGCACCCACCAGCATAATCATCTTACATTCACTTAGAAGAACGTGTCTATCTTACTTAAGACAACAGGGCTTTAACACCCGCAGCTGTGCCATTTATGGTGCTAATTCTTTAGGTTTAAGACTTAGACACGCCATTTTAGATCTTCCTTGGCTAGGCTATCAGTTTATTGGTTTTTATGATGATAGAGCAGAGGCAGAAGAACGACGCCTAAACACTAAAGACATTGGCCCCTTAGCCGGTGACTTTAAAGAACTCCTGCAACTGGCACAACAAGGTATCGTTGATCATATTTATATCACACTACCTCTCGGTGCAGAAAATCGCATTAGTGATTATATTGAACAATTAGCCGACAGCACCGCCTCTGTTAATATCGTACCCGACTTTTTTACCTTTAATCTAATTCAATCCAAATGGAGCAATATTCAAGGCATCCCTGTGGTCAGTGTCTTTGACACCCCCTTTGGTGCTTTAGATGGCGCTATAAAACGCTTAGAAGATATTATTTTGTGCCTCATCATCTTGCCGCTTATTGCCCTACCCATGCTGATTATCAGCATAGCCATTAAACTCACCTCACCCGGCCCGGTTATTTTTAAACAAAAACGTTACGGCATCAAAGGTGAAAAAATTGAAGTTTGGAAGTTTCGCTCCATGTCGGTCACCGAAAACGGCGACCAAATCAAACAAGCCACCAAAAATGACACTCGCTTAACCTCTATCGGTAGTTTCTTGCGACGCTCTTCTTTAGATGAATTACCCCAGTTTTTAAATGTATTACAAGGCACCATGTCAGTCGTAGGTCCTAGACCGCACGCTATTGCCCATAATGAACTGTACCGAAAACAAATTAAAGGTTACATGTTACGCCATAAAGTTAAACCAGGCATTACAGGGCACGCCCAAATCAATGGTTGTCGTGGAGAAACCGATACGTTAGATAAGATGGAAGCCAGAATTAACTATGATCTTGAATATATTAAGCAGTGGTCTTTAATACTGGATATCAAAATAGTCATAATGACAGTTTTTAAAGGCTTCTTTAATAAACAAGCCTATTAGAGATCAATTAAACTGTGTTATATGACATTAATTTTTAATTAAACAAGGTCATATAACACAGTTTAACAATGAAAACCGCTAAATAAATCATTACAACCTCGATATAACAAGGGCCGCAGTATGTTGGTACAGCTATTGCAGTTATAACTTAGGATAAACAACTCAGTCAAAAAAAATTGCATCTGTAACAGAATTGTAACCTTAAAACATAATTTTTGTGAGATTATAACTTTAAGAACGCGCATATTGACTAAGTAAATAGATTGATGCTTTAATGTGGCCTTAAAACACTCTAAAGCCAGACGTTAACCTAGTGGATATTAAAAGACACACTAGATACCTAATATATTATCAGCGGAAATTTTAACTTATGAATTACAAACAACTAATTACGCTACCTATTTTAGGTCTAGTGATGAGTCAATCAAGTTTTGCTGGACAAGTTCCCATCATAAGTTCTATCAACAATTTCGC
The DNA here is from genome assembly GCA_903863905.1 of uncultured Methylococcaceae bacterium. GTDB lineage: Bacteria > Pseudomonadota > Gammaproteobacteria > Methylococcales > Methylomonadaceae > Methylobacter_C. Next base: position 31,560 of record CAIPDT010000164.1, read on the forward strand.
CGTACCCACCGCACAAGATTACTCTTTTAATGATAGAGCCTTATCGGTTAGTGTTGCCTCTAAAGCAACGCCCGGCACTGGTTATACGGTCACCGCAACAGGCACCGGCAACATCACCTTTTACGGTGTAACACCTGCAACCTCCTTTGCTGGCAGCACCACTACAACGGGTTACTCATTAACCGCAAACTTTAGTGCTACGGGTCAATTTGAAACGACCAACAGTATCTTAAACATCAATGGTACTTTAAATAGCCAACCTACTGGCTCTACAGGCACACCAAGCGGTGTACTTTACTCAGCAAACCTAACCGGTTTTGGCACCAATCCTAATCAAGCAGCGATTGGATTTACCACACAATTTAATCAATCATGGTCAAATCAGTCCTTATTAACCGGTGGCTCAACTGGAGAGGTCGTTTATCTTTTTGATCAAGTGGGCTTAAATAACGGTGGACATGGCCGCTTAAGCGCTTTAATTAATGCACTTCAAACCAATAACCTTGCCAGCCTTAACGGAAAAACGTTTACCGGCGTTGAATCAATTGCCACAGTGCCCTTACCACTGGCCTCTATACTATTTGGAACTGGCTTAACTGCTTTATTCGGTCTTGGCCGCAAACGCGTTTAACACACACGCATAAATTTATTTTTTAAGTAACCGAATTCAATCAGGATATTTTTCATGGCACAAAAATCAGGTACAGCGGCTAACGACACCATTAACCCCACCAATACAGGCAGCACTTGGGTAGCCTCTTCTAACTCATCGTCTGACATTGTCTATGGCTTGGCAGGCAACGACACTATCAATTACTCCAACAGCACAGCTAACCTTGATTTAATAGGCGGTGATGGGGCTGATACCATTACGGGTGGTACAGGTAATGATATTATCTGGGGAGACACAGGCTCAGCAACTGCTTCAGCAGGAGGCGGTGCTGATTCTTTAAGTGGTGGAGCAGGTAGTGATATTATTTGGGGTGGAGAAGGTAACGATACTTTAAGCGGCGGTGCAGGTGATGACAACTTGGATGGCGGCTTAGGTGATGATAAATTAACCGGTGGTGCAGGTGCTGATTATTTCTCAGTGAGTGCAGGTACTGATACGATTACCGATTTAGGTACGGGTGCCGACATACTTTATGTTGCAAGCGGCGCAACAACTAATGCCACCGTAAAAGGTGCTTGGACTGTTGATAGTCAAACAAGTAATGATGGCACAGCCAATCTATCGACAGCAGGATTTGCCGTTGATTTAAGCTTGGCCTCAGGCACTAGTGGCTTTGCTGTAACCAGCACCGGAAACAAAGCCAACACCATAACGGGTTCTGGCTTAGACGATACCTTAATAGGTGGTTCGGGTGCAGACACTTTAGTTGGAAACGCTGGAAATGATAGCTTGTCCGGTGGTTTAGGCAACGATACATTAACTGGCGGTACCGGAAACGACACTTTTAACGTAAGTTCTGGCACTGATACCATTACCGACTTAAGCGACGGTGCAGACATCTTAAAAGTATCTACATCAGCCACAGCAAACGCTACCATTAGCACGGCTTGGATAGCAACCGCTAATACAGCTAATAACGGCACCGCCAATATCACCAGCAACGGTCTTAGCGTTGACTTAAGCGCCGTTACTAGCGGTAACAATGGTTTTAAGGTAACCAATACCGGCAGCGCTACCACCCTAACCGGTTCATTAAATAATGACAGTTTAACAGGCGGAACCGGTATTGATACCTTACTAGGCGGTCTCGGTGACGATACCCTAGTGGGCGGTGCAGGAGATGACATCTTAACGGGTGGCGCTGGTATTGATACCTTCACAATCGATGCAGGTACTGACACTATTACTGACCTAGGCGCGGGTGGTTCAGATATTTTAAATGTCAGTGCAACAACTACCGTAAACGCCACCTTATCAAACGCTTGGACGGCTACCAGTGCCACAACAAACAACGGCACTGTTAATATATCAACTAACGGCTTTGCGGTCGGTTTACACTCAGTTACCAATGGAAATAATGGTTTTAACATTACTAACATAGGTGTAGGTGCTGTTTTAACAGGAACAATATTTACGGATACCCTTACTGGCGGAAACGGCGATGACTTTATCAACGGTGGTGGTGGCTCTAATAACGTCTTAACCGGTGGTGCAGGTAATGATACCTTTACAATAAATACCGGTACCGCCACGATTAATGACTTAGGCAATGGCAACGATATATTAGCGGTTTCTTCTGGTGCATCTGTAAACGCTGCACTCTACGCAGCATGGGTTGCAGACAATAACACCTTTAATAAAGACACCGTTAACCTAACCACCAATGGCTTCGATACTGATGTTTCCATGGCAAAAACTGGCACAGGTTACAAAGGTTTCTCTATCACCAACACGAGTGTAAACGGGGCTAATTTAACAGGCTCTGGACTTGCTGACAGCTTAACCGGTGGCACAGGTAAAGATTCTTTATCTGGCGGAGCGGGTATCGATACCATAGTAGGCGGCAAAGGTGCTGATATCTTAACCGGGGGTATAAACAAAGATTACTTTTATTTTGCAGCGGGCGATAGCGGACATATTGCAACTACATTAGATACAATTAAAGATTTTACCAAAGGCAACGGAAACGTGGCTAATGGTGATACGATTGTCTACACCACACATGCTTTAAGCATTGGCGGAAGTGCGGCAACAGCCACAGCAGCCCAAGCTTCTATCAATCAAAGCACCGGTGTCGCAAACTTTGCCACAGGATCAGGTACAACCTTGCCTGATGCCATAGGTGACATTGCGGCTAGATTTACTGCAGCCACAAACACAGCGGGTGAATTTGCTTTCTTTAGAGTTAATGGCACCAATAGTGAATATTTGTTTATCTCTGATGGCGTTGCAGGCGTAACTACAAATGATGAATTGATTTTATTAACAGGACTGACTTCCGTTAATAGTATTGATACAACCGGTGGTAATTTAACTATTTTGAGTTAATTAAGTAGATACTGAACGCCTGTCTGAGTCGTGCGGTAAAGTCTTAGACGTTAATATCGAACAAAAAAAGGGGGCTTTGCCTCCTTTTTCACATTTATTCTGAATAAAATTCAAAAATGGATACTCCTATTAACTCAAAAGAATTTTCAACTCACTACGTCCAAATACATCTATCCATTTAACATGTCAAAACTAAAAAAATTAGCTTCAGGCATCGGATGGGGTGCATTTTCTACTATAGCGGTCACTGGATTTCAGTTAATGTTTATGGCTGTCATGGCAAGACTACTTGAGCCAGCAGATTTTGGTTTAGTTGCGGTTGCGAATGTGTGTTTACGATTCTTTAGCTACTTTGCCCAAATGGGTACAGCGCCAGCAATCATCCAAAAACCCACTTTAGAATCCGGTGATATCGCCGCTGCTTTAACCGTTTCATTGGGTATCTCCCTACTTTTCTTTATACTCGTGCAAGCCATTGCACCAGTATTTGAGTACTTTTATCAAATGCCTCAACTAGGCAATGTTATCAGAGCGCTCTCACTTAATTTTATAATCGGTGGTTTTTCTGCTATATCAACTGGCATTTTACAAAGAAATACTTCCTTTAAAGCCTTAGCCATTATAGATGTTATTTCTTATGTGATAGGCTATGGTCTTGTTG
>CAIPDT010000165.1 GCA_903863905.1 uncultured Methylococcaceae bacterium
TTCTTAATAGACTTGATTGCAGCCAAACCTCTACCAATACATATTTTTTGAGTTGCAAGATTTACTGGCCCAACAGGAGCTCTAACAGACATAAGAATATCGCCAAAATCTGCGAACCTTTTAGGCTCAGTAGTCCATGTAGTCGGTGGACCTATGAAAATATCTCCAAACTCAGTTTTCCCTTGATAAAATGCAACTCCATTGCCTTCACAATTATAAGATTCACCCGGTGGAGATTGGCCAGCCACAACTTCAGCTATATCGCCTAATTTACTGATTGGATAGCGTGTTACCCTTTCCACTCCTACGCGATACCGCTCCCCACTCAGATTATATTCCCCATTCTCTGCAATCTTCACCTTCTGCACAATCAACCCAAGCTCAGGCTTTCCAACCTCACCCACTTCTTCACTACCAACAGCCTGCAAGAACTCCGCTAATTCCCGTTTAACCTGACTCAGTTGTTCCCCTGCCACTGCCCGACGTTGAGCACCCAACCCAAAGCCATCATTCTCAATCTTAAAAAAGGCGACACGGTCACTTTGCTTAGCCAAAGTCTTATCCAGAATTAAAATCGAAGTCTTTACCCCAGAATACGGTTGAAACACTCCAGCCGGTAATGAAATAACTGCGACCAATGCCGTATCCACCAGCATTTTCCGTAAGGCTTTATAAGCAGTCTGACTCTGAAAGATAATCCCTTCGGGCACAATAATGCCCGCCCGTCCGGTGGGCGTTAAATGTTCGGCGATGTAATCGACAAACAGCACTTCACTGCGTTTGGCCTGAATAGAAAAACGCTTGTGCGGTTTGATACCGCCTTTAGGTGACATAAACGGAGGATTAGCAAAGATGACATCAAAATATTCATCCCAACGCGCTTCACTGGTCAGCGTGTCATACTCAGCAATGTGTGGATCATTAAAGCCATGTAGATAAAGATTCACTAACGACATTCGCACCATATCCGGTGAAATATCATAACCTTTGATATTTTCTGCCAGGCGTTTACGTTCATCCGGTGTCAGTAAATCGCCCTTGTAATGCAATGGACTGTCTACCGTCAACAACTCTAAAGGCACATCCTTAGCCGCCTCAACCGTGTTGGGTTCAGGCTGGTAATCACTGGAATTGTGTTTAAGTACGTGTTTGTAAGCAGAGATTAAAAAGCCAGCGGTGCCACACGCGGTATCACCCATCGTTTCATGCTTTTGGGGGTTTAAAATCTCCACCATAAAGTCAATGATATGCCGTGGTGTCCGAAACTGTCCGGCATCGCCTTGGCTACCCAGCACTGAGAGCAGATATTCATAAGCATCGCCTAAGCGTTCTGAATGGTCGTAGCTAAATTCATCAATGATTTTTAAAAAACTTTTCAGCGTTTCTGGGTCACGATACGGCAGATAGGCATTTTTAAAGATGTCCCGAAACAACGGTGGAATACCGGTGTTCTGGGGCATAGTCGCAATGCCTTCACTATACAGCCCTATCAGTTCATGACCGCCAATACCGGCACTCATTAATTTAGACCAACCATACTGAGCAAAGTCGCCGGTAAAGAATTTACGTTTGCCGCCTAAGTCTTCCGCTTCGGCATCCATATCATCCATAAATTTATAAATCAGGGCGATGGTGATTTGTTCGACCTGAGATTTAGGGTCTGGCACTTTGCCAACCAGAATGTCACGAGCATTATCGATACGGCGTTTGGTGGTGGTGTCTAGCATGGTGTTATATTAATTAGCGAATTGGCTCAAGGATACATAGTCCTTGATGTAATTGGGAATCAGGGTGCGGTAATCTTCCGGTACGGCTCTTAGATCACGCGTGGTAAAAATCGGATTAGTAGCAAGGTCGGTGTATTCTTTGTTTTCAATGATAGTGCGAATCTGCTTGTTGCTGGCATAGGCTTTAAAAAAGTTCTTCAGCGCTGGAATTGTGTCCGCTTGTTCAGGCTTATAATCAGCGACAAACTTTGAGAACTCTTCTTCCAGCAGTTCATCTTTGGATTTAAAGTGCGGTATCAGGCCAAATATCTTCTCCAGAATCTCCCGAAGACTTAAGCGCCGATCAACAGCGGCGGCTTTACGCAGTTTTTCAAGCGTATAGAACTCATTGGGTTGGTCGAAGATTTCCTGATTCACATAATCAATGACCCGATCCCATTGCCCCGCTTCTATGGCTTCGACAATGGCTTTATTTTCACGGATGGTGTCTTCAAAGCGTTGATAGAACATGCGATCAATTTTCATCCCCTCATAACCCACCGCTTCCTGTTTAATCGAGCCCAGGATATCGGCGCCTAAATGATTATAGGGTTTACCGGGTGGCGATGTAGTGCCACCGCCGTCTGATTTACCCTGACCTTTAGGGAGTTCTATGACTTCATCGTAATTAAAGGTTTCTTCAAAGTATTCACAGTTAGCGAAGAAATCGAATAACTTAAACGCGGTCTTCTGTGGCTGAGTAATGCTGTCTTTAATATCCTGATCAAACAGTTGTGCTAAAAAATTATGTTTACGGGTGCCACGGCCTTTAATCTGAATAAAATCAGTGGGTGAAAAGATAGGCCGAAACAGGCCCAGATTCAGCAAGTCAGGACAATCATAACCCGTGGTCATCATCCCAACCGTTACACACACTCTGGCCTTGCTGGTTTTATAAGTGGGTAGAAAATTAGCGGACCCCAGTAAGTTATTATTGGTAAAGTTGATGGTAAATTGTTGGGCGTCTGGTATTAAGGAAGTCACTTGCACGGCAAAATCAGATTGATATTTGCCCGGAAACATCCGGTCTGCCATCTGATTAAGAATGTGCACCAACTTACCCGCATGGTTTTGACTGACCGCAAAGATAATCGATTTACCCACTTCTCCACTGATCGGATCACGCAGGGCATGTTCTAAAAACAGCTTACAGAACAGTTGATTGGTGGCTTCTGAAAAGAAGCGTTTCTCAAATTCACGTTGTTTAAAGGTTTCTTGTTGCTCACCGCCTTGATCATCTTTAAATTCAACCACAAAACCATCTTTTGACAGCAGTTTGGTGGTCACATCACTTCGGGCATCAACAATCGTTGGGTTAATCAAATAGCCGTCTTTAACGCCGTCTAATAAAGAATAGCGAAAGGTGGGCTGACTGTCTGCACAACCAAAAGTACGATAAGTATCCAGCAACAAGCGTTGTTCGGTTTCTCGTGGATCTTTGCTGGCGGGTTTGTCTTTATCAAACTTTTTAAGGTAATCCCGTGGGGTGGCGGTTAAGCCTAATTTATAACCGATAAAGAAATCAAACACGGCTCGGGCATTGCCACCAATGGAACGATGCGCTTCGTCTGAGATCACTAAATCAAAATCAGTCGGTGAAAATAAGCGCTGGTATTTGTTGTTAAACAATAACGATTGCACCGTGGTAACGACGATTTCAGCACGACGCCAATCATCACGGTTTTCTTTATAAATAACCGTTTTGTAATCGTTAGCAAGCACTTTTCCAAAGGCTTTTGCGGCTTGATCTTCTAACTCTAAACGATCCACTAAAAACAGTACTCGCCGAGCATTTCCCGTGCGTAAGAAGAGTTTAATGACTGCGGCTGAGGTTAAGGTTTTACCGGTACCCGTTGCCATTTCAAAGAGAAAGCGATCTTTACCGTCTTTAACGGCTTGCTGTAAGGCTAACAGTGCATTCTTTTGATAAGGCCGCAGGAAGCGCAGATCATTTGCGATCATAAAACTTTGCCGTTCTGCGGTATTCTTCCAACCGGCTTCTTCAGCATAAAGAGGTCGTTGAGTCAGGGCGACAAAATCATCATTAATCGGTTCAGCAATGAGACGCTTTGGATCGGGTACACTTTTTTGATAGCCCAAAACCGATTGAGGCGTTGGAAAGTGCGTAATGATATGCGGGTTGCCGCTTTTAAGATCCCAAAAGTAATGAAGATTGCCATTCGATAATATCACGAAGCGACAATTTTGGGACTTGGCATAAGCGCGGGCCTGTTCTTTACCGATTAAAGGGCTTTTGTTTTCTGCTTTGGCTTCGAGGACGATAAAGGGAAAGCCTTTATCGTTGAGTAACAGAAAATCAATAAAACCCTTTGAGGACTTTTCAAAGTCATGACCCAATGCATCCAGGTCTTGGGTTTTGATGGTAATGCTGGGTTCTAATTGGATATTGGCGGGTTGCTTTCCGTCTGCAAAAAAACGCCAGCCTGCTGCTTCAAGTAATTTGTTTATTTTAATACGAGCAGTGGCTTCTTTGGCTGACATTGAGTGATTCGTCTGTGCAGAGAATGGATATTATCTTGCCATGTTAACCAAATAAAGCCACAAACACAAACTGATACTATCAATTAGCCTCATGACTTATCATTTAGGGGGGTTAATTCGACAGCATCCTTGCCGTCTGATAACCTACATACGAATAGTAAAACGATCTCTACTATTTTATAACCGCTTACTTCCGCACGCTTAACCGCGCGTCACCACACTTAACGAGGCAGTTCTGAGCTCCCCATTAAATATTCATCCACCGCTCTAGCCACTTGACGGCCTTCACGTATGGCCCATACCACTAATGATTGACCTCTGCGTCCGTCTCCGGCTGCAAAGACTTTATCAATAGTAGTCTGATACACTTTCTCATTCGCCTTAATTTGTCCACGACCGTCTAACTCCACGGCCATTTCGGCTAATAAACCTTCATGGACTGGATGTACAAAGCCCATCGCTAATAACACTAAATCAGCTTGTAAAGAAAAAGCACTGCCGGCTTTCTCTGTCATTTTCCATTGCCCGCCTTCTTGTTTCCATTCCACTTCGACCGCATTCAAATGGTTGATCACTCCGTCTTTACCGGTCACACTTTGGGTATTGGTACTCCAATAGCGTTCTTTAATCCCTTCATCATGAGACGTGGTGGTTCGTAATTTATTAGGCCAATTGGGCCAGGTGAGCAGTTTATTTTCTTTCTCTGGCGGCTTAGGTAAGATCTCAAGCTGAACCACAGACAGCGCCCCTTGACGTATTGAGGTACCAATGCAATCAGAACCGGTATCTCCCCCCCCAATCACCACCACGTGTTTACCGGTGGCAGAAATAGCGTCTTCGTCAGGAATAGTATCTCCGGCAACACGTTTGTTTTGTTGGCGTAAAAAGTCCATGGCAAAATGCACCCCAGCAAAGTCTTTACGACCGGGTACTTCTAAATCACGCGGCTTTTCTGAACCAATGGCCAACACCACCGCATCATATTCGGTGAGTATCTTCTTAACGGCTAAGTTTTCACCAACGAAACTGTTCGGTCTAAAGCGCACTCCTTCGGCTTGCATTTGGGCAATACGTCGATCAATATGGCTCTTTTCCATTTTAAAATCAGGAATGCCATAGCGCAATAAGCCCCCGATACGATCATTCTTCTCATACACAAACACTTCATGACCGGCTCTGGCAAGTTGTTGCGCAGCAGCCATTCCCGCAGGGCCAGACCCTATCACGGCGACACGTTTACCAGTCCGCTTTTCAGGAATCTGCGGTTGTATCCAACCCATTTCCCAGCCTTTGTCCACAATCGCCCGTTCAATCGATTTAATAGTCACCGGTTGATCCGTCAAATTAAGCGTACACGCGGCCTCGCAAGGGGCAGGACAAATACTGCCGGTAAATTCAGGAAAGTTATTGGTACTGTGCAATACCGCCAAGGCAGCTTGCCAATCACCCCGGTAAACTTCATCATTCCATTCAGGAATAATATTATTAATGGGGCAACCTTGATGACAAAAAGGAATACCACAATCCATACAACGCGCCCCTTGTTGACTCATTTCTGTATCACTGGGGGCTAAGGTAAATTCTCGATAATGTTTAATGCGCTCACTGGGTGCTTCATAGCGCCGTTCAGCACGCGGTAGTTCCATAAATCCGGTGGGTTTGCCCATGATTAATACCTTCTAAATAAACAGTTAAACAGTGATAGCGGCTTTTTCGGCCTGCATTCTTATCAGTGCGGCGCGATAATCAGTAGGCATCACTTTTACAAAATACGGTAAATAAGTCTCCCAATGATCCAATATCTCTTGTGCTTTCTGACTGCCGGTATAGCGTTTATGATTTTCAATTAAACCTTTTAAACGCTGAGCATCATGACGCGTCATGTCTGTTAAGGGTTCTACGCTAGGGGCTTCTTCCTTAAGCGGTTCTAGTTCGACCATCGCCAAGTTACACAGTGAATCAAACTTACGGTCTTGATCGAACACATAAGCCACCCCACCTGACATACCTGCCGCAAAGTTACGACCTGTTTTACCTAATACCACGACCACACCGCCGGTCATATATTCACAACCGTGATCACCTAAGCCTTCAACCACCGCAATAGCACCCGAATTACGCACCGCGAAACGTTCACCCGCGACGCCATTAAAGTAACATGCACCGCTGATAGCGCCGTAAAGTACGGTATTACCCACGATAATGTTTTCTTCTGGTTTAATCGGACATTCTTTGGGTGGATAAATAGCAATACGCCCACCACTCATGCCTTTGCCAACGTAATCATTACCCTCACCTTCTAGGGTTAAACTAATCCCCTGCGCCAAGAACGCGCCAAAGCTTTGCCCTGCGATTCCTTTAATTTGAATGGCGATGGTATCTTCTGGTAAGCCTTTATGACCGTAACGTTTGGCTACTTCTCCCGATAACATGGTGCCAAAGGTTCGATTGACGTTACAAATAGGCGTATTAATCACCACGGGTTGTTGATGTTCTAAAGCGGGTTGCGCTTGGGCAATCAACGTATGATCTAAGGCGTGCTCTAAGCCATGATCTTGTTGTTCACAATGATAAACTGCAGTATGGTCATCAGTCTCTGGTTTATAAAAGACGCGACTAAAATCTAATCCGTGAGTTTTCCAATGCGACAGTGCGCGTTGCATATCTAACTTATCAGAACGCCCCACCATCTCATCAAAGGTTCTAAAGCCTAAACGAGCCATCCATTGTCTGACATCTTCTGCAATCATGAAAAAGTAATTAACCACGTGTTCCGGTTGGCCGGTAAAACGTTTTCTGAGTTCAGGATCTTGAGTAGCCACCCCGACTGGACAGGTGTTTAAATGACATTTACGCATCATTAAACAACCGGTGACAATTAACGGTGCCGTGGCAAAACCAAACTCATCTGCACCTAATAGAGCACCAATAATCACATCTCGACCGGTACGTAAGCCGCCATCAACTTGCACGGCAATACGGCCACGCAATTTATTAAGCACTAAAGTTTGATGCGTTTCTGCTAGGCCAATTTCCCACGGCAAACCGGCATGTTTAATAGAACTCATCGGACTGGCTCCAGTACCGCCATCATAACCAGCAATAGTGACATGATCCGCATGGGCTTTAGACACCCCTGCGGCCACTGTTCCAACCCCCACTTCTGACACCAACTTAACACTGATACGGGCTTGTGGATTGACGTTCTTTAAGTCATGAATCAACTGAGCGATATCTTCAATAGAATAAATATCATGGTGCGGTGGGGGTGAAATTAATCCTACGCCTTCGGTGGCATGGCGGACTTTAGCAATCACCGCATCGACTTTATGACCGGGTAATTGCCCTCCTTCTCCGGGCTTTGCACCTTGACTAATTTTGATTTGAATATCATCGGCATTGACTAAATATTCAGTAGTCACCCCAAACCGTCCTGAGGCCACTTGTTTAATCGCCGAACGCATGGAATCACCATTAGGTAACGGTACAAAGCGTTCCGGTAATTCGCCTCCTTCTCCGGTATTTGATTTGCCGCCAATTCGGTTCATCGCAATCGCTAACGTGGTATGCGCTTCAAAAGAGATAGAGCCAAAAGACATGGCACCGGTGGCAAAGCGCTTTAAAATTTCGGTGACCGGTTCAACTTCGGCTAAAGGAATTGGCGTTGCTTCTTCTTTAAGGCTCATTAAACCGCGTAAGGTCAATAAGGCTTCGTTTTGTTCATCAATTAATTTACAAAACTCAGCATAACCTTCGGTGCTGTTATTACGGGTCGCATGTTGTAAGGTGCTAATCGTCGCGGGTGTCCAGGTATGGGTTTCACCTCTGACTCGATACGCATACTCTCCACCAATGTCTAAGGTATTGCGATACAAAGGCGCGTTACCATAGGCTAAACGATGCCGTTTGACGGTTTCTTCACTGATTTCTGCTAAACCAGCCCCTTCAATCGTACTGGTAGTGCCCGTAAAGTAACGATCTAAAAAGACTTCAGACAGACCAATGGCATTAAAGATTTGCGCCCCACAATACGATTGATAGGTGGAGATACCCATCTTGGACATGACTTTTAAGAGCCCTTTAGAAATCGCTTTAACGTAATGTTTATGCGCTTCGTATTCGCTCACTTTATTAAGTTCACGACACACCACAGATAAAGTATCAAACGCTAAGTACGGATTAACCGCTTCTGCACCATAGGCGGCTAATAAGGCAAAATGATGCACTTCACGCGCTTCACCGGTTTCTATCACTAAGCCGACTTTAGTCCGTAAGCCTTCTGCGGTCAGATAATGATGCACGGCTGAGGTAGCTAATAAGGCGGGAATCGCAATATGAGAGGCGCCTAAGTCTCGGTCAGACAAAATTAAGATATTGTGTCCTTCCAATACCGCTTTTTTAACGGCTAGATATAACTTTTCTAGTGCCCCTTCCATCCCACTGGCCCCTAAATCAGAGGGATAACACAGGGTAAAGGTTTTCGTTTTAAAGGCGCCCGCAGATCGAGCTTCAATCCGTCTAATTTTTTCTAAGTCTGGGTTGGTTAATATAGGTTGTTCGACCTCTAAACGTTTATGTGTCCCCCCTTCATCTAAGCCTAATAAATTAGGTCGTGGGCCAATTAAGGACACCAAGGACATTACTAATTCTTCACGAATAGGATCAATGGCTGGGTTGGTGACTTGGGCAAAGCCTTGTTTAAAATAATCATACAGCATCCGAGGACGGTCCGATAAGATAGCTAAGGCGGCATCAATCCCCATTGAGCCAATCGCTTCTAGGCCAGTTTCTGCCATCGGTTTTAAGATAAATTCAATATCTTCCCGGGTATAACCAAAGGCTTGTTGTCTATCTAATAAAGTGGCGGTATCGGGTGCCATCGCAGAGACTTCGACAGGCAATTTAGAGACTAAAATACGAGTTTTATCGAGCCATTCTGCGTAAGGGAAGCGTGTTGATAATTCCGTTTTTAATTCTGAATCATCAATGATCCGACCTTGCACCGTATCAATCATTAACATCTTACCGGGTTGTAAGCGCCATTTTTTAATAATTTTATGTTGGGGTATGTTTAACACGCCCATTTCTGAGGCCATCATCACAAAATCATCATCCGTGACTAAGTAACGGGCGGGGCGTAAACCATTTCGATCTAACGTCGCACCAATTTGGCGACCATCGGTAAAGGCAATGGCAGCCGGGCCATCCCAAGGTTCCATTAAGGCCGCGTTATACTCATAAAAGGCTCGTAGCGTTTCATCCATCAGCACGTTACCCGCCCAAGCTTCAGGGATTAATAACATCATGGCATGAGCCAAGGAATACCCACCGGCGACTAAGAGTTCAACGGCATTATCAAAACAAGCCGAGTCTGATTGACCTTCGGCAATTAAGGGCCAAAGCTTATGCACATCATCGCCTAAAATCTTTGAAGCAATGGAATGACGACGTGCCGCCATGCCATTCATATTGCCACGTAAGGTATTAATCTCACCATTATGGGCAATCATGCGGAAAGGATGCGCTCTATCCCAAGTAGGAAAGGTATTGGTTGAAAAACGCTGATGCACCAAAGCCATGGCACTGATGATGAGTTCATCATTTAAATCAGGATAAAACGGACCTACCTGATTCGCTAATAACATGCCTTTATAAACGATCGTGCGGGTTGATAAAGAGGGTATATAAAAGGACTCTCCTTCTTGTAGATTTAAGTCTCGAATCGCATTTTCGACTTGTTTACGAATCACAAATAACTTGCGTTCAAACGCCGTTTGATCTGCACAGTTTTCACCTCGACCGATAAATACTTGTCGGACATAAGGCTCGACTTTTTTAGCCGTGGGGCCTAAATCAACATTATTAACGGGTACGTCTCGCCAACCTAATACAGAGCAACCTTCTTGCTCTGTATAATGCGTAATAACACGCTCACAGCTAATACGACTGACAATATCTTGCGGTAAAAATAACATCCCTACCGCATAGTCGCCCTCACTGGGTAAAGTGATATCCAGTGTCTGACACTCTTTTCTAAAAAAAACATCAGGAATTTGAATCAAAATCCCTGCGCCATCGCCTGCATAAGGATCGGCGCCGACTGCCCCTCGATGGGTTAAGTTTCTTAATAACTCTAAACCTTGCTCAACAATCGTATGACTTTTGTGACCTTTAATATGCACGACAAAACCCACACCGCATGCGTCATGTTCATGACGTGGATCATATAAACCTTGTCTAATGGGTAACGTACTTTGCTTCATGATCACCTCTTTAAAGAATTCTACCAAAGGGCTGCCCTTCTTCCTTTAAAAACCCTTACCAAACAATCGTCTTAAAGACTCCCTAATATCGCACTAACACACATTTATAAAACCATTCATGAATGATAAATAAAACTGTCAGGCATTGTTTTACAATACTTAATCAACATTCGCAAGCATTCAATAACTTTTCATTGCAAATCAATTTAAATGCGTGTATGAAGCACCATTTTGGATCTAAGAATAGACAAAATGCACCAAATGCGAGGTATTTTTCTTTATCATTCAATAAGTGTGGTATCTTTCTGCCTATAAGTCAGAGGCTGTAAATAAAGGTAATTAACTATGAAAGAAAATTTTGATATCGTCATTGTTGGCGGTGGTATGGTGGGTGCGGCAGTGGCCTGTAGTTTGGGAGGAAGTACTTTAAAAGTGGCGGTGGTAGAAAGCGCCCTACCCCAACCTTTTGAGATCTCTCAACCCCATGATTTAAGAGTCTCTGCCTTGAGTATTGCGTCTAAAAATATCCTAGAAACAGTGGGTGCTTGGGCAGGTATCGAAAGTAAACGAGTCTGTCCTTTTAAACGAATGCGCGTTTGGGAAACAGCGGGGGACACTGAATTTTGTAGTGATGCTATTGACCATCCTGCCTTAGGCTATATTGTCGAAAATAGAATCACGCAACTGGCCTTATTAGAACGCTTACAGGCGTTTGATAACATCACCCTGATAAGTCCAGCTAACATTAAAAAAATCCGTTATGCACCCGGTGAAATCAGTGAAGTTGAACTGGATGATGAGCGCATCTTAACTGCCAAAGTCTTAGTGGCTGCCGATGGTGGACAATCAAGAGTGCGACAAACGGTGGGTTTAGGAGTGACCAGTTGGGATTATAAACAACATGCGATGGTTATTTATATTGAAACCGCTTACGAACAACAAGATATTACTTGGCAACGTTTTGTTCCGACCGGGCCTCAAGCGTTTCTACCCTTAACGGGAAACTATGGCTCTATTGTTTGGTATCAATCACCCGATGAAGTTACACGTTTAAAAACGCTTTCTTTCGAGGCGTTAAAAACTGAATTAGTCGCAACCTTTCCTGACTGCTTAGGCCAAGTTAATAAAATCTTAGGGACTGCGAGCTTCCCTTTAAAACGTCAACATGCTCAGAACTACGTTAAACCGGGGATTGCCTTAGTGGGTGATGCGGCGCACATGATTAATCCACTTGCCGGGCAAGGTGTTAATATTGGATTATTAGATGCGGCGGCACTGGGTGAAGTCTTAATTGAGGCCGCCAAAAAAGGCCAAGACATTAGTGATATTACGGTTCTTAAACGCTATGAGAAACTAAGACGCCATGAAAACTTAAAAATGATGACCGTCATGGATGTGTTTTATCAAGTGTTTAGTAACGAGGTATTGCCGTTAAAGTTGCTGCGTAATCTAGGCTTAGGCTTAGCAGAACGCATCTTACCGGCTAAAAACTTAGTGATGCGTAATGCGATGGGCTTAGAGGGTAAATTACCTAAACTTGCACGTGGCGAACCTATCCTTTAAGCCACTGCTTAAACCACTTAAAACTCCGAGGCTGTTAATTCTTTAATTGCAGCCTCACGTTATTGGCCGCTTGCTCACAGCCTTTAACTGATTTCTCAAAGCGTTGCCGCGCAAAAAACAACCAAACACTGCCGCTGTTGTTGTCATGCTTTCTATAATCAGCTACATCTTTATCGCTTTCGCGGGCGCCATATTCGTTAAGCGTTTTACAGGCTTCCTGCATAGATTGTTCCGCTTTTAAAATAGCCTCTTTATTAGGCACATCATCACTATCTTGTAATGACATCAAGTCACTAGTCACACTATTTTGCAATTTAAAGACACTTTCGACATATTGCATAAACTGAGTAGACTCTTGATTTTTATCAGCAGATTCTTTATAAAAAAGCGCGCTACATCCCGACAACATGAACAGACTACCCACCAGCATAACCGCTGAAAAATTAATTAGTTTGTCGTTCATTTCACCCACTTACGCTATAAAACTTGTTAATAAATGACTCAATATACTATATATCCATGCTTTTAGAGTATCAAAAAACCGCTTTTCTTGGAGAAAACCATATTTATGGTAATAAAAAACTGATTAAATAGACAAAGACATAAAGACTGTTTTTTTCTATTATCAAAGTATTGTTAGGTGTATACTCCAAAAACTTTACATATTCAATTTTTAGTCAAGACGAGGTCACACTGATGCCTGAAAAGACAGCAAGCAAATATCTGCTCAACCTTGAGAAACATTTCGCTCATGATAATCCTGCCTTACAACGGTCAGTAAAAATCTTCCATGAGCTTGATCAAATTGAGTACGATCTTGGACTTATTGATATTGATGACACGACCGCCAGTAAAAACTCATGGTCACCTATTGTTAGCTTTATTGGCGGTAATTCAACCGCTAAAGCACGCTTTATCAATAATTATATAGGTGCACAACAAACTACATCAGGAATTCAAGCGTCTACCCATAAATTTACGGTTCTTTTACAAAGTAGCCAAGTTAGTTCTGCGACTTTACCGGGTACCGCCCTGGACGTTGACCCTCGCTATCCATTTTATCAAATGAGTAAACGAATTGATCAACTGCAAAAAGGTGAAGGGGATCGAATTAATTCTTACCTTGAATTAAAGGCGTTAAATAGCGACCGTTTAAAAGGCAAGTTATTCATCGATTCACCTAACATGGGGGTTTTACCCGCGAGTCCCATTAATTCGATGCTAGTGAAGCATGTGATTGAAAACTCGGATTTAGTTTTAATCTTTACCGATGTATTTGAATCAGGCTCCCCTTTATTAGATGATCTCACTGCGCTAATTAACACGCATCAAGATTCTAATAAATTTGTGTATTTAATTGATGAACCTATCGCAGCCATCAATCCAGCAAAAGCCAATGATATTATTCTGTCTTGGCAAAGAAAATTATTAGCAATGGATTTGCATACTGGACAATTCATTATTGCGCCTAACCATCAAAATAACATTAATCCTCAGAGCACGGTTGATTTCTCAGAGATCGATCAACGTATGAATAATGTCACGTTTGATAGAACTTATCGCATCTTGAGTTTACTTGAAAAAAATATCCGCGATATTGAGGAGGTGATTATTCCTGAGGTTAAAGCCGGCATTGCACTTTGGAAAGAACGGGTTAACTTATCAAGTTTAGTCATACTATTCTTCATTGCTATGTTAGCCGTGTTTGCCGAAATTGAAACCGGTATATTAGAAGTGTTAATTGATCCCATTATTGGACCGTTAGCGCTATTAGGTTTATTGGCTATTATGATACCCACCCATATTTTGATCAGCAAACTACATGCAAAACTGATTATTAATAAATTAAATGAGCGCCAAAAAGAACTGCATTTAATGGAGAACTTAGCCGGCCTTTTTGAAAAGAATCTGACATTTACGCGAATGATCTTACCTATGTATGAATCTGTCGCTTGGAATAAAAAGATTAAGGCTCGCTTATTACATTTAAATGATAAAACTAAGGATCTCGTGCAATCGTTAAACGATATTTTTGGCTCTTCTGACGAAAAAACGTCTTCCACTCAAAATGAAGACTCGTTTACGAGTTATTTGGATTTATCAAAATTTAAAGACTAACTAAGGCGTATCAATAATTAAACGTTACAAACTAATGTGACTAACATGTTATCTATTGAAATAATTAAACAATATTTACCTTTATGCTGGCTTAAAAATAACCCACTTGAATTAACAAGATCCGTTAACTTTTTTAAACAGAACTTAACGATCTATTTTATTGTTGAATATTTTATGCAGGCCAACATGACAGATGATCCGTTTGAATCATTTGTTGAAGTATCGATACAAATGATACTAGCACTCTTTTTTATTGGTTTGATGTTACGCTTAAATAAAAATTTAAACACCTTTATACAAGTCACCTCATCTATTTTGGTTTGTTCAAACGTGATTGCTGTTTTTGTAATACCCGTGTTGATTTGGTTAACGGTTAATGAAGATGTATTAAGTTATTACTGCTTAACGTTATTATTTATTTGGGAGTTTACCGTTATTGCCTACATTTTAAGAAAAGCACTAACGGTTAATTCCGTAGCAAGTTTAGCGCTTTCCTTAGTGTATTTTATTTTTACCTATTTAGGTGCCTTTGCGCTGGGACAAGTCTTAGTTTAAGAACTTACTTGGTTCAGATGCAAAGAGATCAAATTTTGTAATTGTTGCTTGTCTAATTGTTGGTTATCCACTTTTAGATAAGCTACGCCTTCTTGATAGTGCAACGTCACTTCCTCTACACCGTTAAGCTTTAATATTTGGTCAACAAAATCATTAGCGGCTTGCTCGCTAATTTGTTCCAAAGAGATCAGTAAGTTGGCCCAATAACGAGGTGGTTTCATACTAAAAGATAACACCAACCAAGTAAATGCGGCGATGGCACAAAACATAAAGACACCAGCAGCGCCCATTTGACCGTAACACCACCCCCCAATACCGCCGCCCATACCCGCACCCAAGAACTGACTCGTTGAGTAAACACCCATTGCCGTTCCTCGCAAGTCACCAGGTGCCGTTTTAGACACTAATGAAGGTAACGTGGCTTCCAATAAATTAAAACCCGTAAAAAATACCAACAGAAAACCGATAATGCCAAACAAACTCGCATTAAACTGCATCAAACCTAATTCAGCAATCACCAGCGTGGCAATAGCGCCAATGAAAACCGCTTTCATCTTACGTTTCTTTTCTGCCACGATAACAAAAGGAATGATAGCCGCCATTGAAATAACAAAAACAGGCAGATAAACTTTCCAGTGCTCTGAGGGCACTAAACCGGCATCTCGCATTAACAAAGGCAATACGACAAAACTAGCTGTTAAAAGCGCATGAAGAACAAAAATCCCATAATTTAATCTGAGTAACTCGGTGTTTTTTAAAATATTAAAAAACTGACTAGGAACCAATTCTGCATCACGATGCATTTTAGAGTGTTGTGGATCAGGCACTAAAAACTTCACGACAAAAATAGCGATAAAAGACAGTCCAGCAATTAACCAGAATAAGCCATGCACCCCAATAAAACCGGCAATAATCGGGCCTGCGGTAATCGCAACGCCAAAAGCAACCCCAATACTTAAACCAATTAAGGCCATTGCCTTGGTACGATGTACTTCTTGAGTTAAATCGGCCACCAACGCCATAATAGGCGCCGCAATAGCACCCGAACCTTGTATAGCTCGGCCTAATAAAACACCGTGAATTGTGGTTGAGAGTGCGGCCACAATACTGCCAATTAAAAACAGTATTAAGCCACTAATGATGATTTTTTTTCTGCCAAACCGATCAGACATTAAACCGAAAGGAATTTGTAGAAGAGCTTGAGTAATGCCATAAATACCCATGGCCATACCAATTAAAGCGGGTGTTGAACCTTCAAGTTGTTCCGAAAATAATGACAACACGGGCATTATTAAAAACAACCCCAACATGCGTAGCGCATAAATACTCGCTAAAGACCCTACCGCACGCTTTTCCGATGACGTCATCGGACTTGTAATATCCTGCACATTTGTCAAAACGAATTGCTCCTAAGCACCTAAAAATTTATAGTGCTTCTATTGTAACAAAAACATTGACTCTTGAAGCACTCACCATTAAAAAGCCGTTTTATCTTAACGGCGCTACCTGTCCTGTTTCTCGATAGTGTTTATAATCCGCCAAAACTTGAGCATGATCAAACGCTAACACCGACGGTAAAGTATCTAAAGTAAACAATTGACAGTTTTTAGCATCATCAGCAGCAACCGGCAACCCCGTTGCTTCAGCAATATACACGGCGGTCACTGTATGCCCTCGATTATCCCGGGTTGGATCAGAATAAATACCTAATAAAGCGGTTAAACGCACCTGTAAACTCACCTCTTCTAAAGCCTCACGCACCGCCGCCTGTTCTATGCGCTCACCAACATCCACAAAGCCACCAGGAACCGCCCAACCATAAGGGGGATTCGCTCGCTCTATCAATATAAAAGGGCGCTCAGGTAAATCAATTAACTCTATAATAATATCAGCGGCTAATAAAGGCGTGACCGGTTTATACATGAACGTCTCCAAAATTTAATAATGACCTAGAAAGATCATTTAGTGCTAGAACTCACGACGTATTCTTCACCTTCAGCATAGTCTGAAGTTTCAACTAAACTTTCTTCTATTTTTTCCCACACAATCAACTCTAAAGCACCATTGAAATGCTCGACTATCGCGGTACAACTTTCAACAAAATCGCCCGTATTAACGTATAAGAAATCATCTATTTCTTTAATTTCAGCATGATGAATGTGGCCGCAAATAACTCCGTCTAAATTTTGATCTCTTAGGGTTCTAACAATGCTTTCTTCATAATCAGAAATAAACTGCACTGCATTTTTAACTTTAAACTTAACAAAAGCCGCTAATGAAAAATTAGATCGTAAACCAAACCAACGCCTAAAAACTCTAAGAAAGCGATTAAGCCAAATTAAAAAGTCATAACCTTCACTGCCTATTTTAGCCAACCATTTATGACATTGCGCGATGGTATCGTATTCATCCCCATGCACAATCAAAAATCGTTTGCCATCTACAGTCGTATGGACATCAGAGTTCTTAACTGTAATATCCCCAAAGACATAATGATCATAAACCCGCACATTTTCATCATGGTTACCGGGTACATAAATCACTTGCGTGCCATGCCGCGCTTTTCTTAATAATTTCTGAATAACGGTATTGTGATCTCTAGGCCAATACATTTTCTTGGACAAAGACCAAAAATCAATAATGTCCCCTACCAAATAAAGCTTTTCACTATCGTTATACTTTAAAAAATCCAGTAAAACATCAGCTTGACATTGAGTTGACCCTAAGTGTAAATCAGAAATCCAGATGGTTTTATAAGTTTTATTCATAATCAAACAGTTAACCTTATATTACAAGTAATAACGATCTTAAACGATGCGTTCATATTAACAATAATACGTGAAAACTATATGACAACTTGGTCAAATCACGTAAGTCTAATTGCACACAGAGCTTAAGTCTTTAGCGTAAAAGTAACTGGCCCATTATTAATTAAGGACACTTGCATATCGGCCCCAAATTGACCAAACTGAACCTGTGTATAACTCTTTAATGCAAACTCTTGCAAGTATTGAAACAATTGTTGAGCCTTTTCTGGGGGAGCCGCTGTTATAAAACTCGGTCTATTCCCTTTTTGGGTATCCGCAGCTAACGTAAACTGCGGGACCAATAATAATCCACCGCCAATGGACTTTACACTTAAATTCATTCGGTCTGCTTCATCTGCAAAAATACGATAGTTAAGAATACGTTCTAATAAACGCTCGGCCTCTTTTTCTGTATCGTTTTTTTCAACAGCAACTAATGCCATAATGCCCGTCTCAATCTGGCCAATTATTTGCTGGTTAACTGTGACTTTTGCAGTCGTTACTCGTTGAATAATTGTAATCATAATTCAAATATTAACTTACCGTACTATACAAACGTAAAGTGAGCTATCTTATCTTAATTAATCAATTCCTCATAAAAAAACCAGAGTCCTACCAAAATAGCTTGAATTTTGGCGAAGGCATAGCTAATAGTTTATAATTAACCTCTTTTTAAAGTTTTCATCGACCCGCTCGTCCTTTTTAATGTAGCTGGGTATCGACTGTCATTGGTTAAAACATCTTTCATGCAAGAAATAAATCCGATTAAAAACAAAATAGCCGACCTAAAAAGCCGTGGCGAGTCTCTTAGGGGGTATCTTTGACTTTGATATCAAAAGTGAGCGCTTAACCGAAGTCTTACGCGAGTTAGAAAACCCTAAAATCTGGGACAATCCTGATCAAGCCCAAGCCTTAGGTAAAGAACGCGGTCAATTAGAAGTCATCGTTAATACCATCAATGATTTAGAGCGTGGCTTAACCGATGCTGAAGAATTAGTGCTCATGGCCTTTGAAGAAGAGGATGAAGAAACGGTTGATATCGTCATTGATGACTTAGCCCACTTTGAAAAAAGAGTGGCAGCTCTTGAATTTCGCCGCATGTTTTCTGGCGAAATGGACCCAAATAATGCCTTTTTAGATATTCAATCTGGCTCCGGTGGTACCGAAGCACAAGATTGGGCGTCTATCATTGAACGAATGTTTTTACGTTGGGGCGAGCGCAAAGGCTTTAAAACTGAACTAATTGAAGAATCTCAAGGTGATGTCGCGGGTATTAAAAGCGCCACCATTAAATTCGAAGGTGAATACGCCTTTGGTTGGTTACGCACTGAAACCGGTGTACATCGCTTAGTAAGAAAATCTCCCTTTGACTCTGGCAATCGTCGCCATACTTCTTTTGCCTCGGTGTTTGTGTCTCCTGAAATCAATGATGATATTGACATCGATCTTAATCCAGCCGATATTCGTGTCGATGTGTACCGTGCCAGCGGCGCCGGTGGTCAACATATTAATAAAACAGAGTCGGCCGTGCGTATGACGCATAACCCAACGGGCATCGTTGTGCAATGTCAAAGCGACCGCTCTCAACATAAAAACCGTGATACCGCAATGAAGCAATTAAAAGCTAAATTGTATGAATTAGAAATGCGTAAACGTAGCGAAACGGCTCAAGCGCTTGAAGATACTAAGTCGGATATCGGTTGGGGCAGCCAAATTCGGTCTTATGTATTAGACCAATCTCGCATTAAAGATCTACGCACAGGTGTCGAAACCGGCAATACTCAAGCAGTTTTAGATGGCGATCTTGACCAATTTATTGAAGCTAGCTTAAAAAGCGGACTATAACTCTAGACTCAACGCAACTATTAAAAAACCTATTAAAAAATCATGTCAGACATACAACAAGACGAACAAGAACAAATTAAACAACGCCGTAGCAAACTGAATGAACTACGTGAAAATGGCGGCATCGCCTTCCCTACTGACTTTCGTCGTAATGTCGTTGCGGGAGAATTGCTGGCCAAATATGGTTCAAAGACTAAAGAAGAGTTAGAAACCGCTGCAGTACGCGTTAAATTGGCTGGGCGGATCATGACTCGTCGCATCATGGGTAAAGCCAGCTTTGCGCATATTCAGGACATGTCAGGCAAAATCCAATTGTATGTGACTCGTGACATGTTACCCGAGAACTTTTATAACGAACAATTTAAAAAGTGGGATATTGGTGACATCATCGGTACAGAAGGGGTTTTATTTATCACTCAAACTGGGGAATTAAGCGTTAAGGTTGATGATATTCGTTTACTGACCAAGGCCCTACGCCCATTGCCTGAAAAGTTTCATGGTATTGCTGATCAAGAAATCAAATACAGACAACGTTATCTGGATTTGATCATGAGTGAGCAATCTCGCGATACGTTCTTAATTCGTTCAAAGATTGTGGCTTATATTCGTCAATTTTTAACAGACCGTCAGTTTTTAGAAGTTGAAACACCCATGATGCAAGTCATTCCAGGGGGTGCGACGGCAAGACCCTTTACAACGCATCACAATGCGTTAGACATGGATATGTTTTTACGTATTGCACCAGAACTGTACTTGAAACGTCTGGTTGTTGGGGGCTTTGAGCGAGTATTTGAAATCAATCGCAACTTCCGCAATGAAGGCTTATCAACTCGCCACAATCCAGAATTTACCATGTTAGAGTTTTACCAAGCCTACGCTGAATATCAAGACCTCATGGATTTAACCGAAGCAATGCTACGCGGTATTGCTGTTGAAGTTGTTGGTCAAACCGTGGTGACTTATCAAGGTGAGCAATACGATTTTGGTCAACCCTTTGATCGTATGACTGTTAATGAGTCTATCTTGCACTTTAACCCTAATTTAACAGCCAGTGATCTTGAATCTAGGGAAGCGGCTTTAAAAGTAGCTCAGACTTTACACATTCCGGTTAAAGACAGTTATGGTTTAGGCAAAATACAAATTGAGATCTTTGAGAAAACAGTAGAAAGTCGTTTAATGAACCCCACCTTCATTACAGCTTATCCTGTTGAAGTGTCACCCTTGGCCAGACGTAACGACGAAAACCCACATGTAACGGATCGTTTTGAGTTCTTTGTGGGGGGTCGCGAAATCGCTAATGGCTTTACCGAGTTAAATGATGCTGAAGATCAAGCGGCTCGTTTTCAAACCCAAGTTGAAGAAAAAGAAGCCGGCGATGATGAAGCTATGCACTTTGACGCGGACTATATCGTCGCTTTAGAACATGGTATGCCGCCAACAGCCGGAGAAGGCATTGGTATTGATCGTTTAGTCATGTTATTTACGGATGCGCCCTCTATCCGTGATGTACTATTGTTTCCACACATGCGTCCTAGAAACTAATATTCAAAACAAGATTTACTTATCAACCGTGAAGCGCATTTATCTATCGAGACAATGCGCTTCAGTCGAGTTAAGAAAATCCTGAACCATTATTTTTTCCTAAAGCAATATTAAGTTACCTTTATGGGTGTTGGCTTATTGTCCGCCTTACCAATTATCTTTACGTTTTCGTAACTCAGTAAACACGCGTACTGGGGGTACGCCTATTAAGCCTAGTGTTTTTTGCACACCTAAACTATCGACTCTTAAAAAAGGATTGGTGACCCTCTCTTGCTCAATTGTGGAAGGAACGGTTGATTTTTGCTCCGCCCTTAATTGCGCCACTATACGCATTTTCTCTTGTAAGCATTCATTATCGGGCTCAATACTTAAAGCAAATCGTCCATTAGCTTCCGTATATTCATGGGCACAATACACGCGAGTATCTGCTGGCAATTCTTTGAGCTGCTGTAAAGACCGATACATCTCCTCTGGAGTCCCTTCAAACAATCGCCCACACCCCATCACAAACAGCGTGTCTCCGCAAAATACGGCTTGATCTTCTGTAAAATAATAAACAATATGACCATTCGTATGGCCATGCGTCTCAAATACTTGAATCGGATGCGCTCCCAAAGTAATCACATCACCCGCTTTAAGACCTTGATCAATACCCGGAATTCGATCCCAATCCACTTCCGCCGCTACTATTTGACACCCCGTTTTCTGCTTTAAAACTACATTAGCGCCAACATGATCCAAATGATGATGGGTATTTAAGATATAAGTCAGTTGCCAATTCATTTCCGCGAGGTAATCTAAAACTGGCTTTGCTTCAGCAGGATCAATAACTGCTGTTTCACCGGAAACATCATCATGAATTAAATAAATATAATTATCCGTTAAAACCAATAATTGTTTAATTGTTAACATATTCATATCTACCTTTTTAATTAATTCCTTAACGAAACTTATGCAAATTTTAACTTGCATAAATGCACCATTAGTCTAGTATACTCAACCTTAATCTAGCGTAAGCTATTAAAGTTATTAATATTGATATTAATAAGTCACATACAAAAATAATTTTATACGATGCAAACAGACGAAATAGAAATTGCAAAAATTGAAGTTGACTTATTATTAGAGGCCATTTACAGACGTTATGGTTATGATTTTCGCAACTATTCTCGCTTAAGTCTAGAAAGACGTTTGACACAATTCCTGATAGACAAGCAATGCGCTTCCTATTCTGAAATTATGGGCCGCTTATTAAGAGACAAAAACTACTTTTATGAGTTAAGTACTTATTTTTCAGTCTCTGTTACCGCACTCTTCAGAGACCCTTATTTTTATAGTGCCTTAAGAGAGAAAGTACTCCCTTTTTTAAAAACTTGGCCCTACTTCAAAATATGGCATGCAGGATGCGCTACCGGTGAAGAAGCCTATTCAATGGCCATCCTTTTAAACGATGAACAACTGTTAAATAGAGCTATGTTATATGGCACAGATATTAGTCAATCTGCCTTAGAAACTGCTAAGGCCGGCGTATATCCTTTAGATATAGTCAAAAAAGGCAGTGTTAATTATTTAAAATCGGGGGGTTCAGCTTCATTATCCAATTATTATCATGCACGCTATGACAATGCTGTTTTAAAGTCATCACTTAATAAAGGCATTACCTTTAGTTTACATAACCTAGTCATTGATAAAAGCTTTGGAGAAATGCAAATGATTGTTTGTAGAAACGTGCTGATTTATTTTAACCAAGACCTCAAAAACCAAGTCTTGCAACTGTTTTGGGAAAGTTTGGAATACGGTGGTTTTCTATGTTTAGGTGATACTGAATCACTGATGTTTACCTCCGTTGCTGATAAATTTATAACCGTAGATGAAAATGCCAAAATATATAAGAAAAAAATATGACGTATTGATATTAAATTTCTTAATTAAATATCAATTCTATAGTTAGGAGATTTTAATGCCAGAAGTTTATATTCTTATAGTTGATGACATGCCCAAGAATCTGTTTGCGCTTGAAAAAGTGCTAAACAATCTTGACGTCATTGTCATTAAAGCCTCTAGCGGACAAGAAGCTTTAGGACTCACCTTACAATATGATTTTGCCTTAGCCATCCTTGATGTTCAAATGCCCGAAATGGACGGCTATGAACTGGCCAATTTTTTACTCGGTGATCCTGCGACCTGTCGTATCCCTATTATATTTTTAACAGCTGCGTTTACCGATGAGCAGCACTCTTTTAAAGGTTATGAAAGAGGGGCTGTTGACTACATTGTTAAACCTTTTGATCAGACTATTTTTCTCAGCAAAGTCAGAGTATTTTTGGAATTGGCCCGCTATAGAATTAGTCTAGAACACACCGTTGAAGAAAGAACCAGTGCGTTATTAGAAGAAAGTAATAAACTCCGCTTACTCATTGAAAATACACCAGACTGTATTTTTAACCTTGATCATGAAGGAAATATCATTTTCATTAATCAACTCGGCGCCAATAAAGCATTTATTGGGACCTCTGTTTATCAGTTTTTTAATCAAAACAATATAGCATTAGAAAAAAACGCCTTACACAAGGTATTCACGGAAAATAAAATTGTTGAATTCGAATCGAACATGAAACTACCGTGGCATGAATACAGCAATTTTTATAATCATAGATTAGTGCCTATCGTTCGTGAAAACATAACGGAATGTATTCAAATATCACGTGATATCACCCATTTAAAAATAGCCGATGAAGCCCGCTTAAA
The DNA here is from genome assembly GCA_903863905.1 of uncultured Methylococcaceae bacterium. GTDB lineage: Bacteria > Pseudomonadota > Gammaproteobacteria > Methylococcales > Methylomonadaceae > Methylobacter_C. The sequence continues at coordinate 23,710 of CAIPDT010000165.1, forward strand.
ACTTGTTCAAGCTGAAGCTAATAACCAAGCAAAAAGTAAATTTTTAGCCAGTATGAGCCATGAAATTCGTACTCCGATGAATGCGGTTCTAGGGTATGCGCAACTCATGCGTAGAGAAGGCAGTTTAACAAGACAACAAAAAGAATATCTAGATATTATTGATCGCAGTGGCGAACATCTTTTACTGTTAATAGACTCCGTGCTTGATATGGCAAAAATTGAAGCCGGTCAAATGAAATTAACACCGGTAAAAACTAGCTTTGCCAATATACTCAATGATATTGAGCGGATGTTTCTATTATCCACAAAGAAGAAAGGGCTAAAATTAAATGTCAACTATTCGGATGATTTACCAGACTGGATCCTAATAGATGCCAATAAAGTGCGTCAAGTACTCATCAACCTATTAGGAAATGCTTTAAAATTTTCTGATCATGGAAAAATTGAACTACGTACCGGTGTATTTAAGCGCGATAAGAGTAAAGTATGGCTCTATGTTGAGATTGAAGACAATGGATGTGGTATTGAAGCTGAAAAATTAAGTAGTATTTTTAATGTGTTTGAACAAGCTGAGTCGGGGGCCAAACAAGTAGGCGCCGGACTAGGCTTGGCTGTCAGTAATGAATTTGCTCAGCTAATGGGAGGTTCAATCAACGTACAAAGTGAACTCTCAAAGGGCAGTATCTTTAGATTTGAGTTTATTGCCGAACTGACTCTGGATGAACCTAAACAAGAAGCCTGTCAAACCGTTATTGGTATAAACCTTGACCATAACGAACCCCCACTGGTTCTTGTTGTAGAAGATGAAATTGACAACTTAAATATGATAGGCAAAATGTTAAGCTCTGTCGGTTTTAATATTCGATTAGTCACTAATGGCCAAGATGCTCTTAATGCTATTTCAAAAGAAGACTTACCCTCTATCATTATTTTAGATCTAAAAATGCAAGACATGGATGGCATTGAGGTAGCTCAGCATATTAGAATGCAATCCAAAAGCCACTTAATTCCTATTCTAATGATTTCTGCTTCACCCTCCCCTTTAAATATAGAAAGAGCCATCAATAATGGTGTCAATAAGTTCTTATGTAAACCTGTTCGAGAACACTTGCTTTTTGATGAAATCAAAAATTTAATACACATTGACTATATTTATGCAGACAATGAAATAACCATAGAAACTGATGGGCAAAATCACATTCCGTTGAATTCTAACATGCTAGAAACATTAACGCTTTCAATGCGCTTAGACCTTTTAAAAGCAATTAAAAGTGGTTATATCAACACCATTGAAGAGTGTGTCACTAAAATTGAATCTTACAATGGCTCTATTGGACACAAACTTAGAGTTATCACTGAAAAATTTGACTACGCTACTTTAATCAAATTACTAGAAAGTACGATAGAGCAAACTCATGACCCAAAATGATTATCAATATAACATTCTCATTGTAGATGACACCCCAGAAAATCTTCGCTTATTGGCGATGTCTCTTGTCTCTGAGGGTTATATTGTTAGAGTAGCGCCAAATGGACAGATGGCCATCAACATGGCACAAGACAAGATACCCGACATTATCATCTTAGATATTGATATGCCAAATATGAATGGCTATGAAGTCGCTAATATTCTAAAAGCGGATGAGTCTTTTCAGTATGTACCCATCATTTTCTTAAGTGCATTTCAAGATACGCAAGCTAAAATTAAAGCCTTTAAGCATGGTGGAGTAGATTATGCTACAAAACCTTTTGTTGTCGAAGAGTTACTTGCTCGTATTAGTACCCATCTTGAACTTCATGATCTAAGGAAAAAACTTGAATGCCGGAATCAATCGTTAAATTTAACCATTCATGATCAAGAAGAAGAAATTTCTGCCGCACAACTTTCCACTATTATCGCCTTAGCAAAATTAGCAGAGTCAAGGGATGATGACACTGGTTTGCATATTGACAGGGTAGGTTCCTACAGTCAATTACTCGCCAAAATTGCTCAAACAGAAAAAAACAAACGATTTAATATTGATGAAACCTTTGTAAACATGATTTATCATGCTTCAGCCCTACACGATATCGGTAAAGTAGGTATCGCTGACGCCATTTTACAAAAACCCGGAAAACTAACTGATGACGAATTCGAAACCATGAAAAACCACCCTATGATTGGTTTCGAAACCCTAAATACGGTATTAAAAAGCTACCCAAATAACAAAATGGTACGCATGGGTTCTGACATAGCTAAATCACATCACGAACGCTGGAATGGTACTGGCTACCCAGAAGGACTACAAGGGGAAAACATCCCCTTAAGCGCCAGGATAGTTGCCATTGCTGATGTTTATGACGCCCTTAGAGCCAAACGATCTTACAAAATGCCTTTTAACCATGAACAAGCAGTGAACCTCATCCTAGAGGGGAGAGGCAATCATTTTGACCCCAAATTAATTAATCTATTTGAAGAAATTCATGCTGAATTTAATCGAATTTGGGTAGATTTAACTTTACAAAAAAAAGACAATACATTTTCACTAACCTGTTAGTTAATCAGATAGCACAACATTAGTTTCCAGAGAACTCCTATGCTAAAGAATATCAATATTAAAGGCTTATTTCTAATTGTATGCCTAATGTCCATATTTTCAATGATCACGGGTGGCGTTAGTCTATTCGGAATGAAACAATCCAACGATGGCTTACGAACTGTCTATCTTGATAGAACTATTTGCGTAGAACAACTCTCTGAAATAAAAGCTAAGTTACTATCTAATCGCCTTGCCGTGGCAAACTCGTTACTGTTCAAGGAAGAAACCACTAAAAACATAGATCTTATTAAGCAAAATATAATAGATATTGAACAACTGTGGCAAGAATACCGATCCACTAAAGCCACTGAGGAAGAGGAAAAATTATCTGACAAATTTGAAAAAGACAATAACCATCTTATACAAGAAGGTTTAAATTCAGCCATTGAACTGCTTCGCACCGGAAATTCAGCCGCGGTGGACACGGTCATTAAATCATCCATAAGACCTTTATTTACCCCTGTTGAAGAAGATATTAATCAACTCATTCAAATCCAATTAGATGTTGCTAAGCAAGAATATACCATTTCTCAAAGTCGCTATCAATTCAACAGCCTGACTATTATTGGTTTTCTTATTATCAAATTAATACTCGCTATCTATATTTTACGTTACTGTAAGATATTGATTTCAAAAGTTTCCTTATTAATCGATATCTCCCAACGAATTGCTGAAGGCCAATTAGATGTCGAAATTCCTGTCGATAGCAATGATGAAATAGGACAATTAACATCGTCAATATCACAAATGCAAATGTCATTAAAAAGCACTAATGACATTAACGATAGCCAAAACTGGCTTAAAACTGGTCTTGCTAATATTAATCAAATTATCCTAGGACAAGACGACAAAACTTATTTAGCCTCAAAAATCATTAGTGAAATTGCTGAATATATTGATGCAAAAATAGGCGTTATTTATGTGGCAAATGGACAAAATAAAGACCTAGAATTAACATTGCTAGGTACCTACGCTTATACAGAACGTAAAAACTTATCAACGAAATTTAAATTAGGCGAAGGCTTAGTTGGACAAGCGGCTTTAGAACGCAAACAAATCTTGCTACAGAATGCACCGGCTGACTATATTCATATTGTTTCTGGTCTTGGAGAAACCGTCCCTCGAAATATTTGTGTCACACCTATAATTTTTGACAACAAATTACAAGGTGTCTTAGAAATTGGCTCTCTCAATCCTTTAACCAAAATTCAACTAGAATATTTAGAGCAAGTCGCTGAAATTACTGCATTAGCCTTTGAAATTGCCGAAGCAAAAATGCTAATGCTGTTACAAAAAGAAGAGTTACAAGCCACTAACGATGAACTTAAAACTCAAGCTAGAGTGGTTGAAGAATCTCAACAAGAACTTAAAACCCAACAAACAGAACTGCAAAATATTAATGCGGAGCTAGAAACTCAAATACAACGGGTCAATGATTCTGAAGTTGAACTTAAAGCTCAACAAGTGGAATTGGAAGTTTCGAATGTCGAACTTCAAAACAAAAACACGTTGCTAGAACAACAAAAAGAAGTCAACGAACAGGCTAGACGTAATTTGACCGTTCAAACTGAAGAACTCGCATTAGCCAGTAAATATAAATCTGAGTTCTTAGCCAATATGTCACACGAATTACGCACCCCATTGAACAGTTTATTATTGTTGGCTCGTTCATTACGTGAAAATAAAGTTGGGAATCTCTCAGAAGACCAAGTGGAGACAGCAGGTGTTATTTACGATAGTGGTAGCGACCTATTAAACCTAATCAATGAAATTCTGGATTTATCAAAAATTGAATCTGGCAAAATGGAATTAAGAATAGAACCAGTTGATATAACAGAATTAATGCGAATTATTAATGTTCAATTTGCACCTATGGCGAAAAATCAAGGCGTTGAATTAAATATCACCTGTGATAAAAACCTCCCTGAATCTATAACTACAGACGCTCAACGCTTAGGACAAGTCATCAAAAATCTGGTGGGTAATGCTCTAAAGTTTACGGAAAATGGCTCTGTTTCAATCTCCTTTGAATCCGTGCCTAACACTATTGACTTATCCCGCAGTCAATTAGACCCCACTAAAGCCTTAGCGATTAAAGTAACGGATACAGGTATCGGCATCCCCTTAAACAAACAAAAAATAATTTTTGAAGCTTTTCAACAAGCTGACTCAGGAGATCGTAGACGCTTTGGTGGTACAGGTTTAGGCTTATCCATCTCTCGTGAATTAGTCAGTCTATTAGGCGGAGAAATTCAATTAGTGAGTGAACCGGCCCAAGGATCTACATTTAGTATTTATATTCCTTATGAAGGACACAATATAAAAACCTTTTCTTCTGTAGATAGCACAACGACCCTACCTATTCCTACCAAAACAAGTACAACCCCTTACTACAATAAAGTTATTGATTCACCAAATGTTATGCCCAAAACACCTTTCACCGTTGATGACGATCGGGATAACATTAATCCCAATGATAGAGTTCTTTTAACGATTGAAGACGATACCCGATTTGCGAAAATTTTAGCAGACATTGGCAGAGAAAGAGGTTTTAAATGTTTAGTGGCCTTAACGGGTGAAGAAGGATTGCAATTAGCCAAAAAATATAAACCTGACAGTATTGTCCTAGACTTACACTTACCCAAAATGGATGGGTGGGAAGTACTGACTCATCTTAAACAAAATGTAGATACTCGACACATTCCTGTCCATATCTTATCCTCAGAAGACCCTACTACGGAAGGATTACGTGTCGGTGCAATTGGCCATGCTAGGAAACCCGTTCTACGTGAAGATATTGAAGCAATACTCATTCGTTTAGAACAAGCTTCTTCATCGTCTGAAAAAAGAGTTTTAGTCGTTGAAGATGACGAATTAATGCGACGTGAAACCGTCCGAAGCATTGGCTCAGAAAATGTAATTGTTGAAGAAGTGGATACCGGAGAAAAAGCTTTAGAAGCTATACGTCAGCGTTCTTTTTCTTTAATTATTCTTGACCTTGGCTTACCTGACATGCAAGGCATGGAATTACTAAATATTATCACTAAAGAAAAAATAAATATGCCGCCCGTCATTATCTACACGGTTCGAGAATTAACTCGAGAAGAAGAAATGACGCTACGAAACTATGCAAATTCGATTATTCTTAAAGATGTTCGATCACAAGAACGACTCATTGACGAAGTCGCCTTATTTTTACATAGAGTGATAAAAGACTTACCTGAAGATAAAAAAAGAGTTATACAACAACTCCATGAGTCTGATGATCACTTAAATGCTCGAACAGTACTTATCGTAGAAGATGATATGCGTACTATGTTTGCCATGTCAAAAATCTTAGCTGAACACGGATTAATCACGCTTAAGGCTGATAACGGTGAAAAAGCCTTGGACATGCTAAATAAACATCCTGATATTGATCTTGTATTAATGGATATGATGATGCCAGTGATGGATGGTTATGAAGCCTCGCGCTCTATTCGTTCTTTACCGGAATTTGCACACTTACCTATTATCGCCTTAACCGCTAAGGCAATGAAAGAAGATAGAAAAAAATGTTTAGATGCAGGTGCTTCTGATTATTTAACTAAACCTATTGATCAAGACCAATTACTGTCTTTAATTAGAGTTTGGCTATGCCGTTAAAGTATTACTGATATAATTACGTTTTAGGGACTATATTTATAGTTGATAAACTTAACTCATAACGCTAATACAGATAATAAAAGATGATTGATAACGTGATATTTAGCTTTATGCGATCTCTTCACGGTGTAAGATGAATTCAACACAAAAAGATTTCTATCGTGTGTTGGGTGTAACTCATAACGCTGAGATGGTCGTAATAAAAGCCGCCTATAAAGCTTTAATGATGGTATATCACCCTGATCGCTATGAAGGCGACACAGAAGAAGCCATAAAAAAAACCAAAGAAATTAACGAAGCTTATTCGGTGTTAATTGATCCAGATAAACGAAAATCGTATACGGAAAAATCTGGAACACAACATACAGATAATCCCTCCCCTGACGCTAGCAACGAAAAATATAATACTAACCAAAAAAACAATGATTCGGAGGTTGCCTGGCAAATAGCTATCGAACTAGTCAAGGGCTTAAGTGAGATATATCAAAATCTTGCTGTTTTATCTAAAGATATTGCCATGGATTTTAGAGTAGAACTACTCAAAAGTAAGCGTTTTGATGAAGCAACAATTATTGCCCAACAATTTGAAAGCCAATTTCTTGAGAAGTTTTTTGGATCAAACAAAGACGTTCAAGATTTCTGTCGCTGGTTGCTAAGTACTGAGCAACGAGAAGCCGCTAAAGAGATCAACAAAATTGTCGCTAAGGCCGGTGAACACCTTAATACTTATGACATCATTGACACTACGCTAAGAAAATATCAGCTTACGGGATATCAAATGCCGGCTGGTTATGAGAGAAGATTATCTTATTCTATCGGGGATGTTTTATCAGATGAAAGTATCGTGTTTTATGTGGATGAAACACATCAACATGGCTTAGTTGTTCGTCCTGAAGACCAATCAATTAAAGCCACGTGGCATGAAGCGAAAAAGCTTGCAGGGATGCATCTTTGGGAATGGCACCTACCTTCTCGAGAAGATCTCCAAAAACTCTATGACCAAAGAGACCTTATTGGCAGCTTTGAAAATCATTTATATTGGAGTTCCTCAGAAAGCGATAAATTTAACGCTTGGTTTCAAAACTTCTATATTGGCAATGCATTTACTGGCAATAAAAATCTTACGCATCGAGTTAGACTAGTACGTGCATTTTAATTTCCCCAACTATATATCAGAGACTCACCGTTAAAGCTCAAGTGAGTCTCTGATACATTGCTTATTGAGTTTTTAACATGGCGTTATATTCAGCCACCACGTCATCAGGACTCATAAATCCTTCAAGTCGCACCCAAGATTTCCCAGCGAATGGCCGCAAAAAAATCAAAGAAGCGTGATTCATCTTATCACCTCGAAAAGCTTTAAATGCCTTTTGTATTGTCAAACTCGCTTCTCGGGTACTCGTATAAAAATCCCAATTGACCCCTGCATCAAACTTCTTAGCATACACAGTTAATGCGGATGGCGTATCATTTTCTGGATCAATTGAAATGGTAATTAAATGAAATTTCTGTCCATCTTTTGTCAATTGTGTTTCTACTTTTGAAAGTATATGGCTCAACATTGGACAAATAGCCGAACATGATATAAAAACAAAATTTAATATCACAGGACGCCCATCATTCAGTTCTTTTAAAAAAGACAATTTCTTGCCATCTTGACGAACGACATTCACCTCTGGCAACTTATAATCTGCAACCACCTTAGTAAACTGTGAAGCTTGTACTTTTTTATTTTCCTCGCTACTGATATCTGCCAACAAGTTTTGAGACATTAACAACATCCCCAAAATAATAAATATAATTTTCATATATTGAGTAGATAAATATAATTTTCGATAACAGTAAGTCATTAAAGCCTCAACTTATTAATATAATACAAATATACCCTTATTCAGGCACTATCCATTCAGAATCAGCAACTAATTTACCATCGCTTCCAAAACGACCAATATAAGCCCCTTTAGATGCAAAACGCTGTCCACGTGACAAACTTAAATGTGGATAAGCCGAAAAATTAGATCCTATGCCTAGCATGTCTTCTGCCCGCTCAACAATATAATCTCTATAAAAATTATCTATCATCTGAGAGCTTAGATCTGTTAATAAAAGCACATCAAAAAACACTTCTGACTGAAATACCTGATCAACTAAGGGTATACTCCAAGATTTTAACCATTGCTGCATGCCCGCAATATTTTTACGACGTTTCTCACCTAATTCATAGGGATAAACCACACGAACATGCTCCTTCCATTCTTTAGAAACAAACCCATAATCTTCTTCTGCTAAAAAACCAGACACATAAATAACACGAGGAAACTGTTTATGATTTTCCTTATTCACGGCAACTAAATCCGTTGGTTTCAGCCACAACATCACAGTATCATTAGAAGAAAGACCCTTAAAAATATTTTTTAAATTTTCTGATAATTTCTCAGGGAAGATCCTATTTTCAACTTTCACACTAGAGTCTTTTAAAGCCTCTGACAGCACCTTAACTGCCCCTCTTCCCACTTCATCATCTCGATAAATTTGTACTATACGTCTAGGTTTATTTTTGTCTTTAGCCCTTAAATGATTGGCTAAAACACTAGCTTCTAAAGCGACACCTTTTGAATAGTATAACGAATAAAAAGAAGGCTCATCAGGTGGCAATGCAACACTCGGTAATAAACAAGGTATTTTTTCTTGCTGACAAAATTTACTAACTGGACTCCAAGTGCCATTAGAAACACCTGATATCACTGCAAAAACTGGCTCTCGTCGATAATATTCTGACAATTGTTCAGCCCATGTTTCTGGTTCGCCCTTCAATTCCCAAACCGATAACTCCCATTTACGTAATTGACGTGGGATAAGATCCAACGGCATACGCATTCGTCCAGAATAGGTTTGTTGGCTTGAGTTACGCTGTCCAAAAGCCGCTTTAAGCATTTTTACCATCACGTCACTTTTTTCTGGCTTTACATTTTGTGTAATAATAGTTGCAAAATGCAAACTGTCATTACCCACACCTGGCGCTAACTCAGAAGACAATTGACGTAAATAAGTAGTGACGGCTTTAACCTCATTATCATTCAAAGCATAACGCGGCATCAGGAGATTCATATCTTTACCGTCAACATCAACACCCTCCCTGATGGCTTTAGACAAGGTGCTTTCAGCATAGGGCTTATGGGCGCGTGTTATATCTTTTGGCTGACGAGTATCCACTAAAGCCAATGGACGATCATCTTCATTTGCAAACAAAAAACGCCCTGTAATAGGCGGCACCGCAAAATTACCTTCCAAGCTTCCCATCCCGCTTCGACGATGACATGTCTCACAAGCTGCTTGCGCACCTTCTACTTGAACAGCACCTTGCCGAACTCCCTTTAAAAGCTCTCCAGACGGCAACACACCTTCCATGTAAATTTTTCGTCCTATCTCGACTTCATCTGGATTTGGACTAGCCGCAGAAATCTCAACGCCAACTAGAGATATCATCGTAACGAGTAATACAGAAAATAACCCCCGTTTAGATTTTCTATCTAAGCTCTTTAAATCAATATTCAAAGAATCGACTATTTTTGAACTCATATCACTTTCCATCAAAGATTTTTAGGCATAGGTTTACCAGGTTGAACATCTAATAATTCTAGTTCAAAAATTAAAGTTGAATTAGGTGCAATATCACGCCCTGCTCCTCGTTGCCCATAGGCGAGTTGTGCGGGAATAAATACTTGCCACTTTGAACCCACTGGCATCAATTTTAATGCTTCCTGCCATCCTGGTATGACCCCACCCACATTAAACATGGCTGGTTTTCCTGTCTGAGCCGAACTATCAAATACCGTTCCATCCAATAAAGTACCTCGATAATGACAAGTCACCACATCATCTTGCGTCGGTATCTTCCCTTCACCTTTGGTAAGAATCGTATACTGTAAACCACTTGGTAAAGAGATTACACCTTCTTTCTTTGCATTTTCAGCTAAAAAAGCATCCCCTTTTTTTTGGTTTTCCTCGCTAATTCTTTTTACCGCTGTAATCTGTTTTTGTTTCAAATCATTTTGATATTGACTCATGACAGTGCGTAACTCATCTTCAGAGAGCGCTAACTTTTTACCTGAATTTGCATCTTTTAAACCTTTTACCAGTGTCTCTAAATCAATATCAAGATCTAAGCGTTTAAAATTACGACCTATATCCACGCCAACACCATAGCTGATTTTAATTTTATCTGATTGATCAACTAATTTAGTGTCAACCATCAACTTAGGTTCTGATTTTTTTGGTTTATGTCCTTCTTCTGCATTGACTAAAGGCACCAATGCACAACTCATTAAAAAAACGGCTAATTTATTCACTTTCTTTTGCTTCATTAACACAACCTTATCACATGTAAAAAAATGGTATAAACCATATTGAGAATTATCGACTGATTCTATCTATAAATAACTTAATGAGAAATGATTATATATAACCATCTGATTTTATAGATTTATGTTCATTATTTTTGTACAACACCTGACCACTGATTATACCATTTAAGTAACTCTACAACAGTCATTGGTTTAGCAAAACCAAAACCCTGAACTAATTCACAACCAATGTTTAAAAGTATTTCACCTTGCTCTAAAGTTTCTACACCTTCTGCAATAACATTGCGTCCCAAACTAGACAGTAATACAATTAAACTTCTTACAATCGCTAAATCATCTGGATTTTTATCAATATTACACACAAAACTACGATCAATTTTAATCGTTTTAATCGGTAAATATCTTAAATAGGTTATAGAAGAATACCCAGTACCAAAATCATCTAATGCAAATAAAACCCCTAACGCATTACATTCAGAAATTATTTTATAGGCATATTCAGTATCCGCAATAGCTGTTGTTTCTATGATCTCTAATTCCAAACCACCTGGTTTAAAACTTGGACAAGCCACTAATAATACCTTTAAACGCTCTATAAAATTATGTTGATTTAATTGCCGAGCATCAATATTCACACTTATTGGAATTAGAACATTCTGAGAATTCCATAAAGATAACTGACCTAAGGCAGACTTAATAACCCACTCACCTAATTCAATGCTAACAGGATGATTTTTAATGACCGACAAAAAATCCTTTGGTTGCAGCAATCCACGTTGCGGATGTTGCCAACGAATAAGTGCCTCAACACCTAATAACGCACCTGTGCGTATATTAATTTTAGGCTGATAATGTAGAAGAAACTGATCTTTTTTAATCCCTATTTGAATCTGACCAATAGTTTCTTGTCGGGTGTTAACAAATTGATCAACTGCACCGTCAAATACATGATAACGATTTTTACCGGATTTTTTAGCCACATACATTGCTTGATCCGCTTGACGAATCAACTTATCAGGATCAGCTATAGGCTCTTCAACTTTCCCAGTGGAAAAAGAAATACCTAAACTAGCAGAAACCCTTAACAGTATACCTCCAATATCAATAGGTGAATTACAGGCCTCTAATAGTTTTTTAACCGGTTTTTGATACGAATCACTATCTTCAAGAGAATTAAGTATAACTATAAATTCATCGCCGCCTAACCGTGCCAACGTATCACTTTCTCGGATAACACGCTGCATTTTCTGACTAATAGCCTTTAAAAATGCATCCCCTACATCATGCCCGTAGTTATCGTTAATCGCTTTAAATCCGTCTAAATCAATAAATATAATCGCCAAACTATTACCGTGCCTTTGATTTCTCACCAAACATTGTTTCAATCGATCAATTAACAACACTCGATTTGGCAACCCTGTTAAAGCATCGTTATACGCAAAATGTTCCAGCTTTTGTTGTTGCAACTTTAATGCACTAATATCAGTAGTTTGTACTAAATATCGAACCAACTCTCCATTATTGTCTCTAATGACAGAGATAGAATGTAAACCAGGCGTTTTATCTTGATATTTATACTTATTAGAAATTTCACCAGACCAAAAATCATTCTCTATTAAAGACGCCCACATTTGCTCATAAAACTCCTTATCATGCTCACCCGATTTAAATAATCGTGGGTTCTGTCCGATCAATTCCTCACGGGTGTACCCACTTATGTTTAAAAAAGCTTGATTACAATTAATAATGCAACCCTCTTTATCTGCAATATAGATACCTTCTCTTGCATGCGTGAATACACTGGCCGCCAATTGTAAATCAGTATCTAGCTTTGATTTTTCGATAACCATAGCAATCAATACGGCGGCATCATTCAATAAATGTACAAAATTAATTGAGGGTTTTTTGGAACGCTGATGATAAATAGCAAAAGTACCCAATAATCGATTATCATTTGAGTAAATGGGCTGTGACCAACAAGCTCGATAAGGCAAACCCTTTGTCTGCTCACGAAATGCTTGCCAATCTGGGTGAATATGGATGTTTTTTATAAAAGCAGTTTTACCCGATATTACTGAACTGCAACAAATACAATTTTCAGGCCCCACTTCTAAGCCATCTAGGGCTTGACAATAAGTATCTGGCAATCGCGGAGCTGCACAATGCTGCAACTGTTTTCCATCATCCGTTAACAATAAAATACTACAAGCAATTGCTGAATCAAACTCCTCAATATCTAAAGCAATTGCATTTAAAATACTCGTGAGTGTTTGATGGTTCGTTAACATATTAAGCACTTTATTACGACGCTTTTCACGACGCTCAATTTGAACACGTGCTTTAATTTCACGATTTAACCGAATAATCCATCCACAAAATAATAATAAAAACAACGCAATTGCTACAAAATATTTTTGCAAAGTAAATAAACTTATTCCTTCTTCAATTTTTAGACTCTGCCAACGATCAACAATATCATCCACTTGCTTCGCTTTAATACCTGCAACTGCCGTTTGAATAATAGGCATTAACTGCGGAACATGCTTACTTATTGCTAACCAATGTTGATTACGATAATCAATTTGCCCAGAAAATCTTAGATTAAATAACTCTTGTTTCTTAATCCAATAATTAGCGGCATAAGCATCACCAATATAAACATCTGCACTTCCATTTTCGACTAATCTTAATGCCGATAAAGTATCTACCGATTTAAGAATCTTAAGATTTACTTGAGTTTTGTCTATCAACTCATTAACGAATAAACCTTCCTCAACGACAACCGTCTTACCCGATAATTTATTGATATTATCGGTAAAATTAGCTCTACCATTATCAACAATGACGACAGGAGAACTATAATAAGGCGTCACAAAATCTAAATAATTGGATTCATCTAAGCTTTTTTCGGGACTAACTAATAAGTCAACCTCCCCTCTCTTAGCCATCTCTAAACTTTCAGACCAACTAGAGGTTTTAACAAATTCGAAATGAACGCCCAATTGCTCTTCTATAAGCTTCAAATAATCAGCAGCAATCCCTAAAAACTCACCGTTCTCATTGACCCATTCATAAGGATGATAATTTGGATGGATGGCCACGCGGATTCGAGTATGCGTTGATAACCATGTAAATTCAGACTCTGTTAAATTAAGTCTTTTTCCAATTGGCTGATAAACAAAATGAGCCAATTGCGCTTCATTAAGTGTTTCGTTATAACTTACCTTTTCATAAGTATCCGCTAACACTTTTAAGCGTGCTTGTTCAATAGTACCTAAAGGCACGGTATCAGGAATTAACTTACGTAGTTCTTGTTCTTCAAAGTGTAAATGCGCCAAAGATAATTTACTATGATAATGATTAATAATTAAATTTATCATTTGTTCTGGATGCTCTAAAGCGTAGTGCCATCCTTTTAAACTGGCTCTCAAAAAACGCTCGAGTCTTTGTGGGTGTTGTTGACTCTCAGTTTCACTAGTGAATAATATATCTCCATAAAAATCTACGCCGTAATTTTGTGGATTTATGATATTTATCTTTGTACCCATTTCTTTATAATAAAAGGGTTGATCGGTTAAATATCCAGTCATTACATCTAACTCGCCTCTTATTAAGGCATTATTGTCATTAGACTGTTTAACCAAAGTAAAATCTTTATTCGTTAAATTTACTTCGGCCAATAACGCTTTAAGCGGAGATTCATTGACGTTAACTTCATCCATCATAATACGTCGCCCTCTCATCTCATAAGGACTAATAATACCGGAATTTTGTAGCGTCATGAAGACCAAAGGATTATGTTGGAAAATGGCCGCTAAAGCCACAATGGGTTTACCTAAAGCATATTCATGAATTAATCCTGAATCACCCACACCATATTCAGCCTGTCCTTGAATGACTTGTTCAACAACACTTTTATCTAACTGACGCTCTAATAACTCAACGTCTAATCCTTCTTCTTGGTAATAACCTTGCTCAATTGCAGCGTAATAACCTGCGAATTGAAATTGATGGAACCATTTAAGTTGCACCCTTACTTTCTCAAGTGCCGGCTTTTCAATATTTATAGGTAGAGGCGCGTTTTCAGAGTACACACAACCACTGAAAATTAGCAAAGCCAAACTAATACTATAAATAGATGGATAAAGAGTTCGCATTTAATGATTATTTTTACCGAAGAAGCATTTAAAATATTTAGTTATGATTAACTTTATAATTACAAAAATAAAAAA
>CAIPDT010000166.1 GCA_903863905.1 uncultured Methylococcaceae bacterium
TGGCTTTCTTTTCAATAGATCGACTGGGATAAATCAACAAGATTAACCAATCTCGTTCGGGCTTTTTTAAGTACAAGTAAAGCGTGAGTTCACTAAATAAGCGACCGTAAAAATCGTTATCCACTTGATACTGCACTTCAACAAAGATAATAGGCTGTTCTGGATCGTCAGACACGGGCTTGAACAAACCATCAATTCTAAAAGCCGTCTGTTTGATTTCTTCGGAGCAAAAGCTATAACTATCGCCTGTATAGTCTAAACCTAATAACTCTAAGGCTAGTTTCGGCTTACGCAGAAATAAGCGATAAAACAGGGTATCCGTTTTCATGATTAAAAAATCAATTAAGAGTGATGTGGCCCAAGTACCTTAACATACTTATAGTACATCAAATTATCTAATCAAATGAGTTATAAAATTTATAATCAGTTTTAAATTATCCTGCTGAAGATATCATGCAGGATTTTGAAAATGCCTAATATTATTTCAAATACCAGTTGTCTGATTGTGTTGGATTATTAAGAATACCCATTTTTCTAGTCAGAATATAGCTTCTGTTGTTTTTAACTTTATCCTTGGTGTAAAGTCTATCCAAATGATGTAAACTTCCAAGTTATTAGCTAGGCTATTTTTAATCACTTCCTGTTGGTGTATTTTCGAAATATTAACACTATGAGGTTTTGAATCATTCACTCTCGGTAAATAATCAACTAAATGAAATTAAAAACACTATGAAAAATTTGGAAATTCTCAGCGAAGAAGCAAGTATTGTTCTTGTTGGAAACTTTAATCCAAAAATATTTCACCCAGAATGGTTTATACGAAAAGAAATAGTTGGGGAATGGGATTATAAAAATGAACAGGATATTAATTTGCCTGATATGGCTCAAATTAGTCTTCCAAGTGATCGTAATATAACAGTTTTTTTGAATAAATTTTCCATAGTTACATCACGCGCAAGCGAGTATCTTACTTTAAAAGATTTGGTTGTTAGCTCATTCACTCTTTTAAGCGAAACACCAATATCGCAACTCGGAATGAACTTTACCTCTGTAATAAAAATTTATGATCAAGCTCAATGGAAAAAATTCGGTAGCGATTTAGCTCCACAACAATATTGGAAAAATGTAGCTAGTTATCTAAGTGATCTAGATGGAGTAAAGCAGGATGAATTTGGGTTATGGGAGATAATTATGAACATGCCCAGACCTGATGAGTTTATTGGTTTTGTCAGGCCGCAAATTGTAGCTTTGCCTCATCTGGGTCCCGGTGTTTTAGCTTTTACAATAAACAATCATATTGATATAACAGATTCAAGTGCTTTAACTATGACGAAAATACTTGAAGAAAATTGGGACAAGTCATTGGATTTAGCAAAAGAAATGACTTCAAATATTATGGAACTATAAACTTGAGTTTGAAAAAAAATGAGTACAGCAGCAAATTGTAAGCCAGAATATATACCAGATATAAATCAATTTTATTATAGTAAATCTGGCACTAATTCTTTTTCTATTAAGGACCCTGAAATTAGGCCTCGAAGTATTAAAAAAGATTATGTCGTAGCTAAAAGCAGCAAATTTAGAGAAGATATTAAGCAAAAATGGAGCGGTGTTGTCATCGCGGTTGATGATGAAGAACTAACAGTTCGCTTAGAGGATTTAACAAATTTTGATAATCCTAATGAAATTGTAGTGTTGTCTAGGGATGAGATAGATAACAACGATCAAAACTTAATCCAACCAGGTGCATTATTTTATTGGTATATTGGTTATAGGCAAGGTATAAAATACAGCAAAGAAAGAATTTCAATTATTCGTTTTCGTCGCTTACCGCAATGGACAAAAAGAGAAATTGAAGAAGCAGATAAATTAGCGGAGGATTACGCTGAGTTCTTCCTTGCCAATTGAATACGACGCACCTGATAATCATATCGGTGAAATATCAATATTTGGGCCCGGTATTGGCGAATGTATTGTTCTTCATATCGGCCAAGGTAGATGGTTTGTTATTGATAGTTGTCTTTGTCCAAAAACGAAACAGCCAATAGCACTACAATATCTTAAAGATATAGGCGTTGATGCTAGTACTCAGGTAGTTGGTATTCTTATCTCTCATTGGCATTCGGATCATATTCAAGGTGCAAGTCTGCTGCTTGAATTCTGTCAAAATGCAAAGCTATTTCATTCACTCGCTTTAATTTCTAAGGAAGCGTTATGTTTAGTTAGTCTTTATAAGAAGGATGTATTCGCAGATACAGATAAGGATGTTCGAGAATTCAGTGAAATCGTGCAATATCTTTTTAAAACGAAAGATAGAAATAGGTTGGTTCCTGTAAAATCAAGGCATACGTTTTTTGATAATAGAAATGATATTCCAGTTAGATTGGTTGCTGTGTCTCCTAGCGATGTTGCTGTTACACAATCCATCGCTAAACTAGCTGAATTAAAGCCAAAACA
>CAIPDT010000167.1 GCA_903863905.1 uncultured Methylococcaceae bacterium
AGTAGGCTTATTAACTATGCGATTTACTATTAAAAACGGTTTAGACCTACCCATAACGGGAGGTCCTAAACAAATTATTGAGGATGGCAATCAGATTAATTCTGTAGCGATTCTGGGGATTGATTACGTAGGTATGAAACCTACCATGTTGGTTAATGAGGGGGATACAGTAAAGCTAGGTCAGGTATTATTTTCTGACAAAAAAACGCCAGGTGTTGTATTTACCTCACCGGGTGCAGGTGTTGTTAAAGCAATTAACCGTGGTGAAAAGCGCGTTTTACAATCAGTTGTGATTGAATTGAAAGGTAACGCAGAAGTTACTTTCAATAAATACGCTGAAGCTGATTTAGGCAATTTATCAGTTGAGCAAGTTAAAGAAAATTTGGTGTCTTCTGGTTTATGGACGACATTAAGAACCCGTCCGTACGGAAAAGTGCCTGCTTTAGATAGCAAGCCAAGTTCAATTTTCGTCACAGCGATTGATACCAGACCTTTAGCGGCTGATCCAGCGGTTATTATTAAAGATCGTGCAAATGATTTTGCAAATGGCTTAGCTGTGATCGCTAACTTAACGGATGGTAAAACCTATGTTGCTAAGGCAACAGGTACTGATATCGTGGTCTCTAATGGCGCGATAAGTGCAGAATTTGAAGGTCCACATCCTGCCGGTTTACCGAGCACACATATTCATTTTATTGATCCCGTTAACATCAATAAATCAGTATGGTATTTGGATTATCAAGCCGTTATTGCTATTGGTGCTTTATTTGCTACGGGTAAATTGAACGTAGAAAGAGTGGTTTCTTTAGCCGGTCCTACGGTTAAAAATCCACGCTTAGTTCGTACTCGTGTGGGTGCCAATACGGATGATTTAGTAGCCAGTGAATTACAAGATGATGTTGAGAGCCGTGTTATTTCCGGTTCAGTTTTGTATGGACATATTGCACACGGTTGGTCAGCTTTTTTAGGTGTTTATAACAATCAGGTCTCCGCCTTACAAGAAGGTCGTGCTCGTGAGTTGTTTGGATGGATTGTAGCGGGTAAAAATAAATATTCTGCGATGAATGTTTATACGTCAAGCGTTGATCGTAAAGATAACCGTTTGTTCCCACTCACTACGGATAAAAACGGTAGTAATAGAGCGATTGTGCCAGTAGGTGTGTATGAAACAGTCATGCCTCTGGATATTTTGGCAACACCATTACTTAAGTCCTTAGTCATTGGTGATTCAGACCAAGCTCAATTGCTGGGTTGTTTAGAGCTTGATGAAGAAGATGTGTCTTTATTTACATTTGTAGATCCAGGTAAACATGACTTTGGTCCTGTGCTGAGAGCGAATTTAACTAAAATCGAGAAGGAAGGATAATGTCGGCTAGAGAAATTTTAGATAGCATTGAGCCGCATTTTACAAAAGGTGGTCGTCTTGCTAAGTATTACGGTCTCTATGAGATGGTGGATACTTTCATTTATACGCCTGCTGATGTAACACGCGGCACAACTCATGTTCGTGATGGTAACGACCTGAAACGAACCATGACTTTTGTAGTAATCGCCACATTATTTTGTGTGTTGATGGCCATGTATAACACCGGTTATCAAGCCAATTTAGCCATGGAATCAATGGGGCTTGAGAAAATTGCTAACTGGCGTAGTGTCCCGATGATGATTTTCGGGTATAACACCATGAATCCTTTTTCTAATTTGGTTCACGGCGCTTTATATTTCTTACCTATCTATATCACTACGTTAGCGATTGGTGGTATTTGGGAAGTTTTATTTGCGACTGTTCGTGGCCATGAAGTTAACGAAGGTTTCTTAGTTTCATCGATGTTGTATACCTTAATCATGCCGCCTGATATGCCTTTATGGCAGGTTGCTTTAGGTATCTCATTTGGTATCGTGATTGGTAAAGAAGTTTTTGGTGGTACCGGTAAAAACTTTTTAAATCCCGCGTTAACAGGTAGAGCTTTTTTATACTTTGCTTATCCTGCTTCAATGACAGGCGATTCAATTTGGGTGGCTGTTGATGGTTATACTAGAGCAACTCCCTTAGGGATTGCAGCAAACGGTGGTCTTGACGCAGTTCGTGCGGCTGATTACAGTTGGGTACAAACTTTCTTTGGTTTTGAGCCAGGTTGTTTAGGTGAAACGTCAACACTTGCGATTTTAATTGGCGCCGCCTTCTTGATATACACTCGCGTTGCTTCTTATCGCATTATGGGTGGTGTTTTTGCCGGTATGGTGATTATTTCAACCCTATTTAACGTGATTGGTAGCGATACTAATCCTATGTTTGCTCTTCCATGGTATTGGCATTTAACCTTAGGTGGTTTTGCTTTTGGTATGGTTTATATGGCTACTGATCCAGTGAGTGCGGCAATGACTAATACAGGTCGTTGGGTATTTGGTGCCTTAGTAGGGGGTATGACAGTGTTAATCAGAGTTGTTAATCCAGCGTTCCCCGAAGGTATTATGCTGGCAATTCTATTTTCAAACATGTTTGCGCCAACGATTGATTATTTTGTCATTCAGGCTAATATTAGAAGAAGGATGAAACGTCATGCCTAATAAATGTAAACACATGGAAAAATTGAATGCGACCTTAGAGCAATACGAGCAGTATCGTAAGTTCATTATCTATAAAGATAAGGTATTGGCTCTTGGAAATGATAGTTTAGAAAAAACAATTGCTATCGCAGTGTCTTTATGTCTCGTATGTGCGGTTTTAGTATCATTTGCAGCGGTGGCTTTAAAGCCGTTACAAGTGGGTAATAAAGCGGCAGACATGAAGAAAAACATTTTGGAGGTAGCAGGTTTATTAGAAGATGGTGCTGATATTAACGCGGCATTTTCTGACAAAATCGAATCTAAAATTGTTGACTTAGAAACCGGTGATTATGTTGATAGCGTTAATGCTGAAGAATATGATCAACGTAAAGCGGCTAAAGATCCTGCTCAAAGTATCTTAATCCCAAAAGATAAAGATATCGCACATATCCGTGTTAAAGCTAAATACGCTAAAGTATTTTTAGTGAAAGAAGCGGGCCAAGTTAAATCAATTATTCTGCCAATTAACGGCTATGGTTTATGGTCAACTTTATACGGCTTTTTATCTTTAGAAGCAGATGGTCAAACGGTTCAAAGTATTAACTTTTATGATCAACAAGAAACTCCAGGCTTAGGTGGTGAAGTTGTAAACCCTGTTTGGCGTGCGTTGTGGAAAGGTAAAAAAGTCTATGCTGAAAGTGATCAACCTTCGTTAGATAAAGGTTTGATTGGTGAAGCGGATATTGGTGAGCCTGCTTTAAGTTTAATTAAAGGAACAGTCGATACCACTAAACCCGGATCACAATACCAAGTTGACGGTCTTGCAGGTGCGACCTTAACCAGTACGGGTGTGACCAATTTAGTGAGATATTGGACAAGTAATGAAGGTTTTGCACCGTATTTGAAAAAAGTTAGAACGGTTAAAGGGGTAAAATCATGAGTGCAATTTTAAATGATGAAACAAAAAAAGTATTAACCACACCATTGGTTAATGATAATCCAATCACGCTACAAGTATTGGGTATTTGTTCTGCATTAGCGGTAACATCACAAATGTCTACTTCGCTGATTATGGCGTTGGCTTTGACTTTAGTAACTGCATTTTCAAGTGCAGCCATTAGTGCAATTAGAAATCACATTCCAAGCAGTATTCGTATTATTGTGCAAATGACCATTATTGCTTCTTTAGTAATCGTGGTTGATCAGTTGTTAAAAGCGTTTGCTTATGATGTGAGTAAACAGTTATCAGTATTCGTGGGTTTGATTATTACTAACTGTATCGTTATGGGTCGTGCTGAAGGTTATGCGATGAAAAATCCACCTTTAGAAAGCTTCATGGACGGTATCGGTAATGGTTTAGGCTACAGTTTGATCTTGATCATCGTGGCTTTCTTTAGAGAAACATTGGGGTCTGGTAAATTATTAGGCATCGAAGTTTTTAAATTAACTAAAGATGGCGGTTGGTACGATCCAAACGGTTTAATGTTATTACCACCGAGTGCTTTCTTTATCATTGGTTTGATTATTTGGGGTGTCCGTCAATGGAAACCTGCTCAAGCTGAAAAGGTAGAGTTTAAGATTATGGCGATTTCTCATGGTGAAGGAGGACATCACTAATGGAAGCTTATATTAGTTTATTTGTAAAAGCTGTCTTTATTGAAAATTTGGCCTTGTCCTTCTTTTTGGGCATGTGTACCTTTATCGCAGTATCAAAGAAAATTTCTACTGCGATGGGTCTAGGGATTGCCGTAATGGTGGTACAAGCCATTACAGTACCTGCCAATAATGTTGTTTACCATGCGTTGTTAAAAGAAGATGCCTTGTCTTGGATAGGGATAACAGGCGTTGATTTAAGCTTTTTAGCCTTATTAAGCTGTATCGGTATGATTGCGGCATTAGTACAGATTCTTGAGATGATTCTGGATAAGTTTTTCCCCGCGTTATATTTTGCTCTGGGTGTGTTTTTACCTTTAATCACCGTAAACTGCGCTATTTTAGGCGGCAGTTTATTTATGATTGAACGTGATTACAACTTTGGTGAAAGTGTTACTTACGGTGTAGGTAGTGGCTTGGGTTGGGCATTGGCTATTACAGTCATGGCCGGTGTTCGCGAAAAACTTAAATACAGTGATATTCCAGCCGGTTTGCAAGGTTTGGGCATTACTTTTATTACTGCGGGTCTGATGTCACTTGGCTTCATGGCTTTCTCTGGAATCCAACTATAAGAAGGTAGTGTAATGCTGGAAATTCTCTTAGGGATCATTATTTTCACGGCGTTTGTGATTGCACTGGTATTTGTTATTATCGGAGCAAAAAGCAAATTGGTCGCGGAAGGAGATGTTGAGATCCTGATCAATGATGAAAAGAAAATTCATGTGCCCGTAGGTTCAAAACTATTAACAGCGTTAGCAGATAGTGGTTTGTTTGTATCGTCTGCCTGTGGTGGTGGCGGTACCTGTGGTCAATGTAAAGTAAAAATAAATTCAGGGGGTGGAGAAATCTTACCGACTGAATTAAGCCATATTACTAAACGTGAAGCGGCTCATGGCGAGCGTCTTTCATGCCAAGTAACGGTAAAACATAACATGAACATTGAAGTTGAAGATGAAGTCTTCGGCGTAAAAAAATGGGAATGTACTGTTAAGTCTAACAATAACGTAGCAACGTTTATTAAAGAGCTCGTGTTGGAATTACCGTCTGGCGAAGAAATAAATTATAAAGCTGGTGGTTATATTCAAATTGAATGCCCAGCGCATATTGCTAAGTACAGTGATTTCAAGATTGAAGAACGTTTTCATGAAGATTGGAATAAGTTTAACTTATGGCGTTATGTCTCTGACGTTAAAGAGCCTGCGTTACGTGCCTATTCCATGGCAAGTTATCCTGAAGAAAAAGAAATTATGCTGAACGTACGTATTGCGACACCGCCTCCTGGTGCGCCTGATACTGTACCGCCTGGTATTATGTCTTCTTATATCTTTGATTTGAAACCAGGCGATAAATGTACCATTTCAGGACCTTATGGCGAATTTTATG
Organism: uncultured Methylococcaceae bacterium; assembly: GCA_903863905.1. Lineage (GTDB taxonomy): Bacteria > Pseudomonadota > Gammaproteobacteria > Methylococcales > Methylomonadaceae > Methylobacter_C. The sequence continues at coordinate 5,584 of CAIPDT010000167.1, forward strand.
CTAAAGAAACTGAAGCAGAAATGGTATTTGTGGGTGGTGGTGCTGGTATGGCACCCATGCGTTCACATATCTTTGATCAATTACGTCGATTGAAATCTAAACGTAAAATGACTTTCTGGTACGGTGCTCGTAGCAAACGCGAAATGTTCTATGTAGAAGATTTTGATATGCTGGCTAAAGAAAATGATAACTTTGAATGGCATGTAGCGTTATCAGATCCATTACCGGATGATAACTGGGATGGTTATAAAGGCTTCATTCACAATGTATTGTTTGAAGAGTTTATTAAAAATCATCCAGCTCCAGAAGATTGTGAATTCTACATGTGTGGACCTCCAATCATGAACACCTCAGTGATTAACATGTTGATTGCAAATGGCGTAGAGCCAGAAAACATCATGTTAGATGACTTTGGCGGTTAATTAAGGCGGTAGTACAGCACACCTCTTAAGGGTTTTTATTTAAGAGGTGTGTCACAAAAGAAATAAAACGAGGTTTGGCTCAGTCTATTCCTCGTTTTTTTGTTATGGGTGAATTATATTTAGGTCAGGCGTACTTTATATTACGTGCTACCTAACAAATAACTATTGAGGATGAAATCATGACTATGTTTTTAAGTACTTTTGTAGTAATGCTGGTAGTGATTGCTATTATGGCAATTGGCGTTATCTTTGGTAGACGCGCTATTAAAGGCTCTTGTGGGGGCGGTATGAGCAAAGCGGAATGTGTGTGTGTTGAGAAATGTGATAAAAGAAAAAAGATGGATGCAGAAGCCCAGTTAAACCAAGGGTAAGTTGCGTTAATACTGAATGCAAACTTACTACTGGCACGATTACGAAACCTTCGGTATTGATCCTCAACGTGATCGTCCGGCTCAATTTGCCGGACTTAGAACGGATGAAGACTTTAATATCATTGATGACCCGTTGGTTATTTACTGTAAACCAACCGCTGATTACTTACCTAATCCCGATGCCTGTTTAATCACCGGCATTACTCCGCAACTTGCCTATCAAAAAGGGCTGTGTGAAGCTGAATTTATCGCACAGATCAATTCAGAAATGTCCGAACCCAATACCTGTACCTTGGGTTATAACACCTTGCGTTTTGATGACGAGGTGACCCGCAATTGTTTATATCGAAACTTTTATGATCCTTATGCCAGAGAATGGCAAAATGGAAATTCTCGTTGGGACATGATTGATGTCGTCAGAGCGGCAAGGGCACTGCGTCCAGATGGCATTCATTGGCCCGTTGATGAACACGGCAAAGCGAATATAAGACTGGATCAATTAACCATCGTGAATAATATCGCCCATGAATCGGCTCATGATGCGTTATCCGATGTCTATGCAACTATCAATGTTGCCAAATTAATCAAACAGGCTCAACCTAAACTGTTCCAATTTTTAATGAGCCATCGCTCTAAAGCAAAAGTACTGGAATTATTGCAATTAGGCAGTTTTAAACCGGTGGTACATATTTCAGGTCAGTATGGCACCGCAAAAAGTTCTTTAGCCGTCGTCGTCCCCCTGTGTAAACATCCTACCAATACTAATGGGGTAATCGTTTATGATTTATCCGTCGATCCAGAAGCTTTGTTAACATTATCAATTGAGGAAATTCGGTATCGACTCTTTACTCGTAAAGAAGACTTACCAGAAGGTATGAGTCGAATTCCGCTTAAAACCGTGCATATTAATAAGTGTCCGGTGGTAGCTCCGCTCAATGTATTGCGCCCCGAAGATCAACACCGCTTAAGGCTTGATGTCGCGTTGTGCATAGCTCATAACGAACAATTTAAATCCTGTGCTCATATTGATCAGAAAGTTGCAGACGTTTTTTCGGGGAATGGCTATGGTGAGCCCAGTTCTGATCCTGATTTAGCCCTTTACAGTGGTGGCTTTTTTTCTGAGTTGGATAAGCACGCGATGAATAAAATTAGACTGTCAGCGCCTGATAAGTTAGCCAGACAGACATTTAAATTTATGGATAAGCGTTTGGCTGAGATGCTCTTTAGATATAGAGCCCGAAACTACCCGGAAACATTAACTCAAGAAGAGCAGGTGCATTGGGTTGCGTTTTGTAATACTCGGTTAACAGGACGAGAAGAGGGCGGTGGGCTCAGTTCTGAAGTTTTTCAAGCGCGGATAAAAGCGCTCCGTGAAACGCATCCAGAGCAGGGGAGTCTTTTAGACGAACTGAGTGTATATGGCTTAAGTTTACTGTCTTAATGGGTTTGCATTAAGCCATCTAAGGTTAAACCACAACTGGGTACAAAAGCCTGCATAAAAAAGATGACTTCGGGTTGATCTGATTCACCAATGGCTAAGGCAATGTGTTCGGCGGCGATTTCAAATTCAGAGTTACCGGCTTTTAATTCGGCTTGGCATTTAAGATAGGCGGATATTTTATCGGCCGCTTTAATGATTTTTACATGCTCTTCGGGCAGTAGATCATGACTGATTAAAGGCGCAAAATCAGCTTGTAAATCTTTGGGCAACAGCGCCAGTAATTCTAACTCGGCTTGATGTTCAATTTGTTTATAGGCTTTTTTAATGGCGGTGGAGTGATATTTAATGGGTGTGGGCAGATCGCCGGTAATCACTTCAGAAATATCATGATAAAGAGCCGCCGTTGCAATAGCATTAGCATCGACCGTACCGTTGTAATAGCGATTCTTGATCAGCGCAAGGGTATGCGCAATAACAGAAACTTCCCAACTGTGTTCCATGACATTTTCTTCATGCGCATTACGTTTAAGCCCCCAGCGTTTAATCCAGCGAAGTCTGGATAAATAGGCATAAAAAGTACTGGATACTAATATCTCTTTCATTATGTTGAATTTCCTACTTTTAAAAGCGCTGATCTGCTAAGGTGTACAGTAAAACATGGGTGTATTTTACGCCTACTTGTCAATTTCACTTATTTTATTATTAAATTATGTTAATTCAGTGGTACCCCGGTCACATGCACAAGGCCAGCAAAGAGGTTAAACAAACTTTGCATCAAGTTGATGTGGTGATTGAAGTGCTTGATGCACGTCTCCCTTTTAGCAGTCAAAACCCAATGCTAACCACGTTACGAGGTGATAAACCTTGTATCAAAATCTTAAGTAAAAGTGATTTAGCCGATCCAGAACGAACGCAAGAATGGCAAACCTATTTAGAGCAAGAGCAGGGCGTTAAAACCTTAGCGGTGACGGTTGAGCACCCAGAGAAAATTCGCCAACTATCCGATTTATGTCACAAAATGTTACCGGATAAAGCCCCGAGTGGCCGCTTGATTCATGCGCTGATTATGGGGATTCCTAATGTTGGAAAATCAACCTTAATTAATGTGCTTGCCGGACGAATGATCGCTAAAACTGGTAACGAGCCCGCGATTACTAAAATGCAGCAACGTATAGCTTTGGGGAATGGTATTGTTTTGTTGGATACGCCTGGTATGTTATGGGCGAATGTTGAAAATAAAAACAGTGGTTTTAGGTTGGCGACCACCGGTGCCATTAAAGATACTGCTATTGATCATGAACAAATTGCCTATTTTGCGGCCGAGTTTTTGTTAACGGACTATCCAGAACAAGTAAAAGAACGTTATCAACTCGAAGCATTACCTGTTTCAGAGCAAGCCTTATTAGAAGCGATTGGTAAAAGTCGAGGTTGTTTAAAGTCCGGTGGCCGAGTGGATGTCGATCGCGTTTCTAAAATATTGTTAGCCGAACTAAGGGCCGGTATGATCGGCAGATTAACCCTTGAAACCCCAGCGATGATGGAAGAAGAGTTAATTGAATTAGCGATTATTCGTGCAGAAAAAGCCGCCAAAAAAGAAGCAAAAAAACTGAAGTCTAAGAAAGGCTCAAGAGATTCTGCTTCTTAAGGAGGGTTTGATGTTAGGCAGGAAAATGAAAAGCAGCATTCATTTTCCGGTTAATTATTTAGAGTAACTAATGCCTTGAGAAAGGAAACATTAGCGAATCACCACACAGGGATGTAAGAGGTGATTGGAAATGTACAATTGAACATTACACTTCATAAATTTTGTTCAATTTGTTATGTTTGATTCAAATGATTGTGCACAAGCATCATTATTCAATATTTCAGACACCTGACGTAAATCCAGATTTGTGGAAGCAAGTTAGGGTATCTGCTTTTTGGGATAGACCTAATTTAACTTACGAGAAGTGGTTAACCGCGCTTTTAACAGGTGATGCCCGAAGCAATACCATGACTGAATTATGTAAAACTCTCTGTCTAAATTATGTTTTAATCTGAGCCTACTTTTTAGTTGGATAGTATATGCGCTTAACAGAGTTAGATAATCAGGCTTTTTTTGATAAAAATAAAGCGAGAGAAAAGGTGTGTGCTGGTTGGTTAAAGACCTTGGCAAAAACTGTCCGAACACCTTTAATGCTGGCAGCTAGTGTGGGTGTTTTAAACGGTTGGTTGGTGATAACTCAAGCTGCGTTACTGGCTTATCTGTTACAAGCCATTATTATCGATAAAGTCTCAATAAACACTTTAAGCCCTTACTTAGCGGCCTTAGTTGCGGTATTTATAGCCCGTAGTGTTTGCATATACAGTTATCCCGTATTAGGTTTTGAAGCCGGTGCTACTATTAGAACGTCTGTTCGACAACAGTTACTGGATCACTTTTTGGCTTTAGGGCCTTCTGCACTTAAGCACTATCAAAGCGGTGAATTAGCCGCGCTAACTTTAGAGCAAGTGGATGCTTTAGAGTTTTATTTCTCGCGTTATTTACCTCAACAAATGATCGTCGGTATTTTGCCTCTCAGTATGATAGCGGTGGTGATGCCTGTTAATTGGGTGGTGGGGGTTATTTTTTTAATCACGGGGCCATTGGTCATTGTCTTTATGGCACTGATTGGGATGGGCGCCGCTTCTGCTAGTCGTAATCAATTTTTAGCCTTGTCTCGGATGAGTGGTTATTTTCTGGATCGTTTACAAGGCTTAAGTACGCTTAAGTTGTTTGGACAAGCCACGGCAGAATTACACAGTATCAATGAGAAGGCCGATGGCTTTAGAGAAAAAACGATGACGGTTTTACGCATTGCGTTTTTATCATCGGCGGTGTTGGAGTTTTTTAGTGCGGTAGCGGTGGCTTTAGTCGCGGTATATGTCGGCCTAGGTTTATTAGGCCAGATTCATTTTGGACCTGCTGAGCATATCACTCTAAAAGAAGCGTTGTTTGTATTGTTATTAGCGCCTGAATTTTTTATGCCTTTACGACAATTAGCGATTAATTACCATGATCGGGCTGCGGCCTTGGGCGCGAGTGAGGCCATTTTAGCGGTGCTTGAACAAGTGCCTGGTGTACAGAACAGCAATGAGGTGTCTTCGGGTGAAAGTCCCAATGCTTTGATTGCCTTTCAGCAAGTGAGTAAAAGTTATGCGCAACGTACCGTGTTAACTGCGATTAATTTTGAGATTCATCCAGGTGAAAAGGTGGCGTTAATAGGTGAGTCTGGGGCCGGTAAAACTACGTTATTAAATGTGTTACTCGGCTTTGAGCAACCAACGACGGGAGCCGTTTTTTTGAAAGGGGCGCTGGTGAATAAAACGGATTCTACTCAAGCGATGGCTTGGGTGGGTCAAAGTGCGGCTATTTTTCATGGCAGTATCAAAGAGAATATTGCCTTAGCTAAACCTGAAGCCAGTGGACAACGTATTAATGAAGCGGCTGTGGCAGCGGGAGTCACGGAGTTTACGGCAGCTTTACCATCGGGTTTAGATACTCAAATTGGTGAGCGGGGTTATGGTTTATCAGGTGGGCAAATACAACGCATTGCTTTGGCCAGAGCATTTTTAAAGAATGCGGACATTGTGGTGTTGGATGAACCGACGGCTAATCTGGATAGTGAGAATAAAACCCGCTTGTTAGCGGTGATTGAGCATTTGTTTAAGGATAAAACCTTAATTATTGCGACCCATGATCCCATTGTCATTAACCGTCTCACTAGACAATTAGTGCTTAAACAAGGACGGTTAGTAGGATGAAAGACGGCTGGTTTTTTTTAAAGTTATTTAAACCTTACAGTGCTTGGTTGCTGGGCGGTATTGTCTTGTCATTAATCACCAGTTTAGCCGCGATTGTGTTGCTGACTTTATCCGGTTGGTTTATTAGCGCGTCAGCCCTAGCGGGCTTGATGGTGGTGGATGGCCAAGTCTTAGCGTTTAATTTTATGTTACCGGCGGCACAAATTCGTGCCTTGGCAATTACGCGCACGTTAGGTCGTTATGGCGAGCGTTTAGTGACTCATGAGGCCACTTTTCGAGTACTTGCAGAGCTGCGCAGTTGGTTTTTTCAACACTTGATTCCATTAGTGCCGGGACGGTTAGCGTTGCTTCGTAGTGGTGATTTATTGTCTCGGATGACAGCCGATATTGATGCGTTGGATGCCTTGTATTTGCGTTTAGTGGCGCCTCTTACCGTGGCTATTATTGGTGGCGTTGCAGTGACGGTGTTTTTGGCTGCGTATGCGCCGGTGATTAGTTTAACCAACGGTTTGTTTTTGTTAGCGGCAGGTGTTGTGGTGCCGTGGCTTTTTAATCGTTTAGGTCGAGAGGGTGCAGAACGTATTACGGTGTTAATGGCCAATTATAGAATTCGTCAAGTGGATACCTTACAAGGGTTGGCTGATTTAATGGCGAATCAAGCCTACGAACGTTTCAGTGCCTTCTTAAGTCGATTTTCTGAGCGGCTGATTCATACCCAACGGCAAAATAATCGCTTAACCGCTATTTCTTCTGCGCTTACTTTTTTGCTGGCGCAGTTAAGTGTCTTAGTGGCGCTGGTATTGGCGGCGGTTTTATTTGCTAATGGAGTTTTAGCGGGGCCAGAGGTAGCCTTGGTGGTATTTTGCGTATTAGTAGCATTTGAATTAGTCACGCCTTTGGCAATGGCGATGCAGATGTTAGCCAAAACCTTAACCGCAGCAGGGCGTATTAGACAGGTGGCTGAAATGACGCCAACCATACAACAACCGGTGCAAGCACTCTCGTTACCTGAGGAGTTTGCTTTACAAGTCTCTGGTGTTAGTTTTCGCTATTCTGAGCAACAAGATTGGGTGTTAAAAGATCTTAATTTAATGATTCCACAAGGATATAAAATTGCGATTGTAGGCGCCAGTGGTTCGGGTAAAACGACTTTACTACACTTATTAATGCGTTATTATGATCCTGAATTAGGGCAGGTCTCTTTAGGTGGACAGTCTTTAATAAGCGTGGGGTCTGACCCCTTGATGAGCTGTTTTGGGGTATTATCACAACGCACGCAATTGTTTGCGGCTAGTATTAAAGAGAATTTGTTATTAGCTAAACCCACCGCGACGGACTTAGAACTGGCGGCGGCTATTAAAGCGACGGGACTGGAAAAATTTATCAGTTATTTACCCGAAGGGTTAGAGACGTGGGTGGGGGAGAGCGGCGTTAAAGTATCGGGCGGCGAAGCGAGGCGGATTGCCTTAGCGCGGTTGTATCTTAAAGATGCACCGATACTGATTTTAGATGAACCTACCGAAGGCCTAGATGCCGAGACAGAACGGGATGTGTTGCAGGCTTTAAGCCATTTTTCAGTTCATAAAACCGTGATTATGGTCACGCATCGTGAAGCGGGTTTAGGTTGGGTTGATGAAGTGTATAGAATGGAGGGGGGCGTGTTAAGTCATTCTAGGTAGGGTGCTAAGCATGAGGGTAAACAAGGATAGGATTTTTAAAATAATAAAAAGTGAGGAGGTGTTTGTGAAGCGAAATTTAATCAGTTCATTAATCGGTGTAGTCTTAGGAAGTTTGCTTTTGAGTGGCTGTGATGATAGTCAAAAGAGTGCTAAAGTGTTTCCTACGGTCGTTAGAAAATATACTCAGAACACTGCTATAGAAGGGATAGTGAGTAATAACAAAGGCGTGCTTAAAACGGGTCATGTTAAGGTGATATCTACAAGTGATCAGTTAATCACTCAAGCCAATTTAGACAGTGGTCATTATAAGGTAGAGATTCCTGCTAACACGGATTTGCCCATTTTAATAATCGCCATAGCAGAGGGAGAAACTGAGAAGTTGTCAGTGGCGGTAGTGGATGACAGTATCAAACAGTATCAGATTAATCCAACTACAACAGCCATTGCTAAAGCGGCTAAAGCCATGGGGGGTTATACGCGAGCTAATTTAGTGAGGGCGGCAGAAGAAACGGTGCATATTCCTGATGCTAATAAAACCACAACAGGTTGGCGAGGTGATCCAACCACACAATACGGTGGTTGGCATTAGGCTAATTACTTTTTTCGATCATATTCATTATCTTCTGGGCAGCCGAAATGTTTGCCAGTGTAAGATAAGATTAAAATGGCAACACTGAGTAGAGCAATTGCAACCGTTATACTCAGCAATAAGTAAAGATGAAAGCTGTCGGCTACTTTCTGTACATCAATCACTAAATGCCTTGATAAAGCGGTAATGGCAATATAGATTAAGAATTGTACAGGTAGCCGACGGGTTTTAAAGTAGGTGCCCACCATGGCTCCTAATTCTAGATAAATAAAGAGTAATAAGATTTCTTCTAAATCCGCATGGCCCGATTTCATCATTTCAATATAGTCGTGAATAGCTGACCAAACAATGGTTGCACCAATGCCAAATAATGCGAGGTAATGAAAACTATCGACTAGGATATCGCCGATCTTATGAATGTAGGCTGTTTTATTATTCATGGGGGGGCTAAGCATTTTATTAATATGAAGGAACGCTTTTTTAAATGAAAGCGTTCCTTTATGTGGTGGGGGTGTTAAGTGCGTCTATTCGCTGTTGCTACGCTGATTAATTGATTAACATCGAGTGCCGAGGTCGCTAACACGGGGGTGCTGTTAGAAAATTCGGCAACACCGGTTGATAATTCTACAATTAAACCCTGCGGGGCATGAACTCGTTCAGCAATGATGTTTTTAATGCGTTGACCGACTTCTTCTGCTTTGTAGGAAGGTGATCCTGGCATAGCAATCAGAAATTCATCGTCGTGCATTCTAGCGGCAATATCAACTCCCGCTCTAATTTCATCCTTAAAGCATTGTGCAGTCCCACGTAAAATGCTGTCCATTTCGTGCGTGTCTATATTATGGCGAGACTTAAAGTCACTTAAATTTAATAGCAAAATAGAAAAGGGAAAGCCATTGCGCTTAGAGTTTTCAACTTTTTCTTTTAAGCGACCTAGCATAGTCTCTTTTGTCATTAAATGCGTGAGCGGGTCTAAAGCGATATGCTCTTTATCCCACGCTTCTTGTGCTTCTAATCTAAGCACATTGATAATGCCTAATGAACAGGCGAGTAATAAACCCAGTATCCAAGTAAAGTACCACATAGTCGGCTCCTAATAAGCGGTATGATCGTTTTTGTGAATATGATCGAGTGTGATTTTTCCGCGTAACACTCTAAAAGCCCACGTGGTATAAGTCAGGACAATCGGTAAAAAGATCAAGGTGACCCATAGCATGATTTTTAAAGTAGCTAAGCTAGAGCTTGCATCCCATACCGTTAAAGAGCTATTAAGCGCTGAACTTGAGGGAATTAAGAACGGAAACATGGAAACCCCGGCTGTTACAATAATAGCCGCTAAGGTTAAGGAACTGCTGATAAAGGCGAGTCCAGGTTTATCAAGTTTAGATAATAATAACGTGAGGGTGCCCATTACAAAGGCTGACATTGGAATAAGCCATAAGATAGGGTAATGGCTATAATTAGCGAGCCATAAGCCGGGCGCTTTGATGACGGTTTTTGCTAAAGGATCCGAATATGCATTAGGTGAAATAGTACTGCTAATTTGATAACCATCAATATTGGCTATCCAAATACCCGCTAATGCAAACACCACTAAGGTGAGTAAACTAAACACGGTGACGACCGTTTTACAACGTTGGTTAATGTCACCTTCGGTTTTGATTTGTAAATAAACCCCACCGTGCATTAGAATCATGCTTAAGCTAACTACACCGGCGGTTATTGCAAACGGATTTAACAACGCCCAGAATGAACCGGTATAGAAACTGCGCATATCGGTATCAAAATGAAAAGGCACACCTTCTAATAAATTACCAAAGGCAACGCCAAAGATTAAGGCAGGCACTAAACCACCAATACATAAAGCGATATCCCAGTTGCTACGCCATTTTTTAGAAGGCAGTTTACTTCGATAATCAAAGCCTAAAGGTCTTAAAAATAAAGCAAACAAAGTGAGTAATAAGGCGAAGTATAAGCCTGAAAAAGCCACTGAATAAGCCATAGGCCAAGCGGCAAAGAGAGCGCCACCGGCGGTTACAAACCACACTTGATTGCCTTCCCAAGTAGCCCCAACGCTGTTAATAATGACGCGGCGTTCTGTATCATTTTTACCTAAAAAGGGTAATAGCGTGGCTACACCTAAATCAAAACCACCCGTGACGGCAAAGCCAATTAAAAGTGCGCCTAAGAGGGCCCACCAAATAAGGCGCATCGTTTCATAATCCAAAATCATAATGAAGCTCCTGAAGCAATTTCAAAATGGTAGCGACCTTTATGGAGGCTACTAGGGCCTAGTTTAATGAACTTAAGCATTAAGAACATTTCGATAACTAAAAAGACGGTATATAAACAGATATAACCGGCTAAACTGAGATATAAATCTAATTCTGTTAAAGACGAGACACTTAAAAAAGTGGGTAATATTTCTGCGATGGTCCACGGTTGTCTACCAAATTCAGCGACAAACCAACCTGCTTCACAGGCAATCCACGGTAAGGGCATCATGTATAAACTGGCTTTTAATAACCAGTTTTGTCGGCATTTTCTAATAGAGCTGGCAATCACGGCTAATACAAAAATAGCTAACATGGCAAAGCCACACGCAACCATGACTCTAAAGGTCCAGAATAAAGGTACGACGCGAGGAATTGAATATTTTGTCGCTAAGTCAATTTGTTCATCAGTCGCGTCTACGACTTTATCGGTATAACGTTTTAATAATAAGCCATAACCTAAATCGGCTTTGTTAAGATTAAATGCGGCCACGGTGGTTTCATCACGTTGTCCGGCGCGTAAGGTTTGTAAACTGCTATAGGCTTTCATGCCATTACGAACCCGTTGGCGATTTTTTTCTAAAATTTCTGTTAAGCCGGTGATGGGGGTATCAATAGAACGTGTACCAATTAAACCTAATACCCATGGAATTTTTACAGCATAGCGTGTTTCCATTGCGTCCTGATCAGGAATGCCGATAGCGGTAAAGGAGGCAGGGGCCTCTTCGGTATGCCATTCGGCTTCGATAGCAGCGAGTTTGGCTTTTTGAACTTCACCATCCGTGTATCCACTTTCATCACCTAAGACAATAACGGATAAAATAGCAGCTAAGCCAAAACCGGCGGCAATGGTATACGAGCGTTGCGCAAAAGCCGCGTCACGACCTTTTAGCATATAAAAAGCACTAACGCCTAAAACGAAAGCGGAGGCCGTGGTATAACCAGCAGCTACGGTGTGGACAAATTTAACTTGTGCGGCCGGATTAAACAGTAAAGAACCAAAGCTGGAGAGTTCCATACGCATGGTTTCATAATTAAAATCGGCGCCGACTGGATTTTGCATCCAACCATTGGCGACCAAGATCCATAAAGCCGATAAGTTAGTGCCTAAAGCAACTAACCAAGTGACGAGTAAGTGTTGGCCTTTACCTAACTTATCCCAACCAAAGAAAAACAAGCCGACAAAGGTTGCTTCAAGAAAAAAGGCCATTAAACCTTCAATGGCCAAGGGGGCGCCAAAAATATCGCCTACGTAATGTGAGAAATAAGACCAGTTCATCCCAAATTGAAACTCCATCGTTAGGCCGGTAGTGACGCCTAAGGCAAAGTTTATTCCGAAGAGTTTCCCCCAGAACTGGGTCATATCTTTATAAATTTCTTTACCCGTCATGACATAGGTAGACTCCATGATGGCGAGTAAAAAAGATAGACCGAGGGTAAGAGGTACAAATAAGAAGTGATATAACGAGGTTGCTGCAAACTGCCAGCGGGATAAATCAACTATAGATTCTGAAATCATGAGTTCCTCTTGTGGAGTTTAAGCTCCAAATGATGGGTGAATATCTATATAGGCGGCATCGTATGCTAATAAAACCAATGCGTTAAGTTGTTATCTAAAATTTTGATAACTATATCTAATAAAAGGATATATAATAAAGTTATTACATTATATTGTCTAATGATATTTATAGATTACTCCTCAGTTGTTTGATGTTATCGGGGTGATTAGCGTCACTGTTTCACTGCTATGTAATGATATTAACAGTAATTATGGCTCAATTACCATATAAGTATAGTGTTAATTTGGGTGCTTAACTAGAATAATAATTAACGAGGAGAATAACATGGCACGTATAGTTGTTTTAGGTGCGGGCATTGGCGGTGTACCAATGGCTTATGAAATGAAAGAAACGGTAGGTAAAGCGCATGAGGTGATTGTAATCTCCGATAGCCCAACGTTTCACTTTGTCCCTTCTAATCCTTGGGTTCCACCCAAGTGGCGTAAACCGGAAGACTTAAAAATTGAGTTGGCACCGGTCATGAAAAAGAAAGGGATCGAATTTATTCAAAAGGCCGCAGTAAAGATAGAGCCTATTAACAATCAAGTGTTATTGGATGATGGTTCTGCGGTGGCTTATGATTATTTAATTATCGCCACGGGCCCTCGTTTAGCGTTTGATGAAATTCCGGGGTTAGGCCCTGATGGTTTTACCTCTTCAGTCTGTCATGTGGATCATGCTGCCGTAGCTGCACAAGACTGGGATAAGTTTATGGAAAACCCAGGCCCTATTATTATTGGAGCCGTGCAGGGCGCGTCTTGTTATGGCCCCGCTTATGAATATTTAATGATTCTGGAAACCGAGTTACGTAGACGTAAAGTACGTGATAAAGTCCCTATGACGTTTGTAACCGCCGAACCTTATATTGGTCATTTAGGTTTAGGTGGCGTGGGTGATACAAAAGGCTTATTAGAAAGTGCGTTACGTGATAAATCTATTAAATGGATCACCAATGCCAAGGTCGATAAGATCGAAGAAGGCATGATGTTTGTCACGGAAGTGGATGATGACGGTGTTGATAAGAAAAAACATGAACTCCCGTTCAAACATTCGATGATGCTCCCTGCGTTTACAGGCATTGACGCTGTTCGTCATGAGGCGGCTCCTGGCTTAGTCAATCCACGCGGTTTTGTTTTGATTGATGAGCATCAACGTAATCCAACCTATAAAAATATTTATTCAGTCGGGGTTTGTGTGGCTTTACCGCCTGTTGAAAAGACCCCCTTACCGGTGGGTACTCCAAAAACCGGTTATATGATTGAATCGATGGTGACCACCACAGCACATAACATTGCCGAGGAATTAGTCGGTAAAGAACCGTCTCATCATCCTACCTTAAATGCACTGTGTTTAGCGGATTTTGGTGATTCTGGGGTGGCTTTTTTGGCAATGCCGCAAATTCCACCGCGTAATGTAACGTGGTCAGCCCATGGTAGATGGGTACATATTGCTAAGATTGGTTTTGAAAAATACTTTATGCGTAAAGTCAGAAAAGGCATTAGTGAACCCTACTATGAAAGACTCATGCTTAAAATAATGGGCGTGGTGCGTGTTAAAGGACACTAAGATGAATGTCGATAGAATCGTATTGGCTGTAGCCGGTAGCTTTATTTTATTGAGTTTAGTGCTGGCACATTATCATTCCGAACTGTGGTTATGGTTTACCGCTTTTGTAGGCGTTAATCTATTTCAATCTGCATTTACCGGCTTTTGTCCTATGGCCATCATTCTTAAAAAATTGGGCATTAAGTCGGGTTGCGCCTTCTGATGACTTAAACGTCATTATAAAGAGATAGTTTTAATCCATGCTGTTCTAAATAGCATGGGTTATGACTAGGATTTAAATAAAGGTATTCAGACTTTTCGGAAAGACCATGTATAAAACAAATACGCATCCGTGTGTGAGCAGTTTTTTAGCTCTGTTTTTAGTATCTACTGCCACATTAGCAGCGGATTTTACTTCTTCTAAACAGAGTGAAAAAACCGCTATTAATCAAGTAGTCGGACAATCAATCACCTTAGATCAAGCCATTGATTACGCTTTAGCTAATAACCCCGATCTACAAATTGCTGTTGAAAGGATTAATCAAGCAGATGCTCAATTAGGCGTGGCTTTATCTGCATTTTATCCCCAAATTTCAACAAAAGTAACGTATGAAACCTCTAATAATCCGGCTCAAGTCTTTGCGATGATTGTGGCACAGCGTGATTTTAATAATCCGGGTTCTATCGCTAATATTAATAATCCGGGCTACCGGCAAAATTTTCGTCCTGAAATAATAGGCAAGTTATCGTTGTTTAGGGGCGGACAAGACTATCAAAATAGTAAAGCGGCGGCTTTAGGTATAGAAGCGGCCGAATTTGAACGCTCATCTATTCGTAATGCCTTAATTCAAGCAGTAAATTCAACTTATTACGCGTATTTAGCCGCTTTAGAAGCTCAACAGGTTGCTCAACAAGCTGTGATAGCGATTGAGAGTGAGTTAAAACAAACCCAGTTAAAACAAGCTGCAGGTACTGTGCTTAAATCTGAAGTGTTATCGTTAGACGTTAAATTAGCTGAAGCACAAGAAGCCCAAATTAGAGCAGCGAACGGCATTGAGTCTGCAAAAGTAGGGATGGCCAATTTATTAGGTTTACCTAGTCAGCAAGTGTTTAGTATCTCTCCAGCGTCTTCTATTTTTGTGGCGCCTAAGTTAACGTCATCTTTTAATGAGTTATTTGAGCAAGCGCTGGCTCAAAGACCTGAAGTGAAAGCGGCTGCTAATCAGTTGGAAATAGCGACACGAAAGGTAAAAAGTGCAAGAGGTGCTTATTTACCAAAAGCAGATGCGTATGTGAGTTATGGTCAAAATAGTCAGACACCCGATTTTTCAAGTAGTAAAGACAATGTAACTGCCGGTATTGCCGTTGAGATGGATCTTTTTTCTGGTTTTAATACCCAGCAACAACTTAGAACGGCCGAATTAAAAGTAGCAGAAGCCACCGAAACAGAACGTAAAACTAAATTAGCCATTGAACAAGAAGTTAAAATGGCTTATTTAAAACTTCAGGAAGGTTTAGCTCGTTTAAATGTAACAGATAAGTCAGTTCAGGCCGCAGATGAGGCTTTACGATTAGTTAAGGAAGAAAGACACGCCGAGGTAGTCACTGTTACCCGTTATATTGAAGCCGAGGTTGCTAGAAACACGGCTCAATCAAATTCTATTGCCGCCCATTATGATGTGTTGAGTGCTGAAGCGGCTTTAAAAAAAGCGATAGGCACTTGGAAATAAAGGAACACTTATGTCACACACTGAATCAAAAAATATTAATAAATTGATCGCTATTACCGGAACTGTATTAGCACTGATCTTATTGTTACTGTATATGCAAGGGAGTTTCGTCAGTAAAGTGTCACCCGGGGTGAGCGCAACCGCACAGGATATCAGTACAACGAGCGTCTTAACGAGTCAGGTCGTTAAACAGCAAGTGGACGATATAGTGACATGGCCTGGTACCGTAAAATCAAGAACAGTGGCTAATATTGCACCTAAGATGACCGCGCGGATTATTGATATAAAAGTTCATGCCAGTGATAAAGTCAAACAAGGTGATGTGCTGGTGCAGTTAGATGAGCGTGATATTGTTGCAAAAGAACAAGCGGCATCGGCGGTGTTAGCAGGCGCTACGGCACAAAGTAATCGAGCTAAAGCAGATAGGGAGCGTATTGAAGGCTTGTATGCTAAAGAAGCGGCAACACGTGAAAATCTTGATGGCAGGGTGGCTCAAGATAAAACGGCCCAAGCTCAAGTGACTCAAGCGAATAGTGCCTTGAATGAAGTAAGATCACAACATGCGGATGCTGTCTTAAGAGCGCCTTTTGATGGTGTGATTTTAAAGCGTTTTAAAGAGCCCGGGGATATGGGTTTACCCGGTGTGCCTGTTTTAGCTTTACAAGCGCCACAAGGTTTACGCTTAGAAGCCGATGTGCCTACCGGTTGTGCGGGGCGCTATACGATAGCCATGCCTGTTACCGTGCGTATTGATGCGTTGGGGCAAACCGTAACGGCTTATATTGATGAAATTAGTCCTGATGTAGATACCCAAACTAGAACCCAATTGATTAAAGTGACTTTGCCGGCCATGAAGAATTTGCAAGCCGGTTATTTTGGGTGGTTAGAACAGGCGTGTGCGCAACATGAGGCCTTATTAATTCCTAAGAGTGCTGTTCAACATATAGGTCAATTAGAGGCGGTTAAGGTATTAGCAGAAGGGCATTTCAGTCTGCGTCATATTAGAACAGCTAAAACCTTTGGTGAGCAGATTGAAGTTATTTCTGGCTTAACCCAGGGTGAAGTGGTCGTAACTCATCCTCAGCAGGCACAATGATGGCAGATTCACAAAACACAAAGCCACGCCGTGGCTTGACCACTAAGATTGTTGAAATCTTTACGACGTCTCAGTTATCTATTCTATTTTTAATTATTTCTTTGTTAGCGGGGGCGGCGGCGTTAACGTTAACAGCGCGTGAAGAAGATCCGCAAATTGTTGTGCCGGTGATGGATGTATTAATTGAGTATCCAGGTGCATCGAGTGAAGAAGTAGAAAAGTTAGTTGCTACGCCTTTAGAAGTGTTGCTTAAACAAATTGAAGGGGTGGAGTATGTGTACTCTATCTCTAGACCGGGCGCGGCGATTGTAACGGTGCGCTATTTAGTCGGGCAATCCTTTGAAGATAGCTTGGTTAAAACGTGGGATCGGTTGATGTCTAATCAGCATCTTATTCCGGCGGGTGTGACGCATTGGAAAGTCGCACCTGTCGAAATTGATAATGTGCCGATTGTATTATTTTCTCTTTCGTCGCAAAGTTCAAACATCGATGCCATGGCGTTGCGCCGTATTGCAGATGAGTTAATCGTTTCGTTACGAACCGTGTCTGATGTCGGTAAAAGTTGGGTCGAGGGTGGTGAAGAACGCCAAGTGTCTATCTATGCAAATCCTGCCAGTTTAGCGGCTTATAACTTAACGGTGTTGGATATTACCCAAGCGCTGATCCGTGCTAATGTCAATATTCAAGCAGGGAGTCTTGAGCGTAATAATCAGGAACTTTTATTAGAAGTCGGGCCCTATTTTAAAGCGGCTGATGAAGTCAGTTCGCTGATTGTAAAGAATGTTGAGGGACGTCCGGTTTATTTACGTGATGTGGCACGTATTGAAGAAGGTGCGGCGGATGTCGATCATTATACCCGTATAGGTTTTGGCCCCGCTGTGGCAGACATGCCAACGGTAGGGACTGCTTCGGGTGCTCAACCGCAAATAGGTCAAGAGCGTTCAATGGTGACGGTGGCGATTGCTAAACGTAAAGGCAGTAATGCCGTAGACGTAGCTAAAGCAGTGATTGCAAATGCAGACAGTCTAAGGGGGTCTGTGATTCCTGAAGACGTTTTATTAACCATTACCCGAGATTATGGTGAAACCGCTAATCATAAAGTTAATGAATTGGTTAAGCACTTAAGTTTCGCTATTGTTATTATAGTCGTGCTATTGGCCTTTTCTTTAGGGTTAAAAGAGTCCTTTATTGTGTCTATTGCGGTACCCATGACCTTAGCTTTGACTTTGTTGTTGGATTATATCTCGGGTTATAGTATCAATCGAGTTACTTTGTTTGCGTTGATTTTATCCTTAGGTTTATTGGTTGATGATCCTATCGTAGATGTGGAAAATATTCATCGGCATTATAAATTACGCAAAGAATCGCCCTTACAAGCCTTATTAACTGCGGTTGATGAAGTAAGGCCGCCCACTATATTGGCGACCTTTACCGTTATTGTGTCCTTTTTACCGATGTTTTTTATCACCGGAATGATGGGGCCTTATATGGCACCGATGGCCTTTAATGTGCCAATTGCTATGATTGTGTCTTTAATCGTGGCTTTTACCGTAACACCCTGGGCGAGTTTTAAATTACTGCAAGGTGAATATCATAAACATAGTGATGAAGCGCCTGAAGATTTCAAGCAGGGTTTGATTTATAAAGTATACCGCTCTGCCTTAGGGCCTTTATTAGCGACGACGGGTCGGGCTAAATTGTTTTTATTGATTGTGTTAATTGCGTTTGTGGGTTCAACGATGTTAGCGGTGACCCGTGCAGTGCCGCTTAAGCTATTACCGTTTGATAATAAAAATGAATTGCAAATTATGATCGATATGCCTCAGGGCGCGAGTTTAGAAAAAACAGATCAAGTGGCGCGTGCTTTAGGCAGTTATTTTGCCACCGTGAATGAAGTGACAGATTATCAAACCTATACGGGGTTGGCGGCTCCTATGGATTTTAATGGCATGGTTCGACATTATTATCTGCGTAGTGGGGGCTATTTAGGGGAGGTTAGGCTTAATTTATTACCTAAAGATCAGCGTGAGCAACAGTCGCATGAAATTGCTTTACGAATTAGACCTGAGATAGAAAAAATCGCTAAACAATATGGCGCTAACCTTAAGATTGTAGAAATACCACCTGGCCCGCCTGTGCTTGCTGATTTAGTGGCTGAAGTTTATGGTCCACCAGAAGCGAGTATCAATGATTTGGTCACTGTGTCTAAACGAGTGAGAGCAGATATGGAAAAAACCGAAGGGGTGGTTGATGTTGATGATTTCTCTGAAACGCCTCATGATAAAATTCGTTTTGACTTAAATCGAGATAAGGCGGCGTTATCGGGTGTCAGTGTTGATCAAGTTGCCAAAACCTTACGCATCGCGCTGGCGGGTCAACAAGTTGGAACTATTCATATCGACAGTGAACGGCAGCCTTTAGCGGTGCAATTACAATTACCTCGGGCTTTGCGGTCATCAGAATTTGATTTGATGGCGCTGCGCGTCAGAACGGATAAAGGCGGCTTAATTCCTTTAAGTGAAGTGGGTACGGTGACAACTCTAATTGAAGATCAGCCCATTTATCATAAGAATTTACAACGGGTGGCTTATGTGGTTGCCGGGATGGCGGGACGGAGTCCGGTTGAAGCAGTTTTTGATTTAAATGATACGTTTGCGGAACGCCCTTTGCCGACGGGATATAAAGCGGAATTAGCGGGTGAGGGCGAGTGGAAAATTACGGTTGACGTGTTTCGTGATTTAGGACTGGCGTTTGCGGCGGCCTTAGTGATGATTTATGTATTATTAGTGGGGCAAACGGGTTCTTTAACGGTGCCTTTGGTGATGATGATTGCCATTCCTTTGACCGTGATTGGTATTATGCCAGGCTTTTGGATACTCAATCAGTTGATGGCGTCCCCCATTGGCGCGTATCCTAACCCTATCTATTTTACCGCTACTGCGATGATTGGGATGATTGCTTTGGCGGGGATAGTGGTGCGTAATTCAATTATCTTAATCGATTTTATTGAGCGTATACGAGCCCGAGCTGATGTGACTTTAACAGAGGCTTTAATTGAAGCAGGGGCTATACGTCTTCGACCTATCTTTTTAACCGCCGGTGCCGCTATGTTTGGGGCTTTTGTGATTATCTTAGATCCCATATTTTCCGGTTTAGCGTGGAGTTTTATCTTTGGTATTTTTGCGTCAACGTTGTTTTCTTTGTTAGTTATTCCAGTGGTTTATTTTTTGATTAATAGAGATAAAACGATAGCGTGATGATGGTGTTAATTTGATTAGAGCGTGGAGAGTGTTGTATAAATGGGCGACAATTATTCTTCAGTAGGCCATATTACTTTATTCCTTATGCAAACGCCCCTAATACTGCATCAGAACTTGCTATGCAGTATTAGGGGCGTTTAGATTTGACTTCTATTGAATCTTTTAGCTTACTTTACCTGCTTCAGTTGCAGCAGGTACTTCAAGCAAATTGCCGGTAGTGCATTCATAGATATAGCCATAAACCGGGATATCAGAGGGGACTAATGGATGATTTTTAATTCTTAAGACATCTTCCAGCACACTGGCAGATTGTTCTTTTATGGTTAACCAGTTGATATAACGACCTTCCGCTGAGCCATGTCCCTCACAGCAATCTTGCCAGCCATTTTCATCAATTGAGGCTGTTTTTAAGCTACTTGCCAACAAATCGCTCATGATTTCGTTATTAAATAACTCCATGCCGCAATTTGTATGGTGAATAACAAACCATTCACGAGTGCCTAGTAATTTATATGAAATAACTAATGAGCGAATGGCGTCATCACTTGCGCGACCACCGGCATTACGAATAACGTGTGCATCGCCTTCTGACAAACCTGCATATTTAGCCGGATCTAAACGCGCATCCATACAGGTTAAGATAGCAAACTGTCTAGCGGGTGGCAGTGCTAATTCACCTTTGTCACCAAAGTTATTGACATAATCTCTGTTGGCAGATAAAACCTCATTAAGAATTTTGCTCATAAGTCTCTCTTATTGTATTTTTATTAGGTAATAAAAAACCGTTTTAACCAGTCAAATAAATTAACAGATTAAAACGGCGTATAACTATCTCCGACTAAAAGTATACATTAATTAATATGCGTGACAAATGGGGCTATAAATTTATAGAATATAAACTTTAAGTTTATAATAAACAGGTTATGGATAAGTTAAATAACATGCGTGTATTTTGTCGCATTGTTGAATTAGGTACATTTGCAGCAGTAGCTCGTGAAATGAATCTTTCAGCCATGATGATTAGTAAGTATATGACTCAGTTAGAAGAATCTCTGGGAGTTGCGTTGTTGAATAGAACGACTCGGCAAATAAGTTTAACGGAAGCAGGTGATATTTATTATCATCGCAGTAAGCAACTCATGGATGATTTTTCAGAATTGGATGAATATACTTCTCAACTAGGTCAGCGTGTTAAGGGTACTCTGAAAATAAGTGCGCCTATTGATTTTGGTGGGTTATATTTGGTCGGGGCCATTGATGCTTATCAGCGTCAATATCCAGATGTTAAAGTGTTGATGACTTTGCATAATAATCGGGTTGATCTAAGTAAAGGGAGTTTTGATTTATCACTGTTAGTCACAGTCAGTTTAGATTTAGGTGTTGTGGCTAGAAAATTGGCTGAAACTAAATTATGCACCTATGCATCACCTAATTATCTCAACCAGTACGGAACGCCAGAACATATTGATCAATTGGCATTACATCGCTGTCTACTTTATATTGATACGCCTCATCATGATTATTGGTTATTTAAACAACATACTCAGGAAGTAAAAGTGAAGCCAAACTGGTATTTTTGTTCAAATAATGGGCGTGCCTTATGTCAAGCGGCGGCGTTGGGAATGGGCATTATTCAAGTGCCAGAAATATCAGCAGTCAATTATGTAGAACAAGGAAAACTAATTGAAGTGTTACCGGATTTTCAAATTCCACCTATAACGATTTATGCAACCTATTTACAGCGGCGTTTTTTACCTGCCAAATTAACCACCGTTGTTGATTTTATGGTTGCATATTTTGCAGAATTGAAGCCAACTGAAAAGTTTAATTGAAACAAATTTGTATTTTAGTTATTGATTAATAATATGATTTTAATTTTTCATTGATTGGTTTGATAAGGGATATATCAACTGATTTCCTTCATGATTCTTTAATATGCTTAATTTGTTTTAAATAGTACTTACAAATAAGACGACCGGTCGCATAATATCGCCATGTAATTATTAAATCCAAGTAAAATCTTTTTTTTACACTAAACACCCGAAGTTAGGAGTACTATTAAGAAAAAAAGGAGAGGGCTAATACGTCAACCATTTTTTCTGGTACTGCATATCCAAAATAAGTGCTTTACAACACTTGATTCAAAAATGATTATTATAATAATGAGCCTATCAAGGCCTAGGAGAGGAAATGAATAAATCAATTAATCTATCTCGTCGTCGTTTTTTTACGCAAACGGGAGCAGGTCTTTTAGTCGGGGCGGCAGTACCTAGTTGGTTACAAGCGATGGAGGGCATGAGTGAAATGCCTAAAAGAGCGCCCAATAAAGCATCCCCTAATTTTCATCCCGATGTAGAAGTTGATTTGTTATGTAAACCGTCTACACTTTCTATACTACCCGGTCAACCGACCCAAGTTTTACAATATTTTGCAACATTAGTTAAAGGCCCCAATCATACTTTGACTGAAATCCCCGGTTCTTATTTAGGCCCTATACTCCGCTTTGAAAAAGGTCAAAAAATTCGTATTAATCTACGTAGCGAACTCAATGAACCGACTATTACCCATTGGCATGGTTTACATGTGCCAGCGTTAATGGACGGTCATCCCGTTTATGCAATTGATAAAGGGCAAGTGTTTGTGTACGAGTTTGAGATGCTTAACCGTGCCAGTATGAACATTTATCATCCTCATCCTCATAATAGTACCGCTAGTCAGGTTTACCGTGGTTTAGCGGGGGCTATATTAGTCACTGATCAAGAAGAACAGAAATTGGGTTTACCCGATGGTGAGTATGAAATCCCTATAGTCATTCAAGATCGTCAATTTGATGATAATAATCAACTGGTCTATGCAAGTCACATGCGTGACCGGATGATGGGCTTTTACGGTGATAGGATACTGATTAATGGTCGGCCTGATTTTAATCTTGAAGTGGCCAGTCGTGCTTATCGTTTTAGAATACTGAATGGTTCTAACGCCCGTATTTATAAATTAGCGTGGGATGATAATACGCCTCTAACAGTGATAGGAACTGATGGTGGCTTGTTGGAATCTCCGGTTCATAAGCCTTATGTGATGTTGGCACCGGGTGAACGTTTAGATGTGTGGGCCGATTTTAGCGGTCGAAATGTTGGCTCGCAATTAGTATTACGGAGTCGTGAATTTTCAGGCGTTCTACCTAAAATGGCGGAGCGGATGATGGGCCATGCGGGTCGTATGCATACTAATGCTTTACCGGTCGGCAGTGATTATCCACTCTTCACTGTTAAGGTGACACGCCAGGTAAGTGATAGTCCGACGTTGCCGAATAAGTTATCGACGTACTCACATTATCAGATCAGTGACACGGTTAATCCTAACAAACCCGTGCCTATTGCAATTTCTGAAGGGCCCATGTCTATGTTACTAAATGGAAGACCGTATGCCTATAATGATGTTTTACCGAGTGAACGTATTCCCGTTAATAGCATACAACTGATGGAAATTTTTCATGCTCATGGAGGCACGGGCGGTCATGGTGCTGATAAATCTCAAACCGAAGAACACAAGATGGGCGGTATGGGCATGGGAATGATGCGCAAAGGGGGTATGGGTGGCATGATGGGCGGCATGAATCATAGCGATACCGATAATGCACAAGGGGAAGGCCATAAAATGGGGGGTATGGGCGGCGAAGGCATGAGTGGCATGGGAATGATGATGTCAATGGCACATCCGATACACATGCATGGCCAGTCATTTCAAATCTTAAGTCGTACTATTGGCGCAACAGAAACCGAAGGTTACGCAACGGTTAAAGACGGTTTTATCGAGGGTGGTTGGAAAGATACGGTGTTAGTGATGCCCGGTGAAAGCGTAAAAGTCATTAAGCCGTTTCAGGATTTTAAAGGGGTGTTTATGTATCACTGTCATAATCTTGAGCATGAAGATATGGGGATGATGCGAGATTTTTCTGTAGAGTAATTCATACAATAAATCAAAGAAAAACAACAGAAGAAAGATAAACACCTTGATCAAGCTGTTGCGTTATTACAATAATATATAAGGAAGAACTTTATGAATTTTAAACTAACTACGCTGAGTGCGGCTTTTATCTTAAGCTGTGCGAGTCTTTCTGCCAATGCAGACGAAACGTGTGCTTCGCCTTACATGGCTAAAATTACAGGGCAAGAAGATTTTGTTTATATTTGGACCTTAGGTGCAGAAGGTGTGGGTGACGAGCAGGATAAATTGGTGACTGTTGATGTGAATCCTAAATCAGCTAAATACGGTAAGGTCATTGGTAGTTTGTCAGTCGGGGGGCGTAATGAAGCGCATCATTCCGACTTTACCGATGATCGCAAATTCTTGTGGGCCGGTGGCCTAGATACCAACAAAATTTTTATTTTTGATGTAGCGACTGATCCAGCTAACCCAACGTTGACTAAAACGATTACTGACTTTGTTGTTAAAAGTGGTGGTGTCGTTGGTCCTCATAGTTTATATGCCTTACCAGGGCGTATGATTGTCACTGGTTTGTCTAATAATAAAGATCATGGTGGTCGCACTGCTCTGGTTGAATACAGTAATGCTGGCGATTATATTGCAACTTATTGGCTACCGACGGACAGCAATCTGGAAGGGGCTATTAAATCAGGTAAATATGCCGACGGTTATAACTACGATGTGAGAGTCTTGCCACGTAAAAACGTGATGTTGACCTCTTCATTTACCGGTTGGTCAAATTATATGATGGATTTTGGCAAAATGTTAGCGGATCCCGAAGCCATGAAACGTTTTGGTAACACAGTCGTGCAATGGGACTTAAATACCCGTCAACCTAAAAAAGTATTTGATGTGCCTGGAGCGCCCTTAGAAATTCGATGTGCATGGAATGAGCAACATAACTATTGCTTTACCAGTACTGCACTGACTTCAAAAATATGGCTAATTTATCAAGATGATAAAAATGAGTGGCAAGCAAAGGATGTCGCAGACATTGGTGAGCCCGCTAAAATCCCATTACCTGTTGATATTTCTATTTCTAGTGATGATAAAAGCTTATGGGTTAATACCTTTATGGATGGTATGACGCGGCGTTTTGATATTAGCGATCCCTTTCATCCTAAACAAGTGTTTGAGCAAAAGATCGGTGCTCAGGTGAATATGGTATCGTCCAGTTGGGATGGAAAAAGATTGTATTACACCTCTTCACTCTTAGCTAATTGGGATAAAAAAGGCACTGATAATGAGCAGTTCTTTAAAGCTTATAGTTGGGATGGCAGTAAACTGACTGAGCAATTCTCCATCGACTTTAATAAAGAAAAATTAGGTAGAGCGCATCAAATGCGTTTTGGCGCGTATGCTTTGTATGGTAAAGAAGCCAAATAGTCAGTGGTGATATAATAAGCGTTTGCTCTGTTTTAATGTCCTCTTCTGTACTGAAAAGTATCATGAAGAGGACAGTTAACCCACAGTAAATCAATACCTCAGTGTGAACCCCTCTCTATAGGGTAACAAAGCCTCATGAAAACGTGTTATTTCTTCAGTTTTTTCTTAATCGTGATAACCACAGTAGTACACGCTCAAGACCCCCAATCCTTGGCCATCGGTTACTCAGAACTCCCCTTTAAATCAGCACCTCCAGGCAGTTATCGCTTGCCCATCATTGGTCCTGCGGCTGAGGGTGATGTTTTGACAACTGATCATCAGTCTAAGCGATTACATCAATTGATGGGTGATAAGATTGTGTTACTCAGTTTTATTTATGCGACGTGTAGTGATGTTAATGGTTGTCCTTTAGCGACTCAAGTACTCCATAGGATGAGTCAACAATTACAAACACAACCTGAGTTGGCGAATAAATTAAGATTATTAACCTTAAGTTTTAATCCCACTTATGATACGCCCGATCGGATGCGTGAATACAGTGAAGGCTTTAAAACAGATAATTTTGACTGGCAGTTTCTGACTACGCGTGATGAAGTCACCTTGCAACCCTTACTTAATGCCTATCAGCAAAACGTACAGAAAATAGTTGATGATAAAGGGCGGTTTACAGGTACCTATTCACATTTGCTGAGAGTGTATTTAATTGATACTGATAAAAATGTACGTAATATCTATAGTGTTGATTTTTTGCATGCGGATACCGTTATTAATGATATTAAAACCCTATTAATAGGTAACCAGTCTCCCGTGGTTGAGTCAGTCCCTCTTAAAACGGCTGGCTTATATCAGGCGGGAGATAACAAACAAAATTA
Organism: uncultured Methylococcaceae bacterium; assembly: GCA_903863905.1. Taxonomy (GTDB): domain Bacteria; phylum Pseudomonadota; class Gammaproteobacteria; order Methylococcales; family Methylomonadaceae; genus Methylobacter_C. Next base: position 31,577 of record CAIPDT010000167.1, read on the forward strand.
TCAGGATATTAATTATCAAACCCGTTCGATGTCCTTAAGTCAACGGCAAGGTAAAGCCATTGATCTTATCCAGTTTACCCAACATCCGCCTTTAGGGCTACCCAAATTACCTCAACCTAAAGATAATGTAGTCACGTCTGCTAAGATTTCTTTAGGCCGTAAGCTATTTTATGATCGTCGATTGTCTTTAAATAATACCTTTTCGTGTGCAATGTGTCATATCCCTGAGCAGGGTTTTAGTCATACTGAAATGACTACAGCTATCGGTATAGAAGGGCGTAGTGTGAGACGTAATAGTCCGAGTCTTTATAATGTCGGTTATATGCAACTTTTATTTCATGATGGCCGAGAAAATAGCTTAGAACAGCAGGTATGGGGGCCATTATTGGCACATAATGAGATGGCTAATCCTTCTATTGGCTATGTCGTGGATAAAATAAAAGACCAAGCTGATTATAAGGGACTATTTGAGAGAGCCTTTAATAAAGGCCCGACTATGGAAACGATAGGGCAGGCGATAGCCAGTTATGAACGAACTCTTAATTCTGCTGATTCAGCATTTGATAGATGGCATTATGGAAAGCAGACCAAAGCGATTAACGAGGCGGCTAAACGAGGCTTTGATCTCTTTGTGAGTAAAGCGGGCTGTAGTGGTTGCCATGCTATTGATAAAAGTTCAGCGATATTCACTGATCAAAAGCGTCATAATACCGGTATTGGTTATGCAGTATCTATGCATAAAGATCCCGAACACCAAAAAGTACAAGTGGCCCCTGGCGTGTTTGTTGATGTTCCTCGACAACATTTAACCGGATTGAGTAATGAAAAACCTAATGACCTAGGGTTCTATGAAATTAGTCAAAATCCCAAAGATCGTTGGTCTTACAAAACACCGTCACTTCGTAATATAGCACTGACAGCACCTTATATGCATAACGGCTCTTTAGCGTCTTTAGAAGAGGTGGTCCGTTTTTATAATCAAGGGGGTATTCTGAATGAAAATTTATCACCGCTATTAAAGCCGTTGAATTTATCAGAGTTAGAAATGGCTGACTTGGTTGCTTTTTTAAAGTCGTTAACGGGGGATAATATTAACGATTTGATTTTAGATGGTTTTGCTGCACCTGTGGGGGATAGTCTTTAGAAAACACTTCAAGACTGATTAGGATGGTAATTTAACATTGCCATCCTAATCATTCGCTTGCATTGTAACAACTTCTCCGTTAATAGGTTTAACCGAATATTAAATAAAAGCAAATTTAAATATAGTAGTCGGCAACATATTCAGAAAAATCGTTAAGCTCAGCTTTCTTAATGGTACTTTGTAGTTTTCTAGTGGTTATATCTTCAATGTCTTCAAGACATTCTTCACGGTAGGATTCTCTAAAAAATTTGATCCATTCGTGCTTACCTTTACAGAGCTCTTCAAAAGAGCCTACAAATTGCAGTTGTACTTCAAGGTCACGGAAGAATAGATTGAGGTCTTGTAATAACTCATCTGGTTTGGTATCAACAGTCAAGGATTCAAAGATGTTGCCAATCTCAGTCTTCACAATGTTTGTAGCGTCTTCTTCTGCATCAGAAAGTTTATCAATTAAATCATTTTTGATAGCCAGTTGCATTTCTTTTGCCGTGGAATACCAAAAGAAACTACCGCTTACACTATTGTCATAATTGTCTTCAAGATAGAATCCAAAGGGAAATTCAATCGGGTTTCTTCCTTGAGTATCTTCTAAAGAGATCGATAGTGCGGGGGTATTCATTAATTATTTACCTTGTTAATAGTGTCATTATCTGGACTAGGATATGTCCTGAATGCTTTAATGTCCAATGTTTTAAGTGGGTTAAGCGTTTGTTGGGTAAACTAATGATAATGTTTCAGGGTACACTATGATAGTAGGCCATACAACATACCCATTGCGGAAAAAAACCATTGATAGAATCAGGTGAATCATGCTTGATTTTAAAGTAGCGATAAATCCAAAACATATATCATTCTTTTTTAATTTATTTTGCTAAGTAAACTAACATAAAAACTTAAAAATTACGCCTAATTTTTTATCTTTTAACCTAACGATATTTAAGAGTAGTCTCGGTGGGTTATTGTTGATATGATTCTTTCGCATGGTTTATTTCAAAGCTATTCACTGGGTCTTTAGTAGCTTGTTTTTAAAAGCTTTTTTAATTTTTTTAAATCAGGAGCAATGAAATGTCGAAGAATATTGTAGTTTTATCTGATGGTACTGGCCAGGAAGGCGGCGTAGGAAACAATACTAATATCTACAAAATTTTTAACCTGCTTGAGGATCGTACCGAGAAACAAGTCGTTTTTTATGATCCAGGCCTAGGAACTAATTGGCAGAAGTTGTCTGGTAATGCTTTTGGCTCGGGTATATCGGAAAATATTTTGCAATGTTACCGATTTATTTTTGACCATTATGAGGCGGGCGATAAGATTTATCTATTTGGTTTTAGTCGCGGCGCTGCTACGGTAAGAAGTTTGTCCGGCTTTATTCATTCTTTTGGTATCTTACCCCAGTCTAGGCCTGAGCTGATTAAAAAAGCCTATAAAATTTACGAGGCTATGAATGGCAAAGATTATTCTAATGGTGATGAAGGTGCAACGAATCAAACCAGTCCGGCAGAAGCTTTTGTCGAGAAGCACCATACCATGTGGGCAAACATTGAGTTTATAGGGTGCTTTGATACGGTCGCTGCATTGGGTATCTCACAGTTTCCAGCCCTTGATTCATTGATTAATAAATTTCCTAGATTTAAACATAACTTTCATAACTTTAATTTAAGTCAGAGTGTCATCCGTGCCTATCATGCATTAGCGATTGATGATGAAAGAAAAACCTTTCATCCCATTATATGGACCCCACAAGACGAGGGGAAAAAGTTAGAGGATAAAAGCGTGACACAGGTTTGGTTTTGCGGAATGCATACCGATGTAGGCGGTGGCTATAAAGAACAAAATCTATCTGATATCCCTTTAGTTTGGATGCTTGAAAAGGCGACCAAGTACGGCTTGTTGTTGTATATCCCCAAGGATCCCAAGAAGGCTCATATCAATATTGCTGAAGATGCAAATGGTGTAATGCACGACTCTCGTGCGGGCGGGTTAAATCATTTGTATCGTAAAGCCCCCCGTCATTGGGATAACGCAGAATTACCTTTGATACATCAGAGTGTTTTGGATCGAGCTAATAACCCAAAGAATAACTATCATCCTTGGATATTGAAAGGTTACAAAGATAAAGAGTACGTGGTCATACCCTGGGTAGGTTATGAGCAAGTCTTGGAAAATTACAATTTAAAGAGAGAAAATAATGACAGCATATAGATTCACCGCAGACTTTACTAAATTTAATGCAACTGCAACACAGTACCATGGCGAAAATGGCTTAGTTTTGGCTGATATAGCTAAACTTGCTTATGAAACCGAAGACGTTATAAAACAGGCTATTAACACTTGGGGACTTAATAAGTTTACGTTTTTTGAGGGGCCAATAACAAGCACGGAAGCCTTTATTGCGGGAAATGATGCAACCATCATTGTTGCTTTTAAAGGCACACAATCACCAAAAGATTTTCTTACAGACGCAGAGTTTGAATTAGCCAATACCCCATACGGTAAAGTACATGATGGATTTTATAAGGCGCTGACTGAAGTATGGGAAGACATGTTTAAGACGATTGAAAGCTTTAAAGATAATAATCAAACGGTATGGTTTTGTGGACATAGTTTGGGTGCTGCATTAGCGACGCTAGCCGCCGCTGAATATGTGCTTGTAAAACATAAAACAATCAATGGTCTTTACACTATTGGTCAACCGCGTACGGGAAATGATGTTTTTGCTAATAATTTTGATGCAAAATTGAAAGATAAATCTTTTCGTTATATTAATAATGCTGACATAGTCACGCGTAATCCCGTTCCTGGCTTAATCCTTAAATATCGACATATTGGTGTTCCTTTATACATAGATGGCGACGGTGTATTATTGGACTCAATATCTTTGGGGAAAAAGACGATAGATATAATCACAAGTATGCTGAAGGGGATACTCAAAAGTCATAATCTTGAAGATCTTGAGGATCATAAATCAGAAAACTATGTGAAACTTATTTTTAATAATAGTTCTTCAATATTTTGGGTTAAAACTAACGCAAAGTGAAGGGGCTTGCAACGTTATATTACGTAAAGTCAATTAACAAATTAATACGCGGACATTACTTTGCAGTGAATTAAAGTTAGTTTGGTTGGGCGAACATTAGTTTGCAGTGAATTAAAGTTAGTTTGGTTGAACGAACATTA
>CAIPDT010000168.1 GCA_903863905.1 uncultured Methylococcaceae bacterium
CCATTGATACCGAATTGAATGAATTATTAAGGACATTCAGTGGCTTAAGGTGATGACCTTGAAAAGAAATTTTTAAGGCCCCTTGAATAAACAACCCTAACTAATAAAGAGGAGGTTAACGTGGCGTTATTACCTAGACAAAAAATGCTTAGTCGCTTAGAAAATAATGTTATAATCCGTACATTTTATGAAAAAGTCTTTACCCACCCTTACCGAAACACCTTACTAATGCTAAACACATGGATAGTTTGATTAAACCTTATAACGATAGACGCGCCTCTTTTGGTCGTCATGAGACTTTTTCGTTACGCTACGCTTGGTTAACGAAGGGTTTTCAAGCCTTTATGAAAAAGAAAACCATCTTCTCATCCGATGAAGCCACCATAGAGTTGGGTGTGGGTAAGAATATGGTTAACGCGATTAAATATTGGTTGCGTGCCGCATCAATGTTAGAAGAAAACTCAGAGGGTTTAGAGGCAACTGAGCTAGGGACAGCACTTTTTTCTGAAAAGGGTTGGGATCAATATCTTGAAGATGAAGCAACACTTTGGTTGATTCATTGGTTACTTGCGACTAATTTTGATACCAGTACCGCGTGGTATTGGTTCTTTAATTGTTTTCATAAAACTGAATTTACACAAGAAGAAGCGGCTGATGCCTTAGCTGAGTTTGTTAAGAGCCACTTAAAAAGCAAGCACTCAGAGAAAACGGTGCGACAAGAAATCGCTATGATTTTAAGAATGTACACATCGCCCAAAGTTAATTCAAAGTCACTCATAGATGAGCATTTAGATGCACCTTTAACCGCGCTTAACTTAGTGACTGTTTCTGAGAGTGCGCATTTTTATCGTTCATTTGCCCGTCAGCAACCGAATCTACCCATTGGCATTATAGGCTTTGCCGTGAATGAATTACTTAATCAGCGTCGGATTAATACACTGCCGATCAGTGAATTAATGTATGGTCAAAAATACGGCGTGGCTCTGGGCAGTTTATTTAGATTGACCGAAAGTGATTTAATTGCCAAATTAGAACACCTGATTAAAAAATATCCAACGGTATTTCAAATAAACGAAACCGCCGGTATTAATCAACTTTACCGAAGTGATAGCCAAATCACATCCATACAATTTTTACGTGATCACTATCAAACAGAAGCATGAACGATAATACTCTCGACACCCTCATTCAACTGGATACGCACTATACCCGCTCAATTAATCTTGAGAGAGACGCGGATTCCAGTGATGTATTAAGCGCTTATATTCCCACGTCAAGAGCGCTACAAACACTGATTCAAATTACCGATACGTTTCATCAAGAATCTTATCCGAGGTCATGGTCACTCATTGGCCCTTATGGTTCTGGTAAGTCATCCTTTGCCGCATTCTTAGCGCATTTACTGGAAAATAAAAACACTCAAAATAGTGGCATCGCACAAGACATATTACAGCGATACAATCCCACGCTAGCTCATAAAATTAATGATAATATTCAAGACAGCAACGCTTACTGCACTGTGTTATTAACCGGTAGTGCGGAGCCTTTAAGTCAACGATTTGTCGAAGCGCTTTATCGAGCCTCAGTTAGGTATTGGGATCAAGTCCCGTTGCCTGCCATCGTAGAAGAGTTAGAACAAGCAACACACGCAACCTTGACCAGCACAGACATTATCAATTTATTAAAAAAATTGAAACGCGCAGTGCATAAAAAGTCAGGTAAAGGTGTACTGATTATTATTGATGAGCTGGGTAAGTTTCTGGAATATGAAGCCAGGCATCAAGGTTCTAATGATATTTATTTGTTGCAACAATTAGCAGAAACCTCCCAACACGGTGGTGAAACCAATATTCTGTTAGTGGTGTTAATGCATCAGGCCTTTGAGCAATATTCAAAAGGCTTAGGCGAAGATTTTAAAAAAGAATGGTTAAAGGTACAAGGTCGATTTGAAACCATTCCCTTTTTAGAAACGGCAGAACAAACCCTACGCGTTATGGCCGCTGCTTTTCGGAATCAATTAAATGACGCGCAACAACTCGCTATTAAAACGGATGTGACCCGTATCGTGCAGGTGTTGGATAAGCAAGGTGGCTTGCCTGCCGGGTTAAATGTGGAACCCGCTATTTCGATTTTAACGCAGTGTTATCCTTTACATCCTATCGCGGCTTTGATCTTGCCGACACTGTGTCAGAAAGTAGCCCAGAACGAAAGAACCCTGTTTAGTTATTTAGGTAGCCAAGAAAACTATGGTTTTAAAGATGCCTTTAACCGCATAGAACAGGTAGGTGATTGGGTTTTACCGTGGGAAATATTCGAATACTTTATACAAAATCAACCTGCCGCAACCACAGATCATTTAACCCATAGACGCTGGGTAGAAGTGATAACCGCCACAGAACGCTTAGGGCATGGTTCTGTTTTAGAAATGCAGCTTTTAAAAACGATTGGCTTATTCAATATATTAGGCAGTCAGGCCGGCTTTAAAGCCAGTCATGAGTTATTGCATTGTTGTTTTTCGAGTGCTTCTGATGTCAGTCAATTACTGACTCAGTTAGAACAAAAGTCGATTATTAATTACCGCAAATTTAATTCAGAGTATCGGATTTGGGAAGGGAGCGACTTTGATTTAGAGCTGGCTGTTAAAGAAAAAGTACAGCAACTCGGACGTATTAACCTTGCTGAAACCCTAGCGAATCGGAATAAATTAGCGCCAATAGTTGCTAGAAAATATTCTATTAAGAATGGCTTATTACGGTTTTTTACCCCGCTGTATATCGATGCCACTACCAAGCATGAAACGTTTACACAAATGGAACAGGCACAGATTATTTTTTTCTTCTCAGAAGATCAAGATGATAAAGCCCAATTAGAACAATTGATAAAAAGCTATGCACAGCCCTTAACATTGTATGTACTGTGTGAAAATGCCACACAAATTACAACCGTGGTGACAGAAGCGATTGCTTTAGAAAAAGTACAATCAGAACGGGCAGAAATAAAATCTGATCCCGTGGCACAAAGAGAATTAAAAGAAAGCTTACAAACAGTAAAAGCATTTGAAGCCGAATTACTACATCAATACCTAGAACATCCCGAGCTACATCAATGGTTTTGGCAAGGTGACATATTAACCATTTCAAGCCGCCGCGCCTTACAAAATCAATTATCTCTGATGTTGGAGAAAGTTTATGATCAAGCTCCCTTAATTAAAAATGAACTGATTAATCGTGCCAAGGTTTCTGCGCAGGCCAATGGGGCAAAGAATAAATTAATTGCGGCATTATTATCTAAGATGCAGGTAGAAGATCTGGGCTTTGAAAAAACAAAATACCCTGCAGAAAAGACTATCTATCGTGCTGTGTTTAAAGAGACGGGAATACATGCCTGTATTAATGGTGAATGGCAGTTAACAAATCCCTCTGTCGATAATAAATATAATTATGCCCCCGTATGGCAAGGCATTGCTGATGTTTTAAATCAAGCAACAGCCCCTAAAGCATTGGCCGATCTTTATAAGCATATCGAAGCCCCACCTTACGGTGTGCAAAAAGGGGTCACATCACTGCTTTTTATTGCCTATTATTTAGTGAATCAACGGTCATTGGCGCTGTATGAAAGTGGTGTGTTTTGTCCGTTAATCACTCAAGAGCTTTTTGAGGTTTTGGCTAAACGTCCTGATTTGTTTTCGGTTGAAGCTATTGATTTTTCGGGAATCAGAGCGGATTTATTCAATCAATATTTAGAAACGCTGATTGGTAATGTGGCAGAAAACAGTACCTTGTTAGACATTGTTAAACCTTTGGCAAAATTTATTAATCA
>CAIPDT010000169.1 GCA_903863905.1 uncultured Methylococcaceae bacterium
AAATCATGAAAAAAGCCACCGTACTGGTTGATTTTGCAAAGTTTCCCATGTCCAATAAACTTGAGTTTTATGGGAGTGTGCTGCTGTGTTTAACGGATAATCCCTATTTTACGAACCCCGATATTCCGTTAGCAGAGGTACAACTTTCTTTAGATGAGTTACTGGCTGCAAAGTTAGCGTCTCATGATGGCAGTCGTTTATGTATTGCGATCATGCATGAGAAAGATCTCATGACAGAAAAGAAGTTTAGGATTTTAGTGGCTTATGTGAACAGAATGGCAGATGGGGATGTGAGTAAAATCATCTCCAGTGGCTTTCATGTCTCTAAACAACATATCATGATTAATAAAGCCATATTAGCGATCAAGTATGGTGTACATTCGGGTACGGTGATCTTGGTTGCCAAAACCGTTGATAATGCCGCTGCGTATATCTGGCAAATGTATGTCGGTGAGTTTGCACCCTTAACAGACGCCGAATGGATTACCATCGGTCATAGCACTAATGCGACTTTTGAAGTGACTGGCTTAACTAAAACCACCGTATGCCACTTTAGATATTCAGCCATTACCGCCAAAGGCACCACTGATTTTTGTGCGTCGGTCGGCAAGATTATCCTTTAACCACTTTTAAACTATTTGATAAAACAACTATGATTATTTCCAGAAAACTAATGATTACCTTATTGGGTGTGGTCAGCATTTGTAGTGTTATACTGCTCAATAGAACGATAGAGCCTTCTGTCTTGGATGCGACTGAAGACAATCAAACGCTGAGTCAGAAGCAGAGCCAAACTCTGCGAGATCCTCAGCCACAAACCCTTGCCACTGCTTTTAAATCCTTTGCAGCCTTTAAAGCCGACACTGTTTTACCACCCGAAGCTACCGATAATAACCTAGCAGCCAGTCAGGAAATGATTGATGCTGACGCACAAGCAGACCCTGCGCAGTATGAAATGATGCCCGTGTTTCTGGCGTAATTTGGTGTTGGTTATTAACACAGTAACAACGACACCAATTTACTCCTCGGCCCCATAACATTTCTGATAATCAATGCAGACATTACAGGAGGGCGCCCGGCACACATACAAGCCTTCTTCTTCACAAAGTTGTTTATACAGAAACTTTTTCCACTTCATGTTTTGAGTGTTCTTAGCGGCAAGTTCGGGAAAGTTGTAATTCAGTAAAGCGGTCAGTTGAGCGCGTGACCACAGTCCCATGTCCTGCCATAAATGATCATCACCTAAACAACTGGCGACCAGAATACTAATCAGCCAGTTCATTTCTAAGGTGTTGGTTCGACTGTAACGGGTCAATAAATTGATTAGATCTTCTTTTTCTAACATGCGATTAAAATCGATACAGTGCCCAGAGGGTGCCTGCTCAGGCAGGGTATCGTCTTGAAAATAACTATTTTTTAAACGCTGAAATTGTTCCGGCTCCAAGCCCATATAATCAGGTAACACACTCTGTCCTACACACCAACTGGCGGTAATACACACTAGCCATTCATGATTAGGTGACATAAGGGGACTGGTCTTTAACCGATTATAGGCCAGTTTAATAGCGGATTGAGCTTGAAGCACGGCAGACATAATTAGTATTCGACTAAAATGTCTTCATCTCTAACAATCATTTGGCACGCCAAACGCCAAGGAGAGGGTAAATCATCAACGATCATTCTCTCCATTTCTTCTGCGGTCAGTTTGCCAGACGATTTTAAAACGTCTTTTTCTTTTTCGGTTAAAGGCCCGCCCATGCGTTGCAGTTTATTATCAACACTGCTGACTTTAATCAAACAGGTGCCACATTCACCATCTTCACATTCATAGTTGATGGGGATTTTGTTTTCTCTAGCGATTTTTAATAAAGTCTCAGTATGACTTCCCGCCACCGCATAAACGGTTTTGTCTTTGTACTCGGGACTTGAAAAGGTAATTAATGCCATGATTAACGCTCCTAACGTGTTAATTGAGATAAGATCGAGAAACCCCTTTACAAGAAAGGGGGCGTGATAAGGTGCTTAAGTAAAGTCTTAAACGGGCTTAACTTTAATAACACCACTTAATACTTGAGCTTGACACGCTAAACGATTATGTTTACCGGCCATGTTTTCTCTTAAGATCTTATCTTCAAGAACAGAAGGTTCTGTTAGATTGTTCCAACCTTCAGTGACTTTGGTAATGCACGTACCACAATCCCCTTCACGACAACCGTAAGTAATACCAGAACCTACTTTTTCTGATATTTCGATAAGACGTGTGCCAGCTGGGGCGGTTACGGTTACGTTAATATCTTCAAAGGTAATTGATGCTTTTGCCATTTTATTCTCCTGTAATTTTAAATTTATTAAACAAGATCCGCGATATCAATCACTTTAGCTTGCCTTAAACCCATTAAATCAAGGGCTAACTCATGCCCAAATTCACGACATAACTGGGTTTCTTCTTCTGTCGGAATTAACTTGATACGTATACCCGGAATGGGTACCCGTAACTTAAGTCCTCTTAAGCGGTCTTCGACCATCTTGACGCCTTCACCGGTCCAACCATAAGAACCGAATACACCGCCTAGCTTTGCTTTAAGATTGATGACGGCCAGTGAGGATAATAAATCCCAGACGGGTTTTACGGCGTCACCATTAATGGTAGGGGTGCCAAAGATAAGGCCATCTGCGCCTTCGATTAAATCGACAAAAGGCGCAATTTCACTGCCTTCTAAGTCATATAAAGATACTCGCACATTGTCTACAGACATGGCGCCTTCATAGATCGCTTCGGCCATACGGCGGGTATTGCCATAAGAACTGATATAGAAGATTAATAAGGTTTTTTCACCTTCATTGATTTCACTCTGCAAAGCAGAACGGGATAACTCTTTATAACGTTGCACATAGCGTTGGGGTTGATCTCTTAATAACGGACCATGTGCCGGCAAAATCGTGTTAAGGGTTAAAGGCTCTATGAGGGTCAGGGCCCGATTTACAAATTCTTTAAAGGGCCGCATGATATGAGCGTAGTAATATTCGAACGAAAATCGAAAATCACCCACCACATCGTTAAACAAACGTGAGTCACAAAAATGACAGCCAAATACATCGCCCGAAAATAAGATGGCTTCTTCTTCTAAATATGTACACTGAGTATCGGGCCAGTGTAAATAAGGTGTATGCAAAAACTGTAGCGTTCTATCACCTAGGGACACGGTGTCTCCGGTAATAACGGGTGTAAACTCAAAGTGATCTTGCTTTAATAAGGCCTTAAGCATGGACTGCGCTTTTTGAGAAATATAAACGCGGGCCTGTGGGGCACGGCGCATTAACTCAGGTAAGGCGCCGGTATGATCGGGTTCTAAGTGATTTAACACGATCACTTTAATTTCATCATAACGAGCTACGGCTTCTAAGCGGGTAAAGAAATCACCGGCAAAGTTTTCTTTGACCGTATCAATTACTGCTACACCTTCGCTACCTCTCACGACATAGGCGTTATAAGACGTGCCATTGGCGGTTTTTAAAATAATGTCAAAATTGCGCAAGTTAGGATCTAAAGCACCCACCCAATGCACGCGCTCTGATAGAGCGACGGCCTGGGGAATAGTGTTGAGGCTTATGACCGGTAAGTGACTCATTGATTTTATTAATGAGCTTGAAGTTCTGCCATGGCTTCGGCCATTTTTTCCGGTGGGATGCCGGTTAAAGAGCCGGGCGGATTAATGGCAATACCAAAAGAATCCAAGATAGCGCCTTCAATGGGGCAAATACTGGCGCATTGAAACACCGGAAAATCACCTTCGCATTCGGTGCATTTTTTGGGGTCCACACTGAAATGAGGTTTTGCTTCTGAGATGGCGTTACTGGGGCATACCGGTTCGCAGGCAAAACAATTTACGCATAAATCAATAATAGATACTGCCATAGTAGACTCCTAGAATCGTTGATCGGCTGTGCCTAAGCATCACCTAAAATCCAAATCGTTTTGACGGGGAGAGTTAATCACTCACCCCGTCGCCAAAGTTTTACTTAGGCATTAGCTCGCAGACCTTCGGGTTTGTCATCCAATTTTCCAGCGGCGGCCATTTCTTTGTAGACGGCTAAAACAGCGTCTTCAATGGGTTCTAGCGCGTGTTCACCGTTGGGGGCAATCCCGGCAGCTTCTAGCATTTCCCAAGGTTCATAACCTACTTTTGAACATAACACCGCTTCACAACCAGCAAGGGCACGAATAGTGAGTTGTAAGACGCTTTCACCGTCACCACAGGTACTATCGCCACCACAATATTGATCGGCTTTACGATGACTGATGAAACGCACGCCTTCAGGAGAAGCTTCATAAATTAAGAATTCTTTAGCATGACCAAAATGCACGTTGATTACCCCTTGGCCACTGGTGGCCACGGCCATGAGTACGGGGCGCGTTGTTAGTTTGGGTTCTTGTTTATGTTGCTCGGCTTTAACGGCTTTTTCGAGACGTTTACTGTCCATCTCTTCTTGAATGGCTTGATGGATCACTTTACGTTTTTCCATCGCGGCTTGATAATCGATATCCATTTCTTCAATTTTGTCTAAGGTAAATTCATCACCTCGATCTTCACCCAAGAGGCCGACTGCGTCCGCGCGGCATTGACGGCAATGACGCATCATGTTCATGTCGCCGGAGCAGCTATCTTGTAAATCTTGCAATTCATCTGGAGTGGGGCCCCGTTGTCCCATCACGCCATAGAAAGTACCGTGTTCGGCTTCAGCAATCAACGGCATAACATTGTGTAAGAAGGCGCCTTTTGATTTAACGACCCGACTGACTTCGGCTAAATGCTGATCGTTAACACCGGGAATCATCACTGAGTTTACTTTAACCAAAATGCCTTTTGCGATGAGCATTTCTAGGCCTTTTTGTTGTTGTTCAATCAGAATTTTTGCACCTTTTACGCCTTTGATACGTTTGTTTTTCCAGAATATCCAAGGGTAGATTTTGGCGCCGATTTCAGGATCAACGGTGTTGATAGTAATCGTGACGTGGTCGATATTGTGTTTAGAGAGTTCTTCAACGGCGTCAGGTAAAGCCAAGCCATTAGTCGATACGCATAACTTAATGTCGGGTGCTTCTTCGCTTAAGCGGCGGAAGGTTTCAAAGGTTCTTTCTGGATTGGCGAGTGGATCGCCCGGGCCAGCAATCCCTAACACGGTCATTTGTGGGATGGTTGCCGCGACCGCCATGGTTTTTTTAACTGCTTGATCGGGCGTTAATAACTCGGATACCACACCTGGGCGAGACTCATTGGCACAGTCATACTTTCGGTTACAGTAGTGGCACTGAATATTGCAGGCGGGGGCTACGGCCACGTGCATCCGCGCAAAGTAATGATGAGCGTCTTCTGAATAGCAAGGATGGTTCTGAACTTTTTCCCGAATTGAATCGGGTAAGGTATCCATCTGATTGTCTGTTGTTCCACAAGAACTGGCTGAACAGCCGCCTTTTGCCTCATGCCCCGCAGGGCTTGGGGTATTGTTTAATACTGGCAATTGCATGGTTTTGACCTCTTAAAGTTAGATTTACTTTAAGTAAAAGCACAGGCCATGCCAAGTTATTATGTTTGGTTAGTGTGTTGATTTTAAACGGTATTGTGTTTTGTCTGGGTGTCGATTGTCGTAAACATAACAGTCATGCGTAAAGATTTTGTCATTAAGGGCACAAGATATTCTGCTTAGGCAACATCGTAATACCAATCGAGTAATTCTTCGCCGCCCCAGTTTTCGGCATCGGGTGGGATGGTTTCATGGGTGAAGTAAAGAGTCATTTGTCCAGGTCTGGCATTACCGACTAAAAGGCTTTCTGCATACTCATAGCTGCAACCTTCTTGGCCTGTTTGATCTTTAAGCCATTTTGTCGCCATAGTGATCGCGTCTTCTTGAGTTTCGCCAAACCCAAAAACCGCATAATCGTGTTGTACGTATAGAAAAGTCATGAGTCGAGCTCCTCAGTTAAATTTGTTTCATGGTAATGTCTAAGGTCATAATGCGATACGCGATTTGCCTTGGGGTCATATTGAGTAGACGCGCCGCTTTAGCTTGTACCCAGCCACTTTGTTCTAAGGCGGCAATCACGCGTTCACGGTCATCCATGTTTTCGTCACTAAAATCAATGGCAATCGATTTGGGAGCCTTTGAGGTGAGACTGGCTTGAGCCACCACATCTTCGAGTCCGGTGTTAACCATGACATCGCGATCAATGATGCCATTTGGGCTCATAATGGCAGCCCTTTCTAAACGGTTAGACAATTCTCTAACGTTGCCCGGCCAATCATGTTTCATTAAAATACGAATCGCGCTTTCTTTAATGTCAAGCGGTCTACCCCCTTGTTGGTCTGAAATTCGTCTGAGTAAAAATTCGGATAACTCAGGAATATCTTCGGTTCTGTCTCTTAAAGGGGGCATATTAATCGGCATGATATTGAGACGATAATATAAATCTTCTCTAAATTTGCCTTCAGTCACTTCTTCTTCAAGGTTGCGATTGGTTGCGGCAATAATGCGCACATTGACTTTAAGGGTTTGAGAGCCGCCCACCCGCTCAAATTCACCTTCTTGTAGCACCCGTAATAATTTGGCTTGAAACGAGGCGGAGATTTCACCGATCTCATCCAGAAATAAGGTGCCATTGTCGGCTAGTTCAAAACGACCTTTGCGCTGATTAAGTGCGCCACTAAAGGCGCCTTTTTCATGACCAAATAACTCAGACTCTAATAAGGTATCGGGTAAGGCGGCACAGTTTAGTTTTAAGAACGGACCACTGGCACAGCCCGAATTAAAATGAATAGCATTGGCAACCACTTCTTTACCGGTACCCGATTCGCCTCGAATTAATACAGTGGTGTTCCATTTGGCCACTTGGCGAATTAAATCGAACACTTTTAACATCGGTGCCGAATGCCCAATGATGTTCTCAAAGCTGTAATTTTTAATTAGGGCTTGTTTGAGTTGATCGCGTTCGGTGACTAAATGCTTTTGTTTACGTTCAATAACCCGCAACATCTTTACACTTTGAGCGATTAGATTGGCGATCATTTCCATAAAGCGGGCGCGTTCACTTAGAAAATGATTGTTGCTAGGTTGTGCCGCTAAAACCCCAATGGTATCGCCTTCTTCAACATAAATAGGGGAGCCAATAAAAGGCAGTTCTGGGTGGTATAAACCTAGTCGTCCTAAGAAACGGGGTTCTTCGGAGATCTTTTCAACCACAATGGTGGTGCCGGCATCCAGAATAGCCCCCATAAGACCTTCACCTGGATTGTAACGAACCAAGGCACTATGAGTGTCATTGCTGTTACTGTGCACGGCGCTGACAATTAAGCTGTTATTTTCAATTTCTTTAAGGGTAATCATACCCGAGCACATACCCGAACGCTTATGAAGTATTTCAAGCACGGTATGTAACTTGGCGTGTAAATCATGCGTACTATTTAAAACCTGACTAATCAGATATAAGGTATCCAGTTCGGCTTCAATCAGTTGTGTACGTTCTAGCGTCACGCTAATCTCCTCGCATTTTGTTTGTGTAGAGGAAAGCTAATAATAAAGCTACAACCCAACTCAAAATTGGGATCAATATCAATAATCCCATGATGCTGATTAACAATTTCTTTAGCGATAACTAGGCCCATGCCCGCTTGATTACCCCCCTGGGGGCGGGTAGTGTAAAAAGGCTCAAATATTTTAGTGCGTTTATCAAGAGCAATGCCTGGGCCATTATCTTCTATGTAAACATAGATTAAGTCGGTGTCGGTATGAGTGCTGATTTTAATTCGGGGATCTTTTTGTTCAGAAGTGCTGAGCGCATCAATGGCATTATCAATGATTTGTTTAAATAATAAGCGTAGCCGATTTTCTGAGCCTAATAGTGTGGGCAGTGAAAATAAGGGCTGCCATTCAATTTCAACACCGGTTTCCGCGAGTCGAGCATCCGTTAATAAGAGTACATCGCGTAAAATTTGATTTAGATTAATGGGAATAATAGCGCTTTGAAGAATCTCAGGGATACATTTTTGCATCATTGAAATGGCGTCTTCGCCCGATTGTTGAATGCGCTGTAAGTTAAGCAATAAACTGTCGTACTGGCTATCGTTCTTATGTTTTAAAATTTGTTCTGCCGCTTTAACTTGGTTCATCGGCATTTGTATTTGATGCATCGCCCCTAACAGGGTTTCCCTTAAACCGCGCACTCTTTCATCTTCAGACATGAGGGTCTTTAATGTTTGCAGATGCAATTCTTGCATGTGACGCCGTTGCTTGGTGATATCAGAGATAGTCAGTATTAAATAAAGTTTAGACGCATTTTCAAAGAATGCGTCTGCATTAACGGCATTCTCAAGAAACCAATTACCGGCACAAGAAAACCAGCGGGTTCTTTTAGTGTTTTTACCGTCTATTTTAAATTCATAGTTGTTAAAACCTTGTTGATTGTTTTGGATATCGTGCCATGAGTCACCCAGTTCTTGGCGTAATAAGCTTAAGAAAAAACGCGCGGGTTCGGCTTTATCAAGATCACTGATTAAGGCTTTGTACATGTGATTATCTAAAATAACCTGATCTTGATCGTCAATGACCACCATGGCCATCGGTGAGGCATTGATCACCGATTCGATCAGTAGTTTGTGATTAACCACTTTCTTCTCAGCCTCGTAGGCTTGAGTAATATCTCGATGCATTCCGATGTAATGGGTAATTTCACCGTGCTCATTGAGCATGGGCGCTATGGTTAAATCGGCTAGATAACGGTGTCCCAATTTATGTTTATTACACAGAGTGCCTTGCCAAACTCGTTTATTGCTAATGGTATGCCACAAATCATAATAGATCGCTCTAGGTGTGGCTTTGTAAGACAAAATAGATTCTTTTTGACCTAAGACGTCAGCAATTTGATAGCCGGTGACTTTAACAAAAGCTTGGTTGGCATACAGAATATTGGCTTTTTTATCGGTAATTGAGATGGCAATAGGGGCTTGTTCAACCGTCTCTACAAATAAATCATAGGGGATTGTATTGGCCAACTCAGAACTTAAGGGATCTCTAAGTGCATTAGGTGAGAGTTCGTTCAGGATGCTTTCCATGTTGGTATGCATCCTTAAATAGTGCAATGATTTTTTATTCATAGAATCTGGATCATGTAGCGGTATGAAATATACCTAACAATTAGCAAAAGTTATGCCTCAATTTAAAAGCGGTTTCTTGAGGATGAGAGGTGCTTGATTAAAATTAAGTCTAAGGGGCTATTAACCGAGTATTTATGTGGTTTGTAGGGCTTAATGATTGTAAGGTTTACGACAAAATAAAGCGCCGCGCGGTCTAGATGTGTTACTTACAACAGACATTAATATTTCAATAAGGGTCGTTTCTACAGGGACTCATGCACTTATTGGTGCATCGTATCCAAATTTTAAATTGGCATAATTGATGCTGTTAATAAAGCCGAAGAATGACAATTACCCTACATAAGTTGGATGAATAATGATGAGTGAGTATCTATTGCTTTTATTAGGCACGACTTTGGTGAACAACGTTGTGTTAGTTAAGTTTCTGGGATTATGTCCTTTTATGGGGGTCTCTAAAAAACTGGACTCTGCTTTAAGCATGGGCTTGGCGACGACCTTTGTGTTGACCTTGGCGGCGATGACCAGTTGGATTTTGGAACACTTTGTTTTAGCGCCTTTTAATATCCAGTTTTTGCGAATCTTAGCGTTCATTCTAGTGATTGCGGCGGTCGTACAATTTACCGAAATGGTGGTGCGTAAAACCAGTCCGGTGTTGTATCAAATACTGGGTATCTTTTTACCGTTGATTACCACTAATTGTGCGGTATTGGGTGTGGCTTTGTTAAATGTACAAGAGCACTATGGCTTTTTGGAAAGTATGATTTTTGGCTTTGGTTCAGCGCTGGGTTTTACCTTAGTCATGGTGCTGTTTGCCGGGTTGCGCGAAAGACTCGCACTGATGGCTGTGCCGGTATTATTTGCAGGGACTCCTATTGCATTCATCACCGCAGGGATTTTATCACTGGCATTTATGGGTTTTGCCGGACTCAATACTAAGATGTAACAGGAAAGTCGCCATGTATGTGTTATCTGCCATTGTTTGTTTAACTCTCTTAGGTTTGGTGCTGGGCTTATTGTTGGGTATTGCGGCCAAATATTTAAAGGTAGAAAGTAGTCCTATCTTGGATGAAGTTGAGTCTTTGTTACCTGGATCACAATGCGGCCAATGTGGCTTTCCGGGCTGCAGACCTGCGGCTGAAGCCTTGGTGGAAGGTAACGTGGCCGCCACCATTTGTCCGCCTGGTGGCAGTGCCTTAGCCGAACAACTGGCCGCTTTATTAGGTTTGGATTTAGATTTAAGTGCCGTTAAAGAACCCGAGTTATTGGTCGCTCGGGTCAGTGAAGCCACCTGCACTGGTTGCACGCGTTGCTTCAAGGTTTGCCCCACCGATGCCATTGTCGGGGCGCCTAAACAAATTCATGCCGTGGTCGCTGATGCCTGTATTGCCTGTAAGAAATGCGTTGATGTCTGTCCTACTGAGTGTTTGCAAATGCACCCAGTTGAAGTGACTTTACGAAATTGGCGCTGGAATAAACCTATAGCCGTGTTTGAAGACAAAGAAAACCGGAGGATCGCATGTTGAGTTTTTTTACAAAATCACGCATCCGTGGGGGCGTTCATGCGGAGTCTTACAAAGAACTGACCGCGTCCGATGAAATTGTCACGAATTTTCCACTCCCAAAAACCTTATACATTCCTTTACAACAACATGTGGGTAAGCCTGCAGAACCGTTAATTCGAGTCGGTGATAAAGTGCTTAAGGGGCAATTATTAGCCTATAGCCAAGGAATGATCTCTGCACCTGTTCATGCGCCTAGTTCTGGGATTATTTTAGATGTGAATGATTATCCCGCACCGCATCCTTCTGCATTACCGATTCGGATGATGGTGTTAGAAACGGATGGCTTAGATGAATGGTTTACCAGTCCGGTGGTTGATGATCCGTTTCAATTAAGTCCAGAAGATATTAGCTTGCGAGTCGGTGCCGCTGGTATTGTGGGCTTAGGTGGGGCCACTTTTCCTACGGCGGTGAAGTTAAACATGGGCCGAGAGAACAAGATTGATACGTTAATTATCAATGGCGCTGAATGCGAACCGTATTTAAGTTGCGATGATCGTTTAATGCAAGAACGGGCTGAGCAAATCATTGATGGTGTGCGTTTAATGTTACATGGCATGGAGTCTGACCATGCGGTGGTGGCTATTGAAGATAATAAGCCACAAGCCTTTTATGCGATGCAAAAGGCGGCGAGGCCTTATTCAGTGATTAAGGTGATTCAAATTCCGACCCGTTATCCGATGGGCTGGGATCGACAATTAATTCGTTATGTGACGGGTAGAGAAGTGCCGGTCGGTTGTCGATCGTCAGAAATAGGCGTGACTATTCATAATGTGGGCACGGCTCATGCGGTGCATAAAGCGCTGCGTTATGGTCAAGCCTTGGTTAATAGAGTGCTCACGGTTTCGGGTGGTGCAGTGGGGCGTCCCATGAATGTTGAAGTGCCTTTGGGTACGTTGATCTCAGAGGTGTTTGCGTTTTGTGAAGTGAAGTCTGAGCAGACGGCGCGAATTATTATGGGTGGCCCGATGATGGGTGAATCATTACCTCATACCTGCTTACCGACGGTTAAAGCGACCAGTGGTTTATTGGCGTTAACGGAGTCTGAACTAAAAAGCAACGATGTTCATCCCTGTATTCGTTGTGCTGCCTGTGTCACGGTGTGTCCTGCTGGCTTAAGACCGTTGGATATGGCCAATAATATCCGAATGAATCAATTAGATGCGGCAGTAGATTTAGGTTTAAAAGATTGTATCAGTTGTGGCTGTTGTTCTTATATCTGCCCGTCGAATATTCCTTTAGTGCAATATTTTAAATATGCGTCGGGAGAAGTGGTGGCCAGACAGCAAGCGCAGCATAAATCTGAACAAACTAAACGCTTAATGGATGACCGAAATGCCCGTTTAGAACGCATCGCTAAACAGCAAGAGGAAGAAGAAAAGGCCCGAATAGCCGCCAAAGTTGAACGTGAGCGTTTAAAAGCAGAGCAAGCCGCACAGGAGGTCTCCGTATGATGGTTAATATGAAACCGAGAAGTGGTGCTCATATTGGTGCAAAAGCCAGTGTGAGTCATATTATGTGGCAGGTTATGTTGGCGCTGACGCCCGCAACGGTGTTTGGGCTTTGGTTGTTTGGTTGGCCCGCTATAAATTTGTTTATAGTCACTGTGTTATCTGCGATCTTTTTTGAGGCTGTGTGTATTCGTTTACAAGGTAGACCGGTTAAGCCCGTTATTATGGATGGTTCGGCGTTATTAACAGCATGGTTATTGGCGATGACTTTACCGCCGTGGGCACCATGGTGGATTGGGGTGGTGGGTTCTGGTTTGGCGATTATTTTAGGCAAGCAAGTGTATGGGGGCTTAGGCCAGAATTTATTTAATCCTGCCATGATTGCGCGGGTGGCGTTGCTGATCTCGTTTCCCATTGAGATGACGACGTGGGCGAATGTATCGCCGTTGTTCTTTTCAAACTCGCCGGGTTTGATAGAAAGTTGGCATATTACTTTTGCCGGTTTAGATAATTTGGATGCCTCCACCGGTGCCACAATTTTGGGTTATGTGAAGACGGAGTTCTCTCAAAATCATTTGTTAGCAACCAGCTTAAAAGAGTATTCGGGGTTGTTAAATTTCATCGGTTGGGCCAGAGGCAGTTTAGGTGAAACCTCGGTTATTTTGTTGGTCTTGGGTGGGGTGTGGTTAATGCGTCAAGGCATTATTCAGTGGTATATCCCGGTGTCATTGCTCGGTACGGTATTTCTATTAGCCAGTATTTTCCATGTACTGGATGATCAACATTATCTAAGCCCTCTGATGCACTTGGGATCGGGGGGGGTAATATTAGTGGCCTTTTTTATAGCCACGGATTATGTGACCTCACCCAACACGCCAACCGGACAGGTTGTTTTTGGGGCGGGCTGTGGCTTATTGATTTTTGTGATTAGAACCTGGGGTGCTTATCCTGAGGGTTCGGGCTTTGCGGTTTTGTTAATGAACTCCGCCACACCGTTAATTGATTATTATATTCGGCCCCGTATTTATGGTCGAGATCGTCAAGGTAAACCCTTAGAAATTCCAAAGTCGTAAGTACACGGCTGGATTAATAGAAAGCTTAAGTCAGAGTATACATTATGAACATAAAACCTGAGACTATTGCACATTGGCAACAACAGCGACTTAAGCTCCAAACGTTTTTAAAGAATTGGTTGGAGCCATCAAATTTGGCCGGGTTGCGTCCTAAGTTGGAGTTTCAAACCGGTATCTTAGCAGGATTTTCTTTGTTAGCCAGTGTGTTACTGGGGGTTACTAATTGCAGTACCCAAGGCACTATTCAACAACGTCTGGATGAAGATCTAAAGGCTTCTTTGGAAGAAGTGGTGCCCGCTACTTATTATGACAATAATCTATTGCAAGATACGCTGACCATTCCTTCGGCTGAGTACAATATTGGCGCTAAAGAAACCTTGGTTTATTTGGCTAAAAAAGACGGTAAAGTCAGTGCGGTGTGTTTTAAGTTTGTGGCGCCAGATGGTTATTCGGGGGCAATCAATATGATTATGGGCGTTGATAGAGACGGTACTTTATTAGGTGTCAGAGTGCTTAATCATAAAGAAACACCAGGTTTGGGTGACAAAATTGAAGTGACAAAGTCGGAGTGGATTTTAAACTTTGTCGGACGTTCATTAGATAATTTAACACCGGCCCAATGGGCGGTTAAAAAAGATGGCGGGGTATTTGATCAATTTGCTGGCGCTACGATTACACCGCGTAAATCGGTACAAGCGACTTATCGAGCTTTGCAAATGTTTAAAGTGAATCAAGACGCGCTCATTAATCCTTAGGGGGACTTATGTTTATATCAGAAACGTATCGAAGAATTGCCGCCGATGGTATTTGGAATAATAATATTGTCTTTGGGCAGAATCTAGCCTTATGTCCTTTGTTGGCCGTGACCGGTACGGCAACCAATGGCTTAGGTATGGGCTTAGCGACTTTGGTGGTAATTATTGCTTCGAATGGTTTGATCTCGGTGACCCGACATTTGATTCCCAGTGAAATTCGTATTCCGATCTTTGTATTATTAATTGCTGCCTTAGTGACCTTGGTTGATATTTTAATGAATGCGTGGGCGCATGAATTGTATAAAGTACTTGGGTTATTTATCGCGTTGATTGTAACCAATTGTGCTTTATTAGGAAGAGCAGAATCTTTTGCGTCTAAACAACCGGTTAAAGAATCTTTATGGGATGGCTTAATGATGGGCTTGGGCTTAACTTTAGTTTTAGTGGCCTTAGGGGCGGCTAGAGAAATTAGCGCCTCAGGGACTTTATTTGCCAATGCTTCTTTGTTGTTAGGTGAATCGTTTAAGTTTTTAGAAGTCACGATGATTCCGCACTATAAAGGTTTTTTATTGATGGCGTTGCCGCCGGGTGGTTTTATAATGTTAGCGTTTATTATTGTAGGAAAACGTATGATTGATAATGCGTTGGCCTTAAGAAAAAAAGTGCTTGTGGTATCCCTTGATGATGAAGAAGTGTTGGTGGATTAATTAAGGAGAACTGACGATGAATGTGGGTGTTTGCTATGCAGAAGCAGATAGGCAATTATGGATGCGTTTAGAAGTGCCCGATGAAAGCACCGTCGAGGAAGCGATCAATTTATCCGGCGTACTTAAGTTGTATCCAGAGATTAATTTAACGACCCAAAAAGTCGGTATCTTTGGGAAGATAGCCGCGTTAACGACTACGGTTAAGGAAGGCGATCGAGTGGAGATTTATCGACAAATTACAGTGGATCCACAAACGGTTCAACGTCGGCGCCGTTAAGGGGGAAGCCTTGGTGAAATCTATCAGAAGGATGACGGGTGTCGATGGTTAGTATCAGAACAGCGAGTGAAAGAGATATTCCTCAATTGATGGGTTTGTTAGCGGAACTGTTTACCCTTGAAGCGGATTTTCAGGTTGATCCAGAAAAGCAGGCGAGGGGCTTGGCGTTATTAATCACAAGCTTAAAAGATGTAGTGTGGGTGGCTGAGGTAAGTGAGGCGGTTGATGCTATCCATACTAATACTGTCATCGGCATGTGCAGTGTGCAAACGTTTATATCGACTGCGGAAGGGGGGGCGGTTGGTATGATTGAGGATTTGATTGTCAGTAGTGCTTATCGAAAGCAGGGCGTGGCTTCGTTGCTATTAGCGGAGGTGTTTAAGTGGTCAGCGAGTCAGAGACTTAAACGCTTACAGTTATTAGCCGATCAACATAACCAAGAAGCGTTGGCGTTTTATAAAAAACAAGGTTGGGACACGACGCAATTAATTTGTTTGAGAGCGGGTGAGTTTAATTCTCTAAGGTAAGCAGTAGGATAAATGTCTCACAGTTCATGTAGTTAAGTGAGTAAAACGCAAACATGGAATGTAGACTGCGATATACATCGATTCACATTATTGCCGCTTTTAAAGTAAATCCGCGATGAGTATAACTGGGTGGATAATTTTATTTAATTTAGCGGCCTTGTTTGATGTGACGGTTGCTTTTAAAGTAGTGATTGTCGAAAAGGGGGTAGCTTGACTTAATGCCAGTCCACTCTTTAAATGCAAGCAACACCCGATATTCGTGGTTACTAAATAGTCTGCGTTTGAGGCTTGAAAATTCTCAAGTTTAAGTGCGCTGAGGGGTTCAGCGATCTCTGGATGCGTTAAGCAATGTACACCTCCAGCACCGCAACAGGTTTGATTATCCGGTAAGGGCAGTACCGTTAACCCCGCTACTTTCTCCAATAAACTATACGCAGAATGATGCTTCTTTTCGGTGACCTTGCTGACATTGCGTTGACTACACGGCTCATGAACTACCACTGATTGACCGGCTAAAGCCGTATCATTCAATGTCATTTCTGCTGGCCAGTGTGCACATAAAAACTCAGTAATATCTAATAAGGGCACGTTAAACTTATCAATAGCGAGGTTTTCTTTAAGCTCATATTCTTTTAGCATGAGACCGCAGGCACTTGCGCTATAAATAATGGTGTCAACAGCCAGTGTATTAAATACATTAATATTGTTAGTTGCTAATTGATCAGCGGTGTGACAGTGTCCTTGATGCTGATGTAAGGCACCACAACAATTTTGTTGTTTAGGAACTATGACTGTAAAGCCAATGGCATTTAAAACTTTTATTGACGCCTTCAAAGTTTCAATATCAAACGCTTCACTTAAACAACCGGTAAAAAAAGCCACCGTGCCTCTAAATTCACGTGAGGTAGGGAAATAATGATCCTTTAAAGATTCGACATTAACCTCAGGTAATAAAGCGTCAGCCCGGTCTAAGTTAAGTACTTTTAACAGAGGGGTTTTTCTTATTAAGTCTGCTAAGCCACTTTTTTGATAGCCAACTAAGAGTCCGGTGACTACTGAGAAGAGTTTTTTATGCTCAATGAGTTTAAATCCCAGTGGGGCTAAAAAGTGAGTAGATCGCTTTGTTGTCTGGGTGTTGGTCAGCTTTTCTTTAGCTTGATCAAATAATTGACCATAAGCCATTTGGCTAGGGCAAATAGTTTCACAGGCACGACACTGTGTGCAATTATTAAGATGTTTAAGCTCATCTTTTGATGTGAGCCCTTTCTCATTGATTATATTGTCAAGGGTTCGTACTCGGCTACGAGGTGATTCTGCTTCTATCTGAAACAATTTATAAGTAGGACATACACTGATACATAAGCCACAGCGCATACAATCACTGGCTTCTGGAATTGTGGGGTCAGCATAGGAAGCAACAGAGGCATCATCTGAAGCAAAGTCATCCATCCAATCAAACATGTTTAAGATTCCATAACCACGGCATAAGCACGACGTTGATTAAAAAACGGCTTCATTCAAGGGCTCCGTGATGCTCATCCCATAACTGTTTATAGCTGGTATCCATTCGAGACAGTCGATTCGTTACATTTTGTAACTCATTAAATTCTGGAAAGCGGGTGCGTTTGCCACTGCCATACCAATAATCCATTGCCGCAGAGAGCTGGGCTTTTTCTGCGTAATCTTGAGCAATACGAGTCTTTAACCAGGTCATACAATTACTGGGAGACAATTCAACGATCCGATAGCGGGCGCCATTTTCAAAAAGACGCACTCCGCCCCCTTCTGCAGCGGTTTGATAGAGTTTAATGGGATCAACCACTTCTATTCCCGCAAGATAATTAATCCCGTACTCATGCCAATGCGGTAGCCAAGGAACTGTAGGCCCCATGAGCACTGTCGTGGCATTTTTAGATAATGCAGCTAAACGAGGAAAGGTTTTATTAGTGATTGAACTGGCAGTAATAAACACCCAATCGGCATCAGGGATAATATATTCCGCCGCTGGATCAGGTAAGTCGTGAGCTTGCGGTTGGCGTTCTATGATAGTGAGATTAAGCGCATTAGCATAGGGTTCAATTCCCGGATAACGACCGATGACCACTACTTTTTTATTTATTAAGCGAGGTAGAAAGTGTTCAAAGACCGCTAAATTGCCTTGAGAGGCGGCAGATAATAAGGTAATCCCTGCGGGTAATTCATAGCGGTTTAAACTGCAATTGATGGCGGCCATACCCACTGTAGCGGCATAAGGCTCCCAGTCTTTAATCCAGCTTACTAATTCATGGAGTGGTTTTCCAACTAAAGTACCTGGCCAAGAGAGGGTGCGGGTAGGTATGCTAGGGCTCATTGCTAAACCCAGTTGTTGGGTTTTACACGCACTCCACACTAACCCAAGAGTAAATTCAGTGACGGTCGCATCACTACTGGCATGGTCTATTAATAGCTCATAGAGCTCAGAAGGATGCGACATGGTCATTAATGGGGTAGTGGCAGAAGTTTGGCTTCTGCTTTAATCGTGTCCGCTTTTCCCCAAGCGGTTATGCCTTCTACAAACCATTTAGGTTTTTTAGGATGATTCTTCACTACGTCGTATTCAGCATAAAAGGTTCCATCGCTATTAAACTGTAGGCGACCGATTCGCATTTTATAGACATCATACCAATAGCAAGACAGGTTAAAGTCACCGGTAAAAGGGTCTTTAACCAGTTCATGGGTGGCGTCATCGTAGGTGGGGATTTGCGTAATTTCAGACTCCGCAAATCCCAATTTAACGATTTCTGCACAGAGTCTTTCGCAAATCGTTTCAGCAAACGGACGCTTGAGTTTAATCTGTTCCGTTAATGCCGACATTACCAAATCTCAGCTGGAACCATTAAATCGGTAACCGGTTCATTGCCTAATAAATGTTGGTCAATGATGGTCTTAACATCCGATTTTTGTAAGTTACCGTACATAATGCCTTCAGGATAAACCAAGACACTGGGGCCAACCATACAAGGCCCCATACAACCCGTATTGGTTAACCCAATTTTTTCAAACAAGTTTCTACTTTGAATTTCATTCATGAATTCAGTCATGATCTCGGCGCAACCTTTACTGGTGCAAGAACCTCTAGGATGACCTTGAGGTCTGTTTTGAGTACAAATAAATACGTGTTTATCGGGTCTTGGCATAGTGATATTCCTCTTTTAAGCCGCTTTTTTATGTTGGTGGGTAAAGCAATCTTTGGGGCACACTTTTGAGCACGCTTCACAGCCAATACAGTCTAGGCTATTTTTAAGGCTCATAACCATGCTGTTATCATCATCGTCTTCAAAATCGCCGTAATCATCGCCAAAATCTTCTGGATCTAAGGCTTCTGACTTTTCGACTAAATCAAAAACGTCTCGTGGACACACTTTAAAACACCGCCCACAACCAATGCAGGTGTTTTGATTAATTTTGGTTACATAGGCGGGTGTCCATTCTGTTCCGCCAAACGTAACACCAGTGATAAATTCAGACATCTTAGGCTCCGATCAGGCCGCTTCTGCGAGAGCGGCGATTAGTTTTTGATTTGCCTCATTCCAAGCTAAGCACGCTTGGTAGGTCGCTTCCGCAATGCCAGGTAGTTCTTTAAAGCCGTCGGGCAGTTTATCTTCGATTAAATCATGCAGTTCCATGGCTTGTTCACTGGCTAGCCGCTTGGTTTTTTTTACTTCTTTCTCAAGTTTTTTAATTTCTTCAGGGCTCATCATCAAACTCCTTAGTCTGTTGCAGCGCTGTTATATTTTTCAATTAAACCTAGGGCTTTTTCGATGGCTTTTTCACTCTTTTCACACAAATCTTCAAGACTTGCAAAGCCAAAGCGATGGGTGTCACGCAAGATTTTGTCAACCACGATGAGTTTACCGACCATAATCAAAGCACGACCGAAACCTTCATGGGTGATATTAATCATCGGTGCAGCCATTAAGCCGGTTTTCTTTTCAATGAGCGTTGCCAGAGAGTTGTAATAGGCTTTTAACCGCGCTACAGTGATTTCTTCAGGATCACCAATAACGGGTATTTTTTGTTTGCGTTCTTTGGTTAATACCACGGGATCAATAATGCGAGCCTCAGACCAACCTTCGTAAGTATCGTAGGTGTCGATAGCACGCAATTGTTTTATATAATCTTTGACAATATCCGCTTGTAAGTTGACATCATCTTCTTTTACTACTAATTCAGGGGCAGCCATTTTAATTCCTCAGTTTGGTTAGTTGAGCGTGCGCAAGTGTATTCAACACGTTTTTAAATCGTTGGATTACGTTGCGCTAACCCATGTTACAGGTAAGTAGAGTGGTTATTTATTCGTCCCAGCCATCGGCTTCCATTTGATTAAAGCGGTCTGGATCGGGACCTTTGTTTTGGTTGATCGCTTTAGCCAACCAGGTGGAAGGGCCGGCTTTCATTTCGTTTTGTAAATCCACAAGGAGGTCTTGAATCTTACTGCCATCATGGACTTTAACGGGTTGAATACCTTTTAGTATTAATTGATTAATGGCTGAGCCACCTACCGCTTGACAATAGATTGCGGCACAGCCGGTTAACAAATCAATTTTGACGGACAGTTTGTCTTCATTGCCATCTTGACTCAGATCACCAAACTGCGCGACTTCAAGTAACTCTGCCTTTTCCCTATCGACAGCATAAAGTGCGAAGGATTTTGCTGAACCAAAATGCTGGTTAACAGTGTCCATATCAGTGCTCGCAAAGGCGACTTTAATTGCAGTATCCATAAAACTCCTGTTCTTAGTAGTTTGCACAATGTGCATTCGACGGGTTAATGACATGACGTAGGATAGTCAGTTAGTTCAGAGGCGGGCTTTTGTCCATAGATGGAATAATAAGCCGGTATTTCTTCATGTGAGAAATTGATGACTAAGTTAGCGAGATCAAACAGCGTTTGGCGGGTGCCTCGATAGCCAATCCAAGTTTTTTGATAACCACCAATAATGTCGTATAAAGGAAAGCCAGCCCGTAAGATGGGCACCCCTAAACGCTCTGCCGTATCAACCGCATGTGAATTACCAATGACTAATTGCACCTTATTTTCTCTGCCTGACAATTCCATATCTTCAAGGTCGCCAATTTTGATAGTGGCTACCGGTATTTTGGTCAATAAAGGGACATTGCAAGAGGTGACGGCCGTCACGACCTCAGCACCCATTTCTTGAACAAGATCTACAAAAGCACTTAATAAATCCGCGTCAGCGGCTATCGCAATTCTTAATTGCCCCAGCATAAAATGGGTATCTAACATGGCATCTTGTAATTGTGCCCGTTGTCTTTCAATGCGTTCTGGCACCTCATGGCCACTGATTTCAGCTAAGGCACTGATTAGGGCGTCGTTCGCTTTTAAGCCATACAAATGTCCTAAAGAATAGGTAGGTACACCGGTTCTTTCTTCTAATAATTCAGCCGCTTTATTTAAAGAGGCACCAATAACAACGGTGGCTAAGGCATCACCGAGTGTTAACATTTCAGAGAGAGGTGTGCCACCAATAGTGACAGGGCTAAAATCTTCTGCCGTTAAACAGCCATCTAGAGAATCAGAAATATCAGGAATAAAGACGGGTCTGAGATTAAACTGTTCAAAGATATCCCGTAGGGCTTCTAAATCACCGGGTGTTAAAATATAGCTGGCCAAGACATTAACTTGTTTTTTACGTTTACCTGGATAGGTGCCGGCTGTTTTAGCCTCAGGCACTAAGGCGCGAATGATCTCAGTTAAGGTCGCTGCATAACCCGTTTCTACACTGCCGGTAAAATCAGGGGTATTGACACCGACGACAGCAATATCAGCAAATTCGGGGTTGGCCTCTCTAAACTCTCTGACGTTGCGGTGTACATCCGCCCCCTGCGTTTCTGCTAAACCGGTGGTCAAAATGGTAATTAAAGCCGGATGGGATTTTTCCGCAATTGTTTTAATGCCTTCACGAACATTTTCATCCGCACCCATCACTGAGCTACCTTGATCCATCGCGGTACTTTGTAAGGGAATGGGTTCTCTGAAATGTCTTACAAAGAAGACCTTAGCAAAGGCGGTACAACCTTGTGAGCCATGTAACAGGGGCATAGAGCGATTAAAGCCTAAGGTGGCTAAAGAACCGCCAATGGGCTGGCTGGCTTTTAATGGATTAACCGATAAGGCTTTATTTCTTTTTAAGATGTCAGCCATTACGCATACTCCTCTGGAGTTGTTCTCACCGCGGATTGGGGTTTAACTTTCCAAGGCGCTGGTGCTCTAACTGCTTCCCAAACTGGACTTTCAATGGTGAGGGCTAATTGTCTGACTAACTCCAACATACCTCGATAGCCTTCATAACCGAACTCACGTTCTTGGTTAATATCCAAGAAAGGCACTTTAGCTTTTAAAGCCGTGTACATGTTACGACCCCCAGCAATTAAAATATCCGCTTTGTAGTCATGGACAATTTTAAGTAAGGCTTTTGGGCTACCATCATCAATCATCACGGTATCTTCACCCATGAGTTCACGGATTCTAGCTTTGTCTTCTTCCGTTGATTTTTTAGTCCCGGTTGCAACCACCACCATACCTAAATCTTGTAAGGCAGAGATAACAGACCAACTTTTTACACCGCCGGTAAATAGTAAGACTCGTTTACCTTTTAGACGTTCTTTCCAAGGTTCAAGCTCTGTTCTGATTTGGGTTTCTTCGCGTAGAATCAAAGCTTCAGTGCGTGCAGTTAAATCATCATCTTTAAGTGCTTTAGCAAAATCTCTTAAGGATTGACTGGTATCTGTGATGCCATAAAAACTGCCTTCAAACCAAGGGGTACCATATTGTTGATTTAACTTTCTGGCGACATTAACCATTGCTTTAGAGCACACCATCATATTCACTTCGGCTTTGTGCATGGTTTGCACTTCACGGAAACGTGCATCACCCGATAAGGTGCACAGAATACGGAGACCCAGTTCATCAAGTAGGGGTAATACGTGCCAGAATTCACCGGCAATGTTGTACTCACCGACTAGATTCACATCATGCACTTTAAAATTGGCAGATACGGCAGGAAAGTTTGAACGATCAGCTTCGGGTAGGGGATCTGGGTCACGCGTGCCAATCACATGATTAACCATGGCGTCGCCTGCAATACGGTTACCAAGGTTTTTAGTACCGTAAAAGCCAGCGCTATCAATGGGCACAACAGGCACGCCCCAGCGTTCTTGAGCTGATTTACACACCGCATTAATGTCGTCACCAATTAGGGCCGGGACACAGGTGTTATAAATAAAAACCGCAGGTGGCGCGTAAGTATCAATCGCTTGTTTAATGGCATGAAACAAACGTTTTTCTGCGCGCCCCATAACAATGTCTTGTTCTGTTAAGTCGGTTGTCATTCCTATGCGATAGAGAGTCGCGCCAGAAGATCGAGTACCTCGGTTATCCCAAGAACTTCCGGCACAGGCGATTGGCCCATGCACGATATGGGCTACATCGGCGATAGGTAATAAGGCAATTTGAGCACCATCGAAAGCACAACCACCCGCTGACGCCCCAGGTTTGGGTTTGGCACAGCCAGACTTTTCTTTCTTGTTGTGTTCACAAGCGGGTTCATCTAGTAATACAGCGATGTCTTTTGTCGATTTCATAGTTGCTTAAATTGATTAGCTACGTTTGCTTTAATGTTAGCAATCAATATGCCATAATCTAACTAATTGAAATTATGTGGTTTTTAAGGTGGGGTTTTTGTAGGAAAGCTGACAAAATGCGAGTTTA
This sequence comes from uncultured Methylococcaceae bacterium, assembly GCA_903863905.1. Taxonomy (GTDB): domain Bacteria; phylum Pseudomonadota; class Gammaproteobacteria; order Methylococcales; family Methylomonadaceae; genus Methylobacter_C. Next base: position 23,267 of record CAIPDT010000169.1, read on the forward strand.
TTACCAACAAGCCTCGTTTAAATTGTCACAAATTATGGTGGCCATCGACTTGTCTTAAGTTCTTGAAGATTATTTCAAATAACGGTTAATAAAAACTAAGCAAATTGTAACTATTCAGCGTAAGTTTTAATTATAAATCAATTTTTAAGATACATGTCTCTGACTGTTACATAATTAACTTATTGAATAAATTATTATTTTATTTTTCAGCTTAAAGAGAATCCTCGGAAAGTCAATAATTTTTAAAGGAATAATTACGCAAATTGATTAATCTTTTCCGTATTAATTATCCTGAACCCTCCTAACTACATCGGCATGAAGAGCCATTTTTAACCCAAACAATTAAATTGGCATGTCATTTGCAAACACCATACTCGTTATGTACTAAAGTACATTTCGTTATATAATTGAACACGAGCCCAACGAATCCCTCTTCGTTGAAACTTTTTGTACCGCTTTAAGGAACCCTGATGACATTAAAGAAACGTCGTCCCGTCGGACATTCGACACTTAAATTAATTATCCCTGGTTTGATGATGTTTAATTATCCAACGCTAGGAATTTCAGCTGAAACACTCAATGCGGATCCTGCCGCCACAAAGCTACCCACACCTACCTACACTAGAGCCCCTATGGCGGCTTACAACTTTATGATGGATGATGCGCTACTAGGTAATAGTTATGAAAAGCCCATCTGGAATGTACATGACACCTTAGGCTTGCCGAAATGGTTGTCGTTTGGTGTGGAACAAAGAACGCGATATGAGTCAGTTTCCGATGCCTTTAAAGGCTCACAAAAAACGTCGCCTTCTTCACTCGGCCAATCAAAGGGCGGGGATCAGCAAATCGCTTTACAAACAGACTTTTGGTTACAAGCCAAGTTTAATAAATTTCGACTTGCCGTGGAATTAATGGATGCCAGAACGTTAGGCTCAGATGTTAGCAAAAGCACAAATGCCAGCAATAGTCCTAACACCACGCCATTTCCGGCAAACAATTCATCAGTAGACACCTGGGATTTTGCTCAAGGCTATGCCTCTTGGGCTGATCAAAACGTATTGAATAGTGGCTTAGGCACTGAGATTAAATTCGGCCGCCAAACCATGGATTTTGGCAGTCGTCGCTTAGTCGCCAGACCCATATTTAGAAATACCGTTAATAACTTTACCGGTGTAAGAGCGCGCGTAATGGCTTATGACAAATGGCAATTTAATGGCTTTGCTACGGTACCCGTGCTCAGATACCCTAATTACAATTCGATAACAACAAACCCCAATTTACTGAATAACACAAAATGGGATGAAGAAGATTTTCATAGTTGGTTTTCAGGCGGCATTTTTGAATACAGCAACCTATATAAAGATATCAACGCAGAGGTTGCTCTGTATCAGTTAAGCGAGGGTGACAGCCCTTTAAACGCCACTCGTAATCGCAATTACTGGACACCGACGGTACGTATTTATCAAAAACCAGCCAAAGGGAAGTTCGACTTTCAAGCGGAAGGGATGGGGCAATTTGGTACGGTTAAATATGCTGCAACCAGTACTTATGCTAATACAACCCAACTGCATGAAGCGTGGTCATCACACGTAGAAGCCGGCTATAGTTTTGATATGCCTTGGTCACCCCGATTCTATTTAGAATATGACTATGCCAGTGGCAGTTCTAATTGGAAAGACCATACTTCTGCAGGTGTTGATGGTCGATTTGACCCATTATATGGCGCCTCTGATTTTGATTTTGGACCGACAGGCATTTATGGTGCCTTCCAAAGAAGTAACATCAACTCTCCGGGCTATAAACTGGACTTTGCACCGACTAAAGACTTGTCATTCAGGTTTCAACAACGTTTAGTTTGGTTAGCCTCTGCCAATGATTGTTGGGGGGGGAATACCTGCACCGCTGCCACGCAACCCGCATTAGCTAATGGAAACGGTTCATTTGTGGGTGATCAATTAGGCTTTACCGGTCGTTATAACTTTAATAGCAGTGTTAATTTTGATGCCGGCTGGTACCATTTATTTAAAGGCGAATTCGCAAAATCAGCGCATACCGCTTCAAGCACGGGCATTTATTTAACCGGAGTCACTCCACCCCCCGGTGCTGATACTGACTACTTTTATGTGCAAAGTCAGTTAAGATTTTAATGAGAACACACACTTCACTTAATTACATGGAGACGATTATGTCTAAAAAGTTATCACTCTTATCGCTTATCATCTTAGGTTTAGTAATGAGTACCTCTACCGTTAGGGCAGACTCTACCCTCGTAGCTGTGGCATCAAACTTTACTAAACCCATGACCGAAATTGCCGAAAGCTTTGAAAAAGCCACGGGGCATTCTGCAAAACTATCATTTGGCTCAACAGGTAAGTTTGTCTCTCAAATTCAAAACGGCGGGCCTTTTGAGGTGCTACTCGCTGCGGACGAAACCGGCCCCGCTTTACTGGAAAAAGAAGGTTTGGCTGTCAGCGGTACCCGTAGTGTATACGCCATAGGTAAATTGGTACTTTGGTCTGCAACAGCGGGTTATGTTGATGCAGAAGGCACTGTATTAAAAACAGGTCATTTTAAACATCTTGCCATTGCCGATCCTAAACTAGCGCCTTATGGTGCAGCGGCTGTTGATTATTTAAAAAAACAGGGCTTGCTTGAAAAAATCCAACCCTTAATGGTCTTTGGCGAAAACATTAGCCAAACTCAGCAATTCATTAGTACGGGTAATGCAGAATTAGGCTTTGTCGCGCTCGCTCAAGTCCTTGAGAATGGTAAAATTGGCTCTGGATCAGGTTATATAATTCCTACAAGTGATTATGCTACTATTCACCAAGGCGTTGCCTTGTTAAAGAATGGCAGAGACAATCCAGCCGCTATTGCTTTGTTAACCTATTTAAAATCGGCACCCGCGCTAGCGATTATCCAAAAATACGGTTACGATTTACCAAAATAACCTAATGACTTGTTAAAGCATGCTCACCACTG
>CAIPDT010000170.1 GCA_903863905.1 uncultured Methylococcaceae bacterium
ACATATTGTCTTCCTAAGGCTTGCATCATAGAACTAACCGCATTTTCAACTCTAGGCGTACAGAGCAGATGAACATGATTGGTCATTAATACCCAGGCATGAATATCAACTTGGTATTTTTTGAGTAGTCTTTCAACCAACCTGCGTAAGCCGCAAAGTCTTGATCTCCAGCAAAGCAAACCTGTCGGTTATTGCCTCGCTGAATGATATGCTGCGGAACGCCCTACAGGACATAATCTGGTAATTCGAGCCATTTCGCTTTCTCTGAAATAATGAATAGAAAGAGACACTATACAGGAAAACTAAAATTTAAGTTTACTCTGACCCCAGTTATTCACCTGCCTATGACCCCTACTATGACCCCTATGACCCCTATGACCCCTATGACCCCTATGACCCCTACGTTATTCGAGCGGACGACCACGAAGATAAAGTGTATCTGGAGAAAGATCAATCTCATCGCTCCATACAACGGTACCGTATGCGACAGATGCTTTCATAAAAAGATTCTGCTCAGTCAATGCCGAAAAAGCTGGATAGGAAAGAAATGGCTTCATATCAAACCAGCGCCGCTCCCCATTTTCGAAAACCGTCTCCAGACAATAATCGTCTAGTGGTTTTACTTGTACTACGTCAGGTGTCATAGTCACAACTCAGCGTAAAGGATCTATTTTAAATGGAGTCTGACCCGTTGAAGCCAAATACCAATCAGCCATAAGGTCATCCTGATGCAGTTCTATCCACGCCTGAATTAACTTCATTTGCCGAACAGGTAGACTCCCTTCAAGTACGTCACCACTCGGAATAGCAATAGATGCCTTAAATTCATTATAACGAACATGAATATGTGGCAAATGATGTCTCTCCGAATCGAAAACATACATTGATACAAGAATACCGTAAAACATGCTAATAGTTGGCATGGAAGTCCTGTAATAAAATTAAAAGAGTAATTATAGTCTTATTCAACTTGTAAGAAAGAATAACTGGAGGCAGTCATGTAGGTTCGGTAACAGCTTTATCGTTGCCCAACATTTTCAACGGTTAAAAGTATCCTATTGATACATTGACCAACATCATAAACATATTCCATTGAGAAAATGCCGGGCACGAAAAGCATGTGCCCGTTTTTCCCTAAAGTTAATGGATATAAACGGCACATTATACAAGAAGAGCAGATTTAAGTTTACTCTGACCCCAGTTATTTCTTTATTTCAGTTATTTCTTTTATTTTAAATTATGTGTCCGGCTAAGTGTAGCCACATCAGCCAGTTATTACAGTTATTTGTTGTTAGCGGAGTTCGCTTGAGCGTTGCGTTGGGTTAGACTAGACGAATGTTTGGCTACTTCGATTAAATAACGTAATGCTTCATTTACAGCTTCAGCACTTGGAAACGTGGCAATAACATCAGGTTCTAATCGAACGGTATCACAAAAGCGTTTACGTCCATGTCCAAGTTTTCTAACCTGTAAGCTTTGCAAATCGTACTCTGGGCGTAATTCATCTTCCATTTCATTTTTGTTCATATGCTTTTCTCTCAGATTGCGTTGCTTCTCTTGTACTAATTATCCGAATCACATTGTTGCGTTCCGTATATGAAACAAACAACAACCTACCTTGAATTGATTCACCCAGTAATATAAAGCGGTATTCACTGTAAGAATGGTCTGGATCGTAGAAATCAACATATAAAGGGTCATCAAAAACCGTTTTCGCTTCTTCAAAAGAAACTCCATGTTTAGACAGATTAGCTACTGCTTTATTACTATCCCATTCATATTTCATTGAAAACTCATAAAAAATTGTGTAGGTTACATCTTGTTGCGTTATCTTTTCTTGAGTTCAATTATAACGACTTCTTAACCTGAGTGCTTATTTTACTTTATACTATGGACGCTATGGACGGATATAGAGAGATTATATCTTTACTCCTCTACGAATTTCTTTAAGATTAGGCACTGGGCGAAATGAAACTGGGGTCAGAGTAAACTTAAATCCCTTGAAACAAAAAAGTTCATATAAGTGTAAGTGGTCAGATACACGAATTCAAATATCGCATGGCATTTCCTTTCTCCAGCCTAAAGGTCGGCCCATACTTTTTGATTTCATCCGTCGGCCAGTTAAACTCTCGATTTCTGCTTTAAATCGCTCATTACCCAAAACTAATCCTTTGTTTACAGCCGCCCTCACCTCTTCCAATAATGTTTCTTCAACGTGATGATTAAATAACGCACGATAATTTTCCTGCCTCTCTTCTTTATCTCTGCCTAATGCAAAATATAAAAAATTCGGCGTGCAAAGCTCCGAGGTTTTACCTAATGCATTTATAGAGTAGCTTGACCAAGCATAATCTGATGGATGCTCTACCATTCCTGCTCGAACTGGGTTTAATTCAATATAGCGATAAAGATGTAACAGATAACGCGCTTCCTCTACCAGACAAGACTTGAATCGGCCTTCCCAGAGCGTCCCCGTGCGTTTATAGCTGAAATTGAAGTAACGGACATATTGTCTTCCTAAGGCTTGCATCATAGAACTAACCGCATTTTCAACTCTAGGCGTACAGAGCAGATGAACATGATTGGTCATTAATACCCAGGCATGAATATCAACTTGGTATTTTTTTGAGTAGTCTTTCAACCAACCTGCGTAAGCCGCACAGTCCTGGTCTCCAGCAAAGCAAACCTGTCGGTTATTGCCTCGCTGGATGATATGCTGCGGAACGCCCTACATCCAATTAAGTAAACTCTACCCAACTAATCTTTAAAAACATCAACGAGTGTTTCG
>CAIPDT010000171.1 GCA_903863905.1 uncultured Methylococcaceae bacterium
ATGTCATAACTTTCCTAAACAGTGAATATTGAGGAAGTTTGGCATGATAAGAATGAACAATAAATGACGTCGAGATTTAAGCGCTTACCTTGCACTTGAGTTAATGGTATTGCTTTCTATTGATGTCATAACTTTCCTAAACAGTGAATATTGAGGAAGTTTGGCATGATAAGAATGAACAATAAATGACGTCGAGATTTAAGCGCTTACGCTATTACGATTTAAACGGTTTGCAAATAACTGAACAAGTATCAGCAGTACTTCCAATGCAGCCCGTATTACAAACCCAACTATTTAACCCAAGCCAATAACTTTTCAGTAAGTTTAGGTAACTCGTTATAACAACACAAAGCAAGTCTTAAATCCCCTGCCCGTTGCACATCATAATCATTAGGCTGAGTAAAACTAATTAACATGGCTTTGGCTTGCAGCCCACCCAACAAATCTTTTAAGGTATCTAACTTATATAATGTGTCAGCACCGCCACCTTGATCTTTTGCACTGAAGCGTTTGGTTTTACACTCAATAATATATAAACGATTGTCTTTTAAAAAAGTAATATCCAGCTCATTTCTAACCGGTCTACCTTGATGCAATCGTTTCACTTGCACACTGCGCCCTATATCCTGAATACCGGATTGCTTTTTAATATTAAGACACTGCCCCCAGACATGCTGTTCTAACCAACCACCATTTACGTAAAACCGCGCCTCTTCTGTAGGAAACGTCAGCGTTTGTTTATCTATACTTAAGCGTTTGTGCTTAGAAAATAGGTGGATTAAATCCGCTAGGATATAGTCATTCATTTGCTGAGGATTCAGTTCAACCTTTAAAGACCCCGTCGCTTGCTGCGCTAAATAATTAAGCGCCCCCAAGGCCTTGGAGTAATAAGCAATACGGGTGATAATTTCTTCGGTTAGTTCTCGATCATCTGCGGGTACCCCAAAGGTTTCTCCTTGAGCAGTGACAGTCGCACCATAGGCTTGTAAAAACTCGGGCAACTTAATTCGATCCGCTAAATCTTGACCGGCTTGTTTTGATGGATGTAACCAGATAACTCGATCTTCTTCAGGATGAACATAAAATATGGGGCGCTCTAATTCACGAAACTCTTCATACGCCGCAATGCTCATTGGTTTTGTACCGCCCGTGGCATTTAAAGCCAAACCTCCCGCTTCATATTCAGTTAATAATTCATAGATCCTATCGCGAATATGATCAATATCGTAGGCATCTTTAATCAACCACCGCCGACTTTTAATGCCCCGTTTAATATAAATTTGCTCTAACCATTCAGCACGATTAGCCATATCTGGACTCACCAACAGCACTACATTTTTAGGTTTAAAACGTTCATCCATAACCGGAGTAATATTAGGAACGGCCTGTGCGGAGACTAAAATCAAATGCGTGTCGATGGTCATGGTTATCTCTTAAGGTGATAAAAGGCGGGCTTACAACGTGTAAGTGTCTGGGAGTTGTTTGGGTAATTCTTTAAGCCGTACATTGGCCGTTTCGGCTAACAACATCGGCACAAAGTGCTGTTCTAACCAAAGCTGAATCGGTTGCCAATCACTGGCTTTAACCGGCTCAAAACCATGCGCTAAGATAGATAAGTTACGTACTTTAATATGATTACGTAAGTTATTTTCTTGTTCGGTGATAAAGGTAGCGGCGGCCCCTTTTCCTTTTGTTTTATGTCGAACCAACTGCCATGCGGCAAATAAACCGGCTTGATAATGACCACTTTCGTGATGTTTAGATAAAGTTAACCCCTCTGGAATATCCGCTTCTTTAACCTCGGCGGTGTAAATATTACACTGAGTTTTTAAGATCCACTGCGCCGTCCATTCAATTAAACGATAAACCCTAGAAATAGCATCATCGTAACGGCCTTGGGCGGCACGACGTTGGGCATTGCGGTATAAATCTAATAATTGGGCGGCTTCACGGAGTATTAAGTCGTCATTATTTAAACGCTTAGCCGCATCAAAGTAACCCCTTAAATCCGCAGGTAAGATGCTGGCATAGCGTTGTAATAAAACTAAAGCACCTTGATGATTAAAGTTATCCCACTCGGCAAAGGCCCGACTTAAATCTCGAAACCGGGTGTATTGCGCTCTTAGGTCGTTATCCTGTGGTACTGCCGTTTGTCTTAAGCCATCTTCTGCTTCACTGTAGGCATAACGAGTCCACGCTTGTCGATACGGTGCAATTAAACGCTCAAACTGAATGCCGCGGGTATTGGCAAACATTCGATATTGATCGCCGTCCTGAACCGCGACTAAGTTATGACGACTACCCGTAATTAATTGCAGTTCTATATCTTCATATTCCATCGCCGCCATGACTAAACCGGCGCACATAGATTTAGTACCGCCGGTGTAATCAGCAATAATCTTGGCGTCTGGGAATTGTTTTATAGCGGCTTTAATGGCGTGGTTACAATCCCTGTAAATCTGATCTAAATCATCAGATGAGGTAATACACACCGTGTATTGTTCGGGGGTTAAGCCCGTTTGACTGGGGATATTAGGTAAGTTGGGCGCTTCGTCAGTAAACTTGGCTTTAATGCAATTGCCTATACCGGTTATCTGTAGATTAGAGCCAGGCGTGTTAGTCGCCAAATCTCTATCGGTACAGATGAAGTACACGTAAGCTGGTTTTTCTGCCGTAATAGCCGTGATTATGGGTTGGTGACTACCACCCACGGTGCAAATTAAAATAGTGGTCATTTAGTGTGTTTATTGTTGGTTTTTTATAGAGTAATGCTATGGCTTCATGATCGTTATATTTAAGTTTACTTTGATCTGATTAGCTACCTACTCGATTACTTAAATGGGTTAATAATCAATAATTGATTTTCAATTATTTGCTGATGTTGCATATCTTCGCTGTAAAGCGTCGTACAGTTATTTTCCAAGGCGCTGGCAACAATCATATAGTTCGTCTCGTTTAGCAATATTTTTATAGTTGCTGATAAGGACGGGATTTAAAAAGCCATCGGGTAGTAATTTCGCTGTTGGTTTAACTTCTACAATAAAAACTTTAATGTGTTTGGCCTCAAGTTCTTTATATTCAATGGGGATTTGAATAATGTTGTTATGGACATCTGCCTCAAATTCAATGGCGTACATGATTTATCCTGATTGTTTGTTAGTTAGTTTGGCGTTAAATTCTATTATCTCTTGTAAAGAGCATATTCTATTTCATTCATTAACGTTATCAACTACTCTTTAACTTAATAACCTCAATAGTTCGGGTATGTTCTTTATCTTTGGATGGATCTTTTTTGTTAGTGGTAGGTCGCCACTCTTTTAATTCCTGCATCCTAGTTTGAATATCTTCAAGCACCAGTTGCTTATCACTGCCTTCCCATTGTCCTGCTTTAACTGCATCAATTAAGACTAGATAATCCTTTTTATTAGGATCTTTCTTAGCTTTAAGTAATTCAGCAATATCCTGCAAATATTTCGGTAATTGGGCCAATCGAGTTTGCTCTTCTTGTCGCTTAAGCTCTGCTTGAGCAGCTTCTTCAAGTTCTTTTTGTTGAGCAGCTTCCAACTTGGCTTTTGAAATTTCAGCTTCTTCTAAACGCTTAATGTCCTCTTGTTTGCGGCGTTCTATAGCCTCATTACGAATTTCTAAATACTGAGTTTTTTCCTGAGCCAGTTTTTGAGCCCAAATACTGTCATCACTGTGCTGACTTGAACATATCTCATTTAATAAGGGTAATTCTGATGATACGCCATTATTTTCAACCTCAACTAGAACCCACCCAAAAGGTAATAAATCGGTACGCTGTTCTTTATGCTGTGCAGCTAACCAAAGCGTTTTAGTCTTATCATCGAAAGTAAAATTTTGTCTTCTTGTAACGGGATCTTTACCTTGTAGGATCTTTATATTTCTTACGCCTTCACCATTTAAAGTGACCGACTCCGCTCCTGAGTGACGACCTATCCGTAAAAGGAAAACCTGCCCATTTTTAACCTGATCAATAATTGAGGCTATTAATCTTTGAATGCTCTTGTCCCATTCTTTATCAACAAATTCACGGTCGCGCATTAAGCGAACTTCTTCTTTCAATTTTGGGAGATAAAATGAACTACAGATTTTTGCAATATCTGCCATAGAGTAACAAAGCTTACTTTCCGGTAATTTTGAGGAATGTACATTCGCCCTGATGGAATTAATGTCTTGTAATGTCAATTGCCCAGAAAATGCACGATACCGCCATGCCGGCACATATTCCAACAATTTATTCAAACCTTGATTACCTTCGGATTGACTGGGTCGTTCGACTCCATTCCCATCGACTACTTTATGTTTTTTACGATTGACCGTCATACATATTTTTGATTTAGGCAAATCATCTTGGTTGACCCAATTTGCATCACCTACCGATACTAACCTTAACGGATCAAGTTCAAACTTACCCGCTTGAAATTTAAGTAACCGTTGTTGAAGTTCACGATTATCTTCAGATCGAAGTTTTCCTGTGCGACGATCTGTTGTTTTATTCAAAGCTTGACCCTTATTTACATGATTTAGCAATGCTGTACGTATAGCGCCTTTAATCGAAGAGCCAAATAACAACGGCTGACGATTAATCGAATTATAGGCACATCGATTAATTTCTAAATTATTGATAACCTCTCCACCACCACTTTCATGATTGACTACTTTTCCAACTCGACCATTATAAAAGTTAGCCACACCCTCTAATACCGGAATGGTATTAATAGCCCATGGTTTTAAAGCATCACGTTTATCATAAAAAAACTTCTGAACTGACTTAATCATTTGAGCATTAGGTTTACTCACTATTTTGTCCAACTCAGATCGATCTTTAGCAGTTAAAGCATTTATTGCTCCCTCAATATCAAACTCGTATAAAGTTTTGTCATCAATGATATAGTTGGTAGGCTCGTAACTCTCATCAGTCCCTATATGTACGGGTGAAAGTGGCGTGTATCTTAGCGTGTAGTGATCTAAAAAATGTGTCATGAGTTTACACTCTCATTAAAATTGATTGCCAACACCGGTGCATAACCTTGATGAATAGTTGCTGCAAGCGTTTTTGATAACTCACCCTGCCCACCCACGCCTTGACCAATAAACCCAGACTGCGGTAGTAAGGTTTTAAACACCGCCCCTGTTTGAGCTAATAACAAAGGATTCTTAAACGGCTTACCTTCTTGATGCACAGCAATATCACCGTGCCGTCCAAAGCGGGTAAAAAGTTGATAATAACTGTGCTGACTATCAAAACCTAATCCTTGTGGCGCACAAGGTGCCAAAGTTAAACAGGCATTTGCTGAAGCTTGTGCAGGTAAGGTGTATTCTTGAAAAGAATCAATCGTAAATTTACCCAAGCCGATACTGGCATCTTTACCAAAACCAAAAGTGCCGATATCATCAAGACATTGCTGACAGTCTTCTACACTTAAGCGGTCGGTATCTAACAGGACATAAATGGCCCAACGTACACTGGGTACAAACCATTCCTGCTCTACACTATAAGGCGCAAAGCCGCCATCACCGGTGGTATTCGTTTGGCGATTGATAGTGTTATGAGCGTGTGGATGTTTTTGACTTAATTGAGTGACGTGTTTACTCTCTGTTTCGGTTACCAAGGCTTTTGGCGTAACCGCTAGCTTCAACCACTCTCTAATGGGTTCTTGAAGCGCGGTTTCTGGTAACCACGTGCGTTTTTTAATGGCTTTACGATCTTGGTCTTCAGGTAACTCATAAAAGTAACTCGGTAACTTAGGTAAGGGGAAATAACTTTCAGGAAAGGCATCCGATACCACGGCAAACGGTTGGTTATGGGTATAACCTGCTAAGCATTTGGTTAAAGCAGTTTCACCCAAGCGATGACGAAGAGCCCAACACAATTGACCAAACAAGGTGTCACCCTTTAATGGTGTAGCAAAGGCTGATTGCAGGGTTAAAGTAAGTTTATAGGTTTGCATTTAAAGCTCCCAGTCGAATAGCGAATACAAACATTTGTCTCCAACAAATATTTCATGCTAAATCTTGTATTTTGACTTGATCAAGTTTGCTTTGCACATCTAAGCCATCTAACTTCAAGTCCCGAAAAGCAATTTTTCCGTATCCTCTTGAGCCCGATCCACCTAAGCCGGTTAACTCTAATAACTTGAGTCCCAAATAAATAGTTTGGCTTAAGTCCTCACCATCATGAACACGAATCGTTAAGTTAAAGTCAAATCTGGCCGTTGCAGGGACGCGTTCGGTATTACGAGGATGCTCTGCTGTGCCTTTGATTCGGTCAATGGTGTTTTCCATTTTAACTTCAGTCAACAACAGATTTCTATCATTCATCTCATTTACCCACTTTGGATCAAGAGAACAATCCCAAAAGGCTAAGCGACTGGGGCCAATCTCAGCTAATAAGTTTTGATCAATATCACCATCAGGGGCTCCACCAAATAATTTGATCAATGCTTTTGCTTTATCTTGCACTTTAGAATCAATTTTATCGATGTGTTTAAACGTCAATGGATGTCCATCCGTTTGACTCACTACCCCTAAATGCCATTCCAACAAGCTACGCATTTTGCCTTTAATACTTGAGCCTGGAATATAGGGTTGTTGAGTTATTGGATTAGTGATGACTGGATTATCAGTGCCGCCAATGTGGATTTCAGTGTTACCACTGCCGATATGTAAACCGCTGAGTAGTTCAATTTGACCAGTTAGTTTTGTAATATTGGTAAGTTGCATGTATTTATTCTCCATTAATCTTTAGGTCTTACTTGTTTGTAAAAGCCCATGAATGCTTCCATGAACAATTTAAAAGTATGTAGTGTTTCTGGATCAGTGACTTGTTGTAAGCTCTTATTAAGTAAGGAGACAAAATTATAATCCACCAATTTACGTCCCTCTGCATAGGCGACTTTGGCATTTAACATCCTAATAAAAGGTAGATACTCACCAAATTTATCAGCTTGAATTGTTTTGGAATGCATTTGCAACTTGTTATCCCATAGCACTATTTCATCATAGAATTTTCTAAGCTGTGTCGATTTATTGACTCTATCGCCACCACTGGCAACCTTTTCAGCGGCCAGTTTTGCTACAGTATTAAATAACTCTGGGTCTAGCTTGTTATCGGTCTTAGTCAGTTTTATATCCATGTTGATCTCTTTGTTTTATGATGTTGAGTAAACGACGCCTATTCAATTGAAATTAATTACGCTGTTGATATAAATGACAAAACAACGCGACCCTATAATTACCACTATGTTCGTTAATGCCGGCACTAACGATCTCTTCTGCCAGTTCTGCTTGCCAGCGTTTGCGCTGATCTCTATCCAGTCCTTTATTACGTTCTAACATTCGCACAGTTCGATACGCAAAGTAACTGTGCCAGATGGCATTTTCGGGCCTTTCGTTAACCTTTTCAGCCATATTGATCAAGGTTAATAAACCGTATACATATCCGGTGCTTAAATTCATCTCTTGATGTAATTGTTGCAAGCGTGCTCTTCGCAACTCCAAGGCACTAAACTCATCCCAAGACATGGTTTGATTAAAACAACATACCGCATTCTTAGGTAACCGGGCGGCGTTAAGTGCAGAAGCACTATTCTCATTTGCATCCTTAGGATTATGTGCTTTAGCCGTTTCAAGCGCTGTTTCTGCCATTTCGCCTAATTGACCGATTGGCAAGCCTGGCTTTGTGGTACTAATCCCCGCTGAGAAGTGTACTTCGTTATTGTGAGCAACGTAATCTTGAAAAGCTTGTCGCATTTCACTAGCAAGTTTAATTTGCGATAACCACGGCCCCATTAAAAAGAAATCATCCCCACCCGCAAACACGGTATAGGTATTGGGATACTTTGTTTGACACAGCCACGGTAAATACACTGTAAAGAAAGCATTAATCTGTCGAGATAAGGCCGCCGTTTTACTAAAGCTGACATCTTCACCTAAACCGGATTGAAAGATCATGCCTAGATTATCAACATCACCTTTCAGCGTTGATAAGGCAGTAATGCCTAACCATTGATGATTCGCTTGTAATTGTTGATCTTCGCAAGCGATATAATTTAAGGTTTTTGCATCACCTAACGCTAAGGGCTCTTCACCTTTGTATTTACCTAAACCGGCTTCATCTTGGGATTGTTGATCAAATAACGGCACATACGCATTAATATAACGACGGGCATAGCCTTTCCATAAAGCGCCTTCTGCGGTTTCTGGTAAAGAAAAGTCCCACGCTCTTAAGAGATTACCCGTATTAGCTTGTGCCCCAAACTTTCCTTGAATCTCTTCATTCTCAACAAAACTAATGTGATAGCCAAACACTGGGATTTTTAAGGCACTCTGCATCGCTAAGCTATGTCGAGTAATTAAAATGCGCTCACGTTTGGTTAACCATGTCCCAGTTTCAATTTGATCATACGCTAAGCGACCAATATAGGTATCTATATCAATTTGTTCGCTGGCCGGTGATTTACCATCCACCTTACACACGCCTTTGGTGTTATCAAAGCTATCCAGAAACTCTTTAAAGATAATCGGTGTTGAATCGGCACATAGATTTAAGCGTTGATTCTTAATCACTTCCAACTGTTCAAACAGTTTTTTTATCAACGCCTTATAAGGACTGGACTCACCCGCTTTACCGCGTCTAAAATCATTACAAGAGGCTTCAGTCCAAGCTAAACCAACCCCCGCTTGTCCCCAACTGTGCGCTAAGAACCACTGATCCAGTTCTTGTTGAACATCTAATAACTTTTTAATGGTTTCTGGGGTGTTAGGGGCCACGATCATAAATTTACCCGCCGCATTAATCACTTGACTGGTTGAGGGTAAATCTAAGGCATCCAACACTTTTAAGGCGGCACATTCACTTAACAGAGACACATAAAATGATCGGCCTCTCAGCAATTTAGCGGCGCGTTTATTGGTCTCACCCCCACTGGCAAAGATAAAATCCTGAATACCAAAGAAATCACCTTGTACCAGTAAGAACTTTTTATCTTCCCAGCTTTTAGCTTGGGCTTGCAGTTCTTTAGCCGTTACAGCATCCGTTTCATTACGTTCATGATGATAACGCCACAAGGCGGTTGCCATTGCCGCCGCAACCCGTGAGTGATCGTATAAAGAAACATCAGGTCGAATATTAAATGCTGTTGCTGAAGGAATCGCTTGGGTATAAACACCCCATAAAGTTTCAAAGTGATCTAACCATAACGCCCAATTATTACGGTGCGACTTAGGCATTAGCTTTAAGGCATTAACAAACCCTTGCCATAAATCGAGATACTCTTTTTGGGCGGCTTTATCATCATTCCCTTCGCACTGGTTAGCGATAACAGGAAATATACTGTTTGGTGATAAGGGTTTAAGCGGATAACGATAGGCATAGTCCTGCTGGTCTTTGCTGTCTAAGCGAATTTGCTCAAACAAGGGTAATTGTCGGGCGGTATAGTGATTTTTACCGGTTGATGTACCCTCTTCTGCATCGTTGTATTTCTCAAACTCTTCACGATCAAAACCAGAGGCGACCCTATCCGCTGTCGCAATGACCCATTGCAAAAAGGTGTCGGGCTTATGATGTTTGGCGGCGGCATTGATAAAAGAATCATCCGCTTCTTTGGTTTTCCATGAGCCAAAGGGGGCAAAATCAGCACCGGTTAAATCAGGCAGATAGTCTTCTATTAAATCCATTGCCAGACCGGTATAGGCCGCATGAACATGACTAAACCAACCTTTGTCATCGGTAAATTTTTTGTGATGAGGGCAATACAGTTGTTTATTAGCATCTAGCACTTCTTGATTAACAGGTAGCCGTGCTCTCTCGGCAAACTTACCTAAATCATGTAAAAATGCTGCTAAAGCAATACGACTGGATTGTTCAAGTAGCGCGGTAATAGCCATACTTTTAATGTCCTATAAATAGTCAATCTGATCAGTTTTTAACATTATTTGATATCGTGTCTGTGGGCGTTTACCCACGGACACGATCAAATAATACGAAGCGGCTTGTGCCAAGGTCTGCTGCAATAATTTATTTGTTCGTGACTTTCGTTGTTCAAAAAAGGCTTTGGTCATGCCCTGTGCTAAGTGTTTTAAGGTTCTATCTGCACCACCTATTTCACTGTTTATAAACACATACTCCCCTAAATACTCTTCAGCATAACTGGGTTCGGGGGCACCTTCACTGGGGCATATTGGGGGTTCTTTATGGGTTAATTGGCGCTTTAATAACCAGCTATAAAAGGCTAAGTCTGCAGGGATTAATTTAACCTCAATGCCATGCGCAATCAGTACCCGATTGATTAAATCCACCTTTAAAGAAGCAGAACCTAAGGCTTGTTGAGCTTTGGCAACTGATTGACTAAAACTACTTTTACCTTGTAATAAGCTGTTATCTAAACCATGACGTAAACGTACAAAGGGGATATCAGCAATGACCACTTCGGCATTTTGTGTATCTAACGGTTTACGGGTAATGTCATTACCATAAATAACGTTACTGTAAGGGGTCGGGTAATAAAACTGCGGATGCGCTTCATAGTCTGCGGACACTAGAACATGGCTCAAACGATCATGGGCACGTCCGTATAATGACAAGGCATAACCGGCATAAAAACTCATGGTTTTACGGCCTCCAGCAATCGAAACATGCAAGGATACATTGGCATCTGCCGTTAAACGTCTTATCCATTCGGTGATACCATCCGCCATACCTTGATTATCGGTTTGGGTTCTAATATCGACTAAAGGCTCGCCGTTCACTTGCTGTAATATATGAATGTGCTGTTCAGAAAAAGTGGGCATCGGTAAGCGATAATCCAGATAAAACCGTTTTAACCAATCATCATTAATTAAGGTTAACCGGGCCCGTTGATAACCTTCACTGGTTGTTAAAATATGAATTTCTGCCGGCATGGCTTGGCCTTGATGATGCAGGGCGTACAATGTTTCGGTGATCACTTGTGGTGTTAAACCCGTGACTGCCAGTAAGATCGTTTTTGTAGTCATAGACTTTCGCCCATCGTTTCTATCGTATAAGCGCCCATACCCATGCTAGTGCCCTTACCTACTTGAGTCCATTGGCCTAACCATAGATAGGGCCAAAACACCTCTAAGTCATGTAGCCTTAAGGTCACACTGCCGACTAAGCCACCCATGTTAATCTCGGCTGTTTGTCTGGAAGAATAGCGTGTCCAATCAAACCATTCGAGTTGTGGATTTTCAAAGTGTACGGTTTTGGCGTGCTGGGTCAGGTCGGCAAAGTCTGTTTCTAAAGGGGTATCGGTATGAAAATAACTCAACATGGATTGCCGTCTTAATAAGGTGCTAAAAAACACGCCAAAATCAAACTCCGTCTCGGTGATCAATTGGCTCTCTTGTACTAAACGCAAGGGAGTCACAAAGGTTATTTTGATCTGCTGAGGTACTTCGGGTAGTTCAATCGGGTCAGCGGGCAAGGCGGGGTTCAGTTCATCATTGTGATATAACGCGCTGGCCTGCCCGGTTGAATTGATGTCATCCACCTGATGTAAATTAAACACTTGCCGATGCCCACCAATGCCGGTTTGCCCTGCGGTTTTAAAGGCATGAATCAAATACGGCAAATACCGTTGGCCATTACCAAACAACAACACATCAAAATGATAATCTGTATTAAAATCCCCGTGATTAGTTGGAAACTTTAAAACAAAAGGATGCGGAGCGGCGGTGTATTTACGCATTTTTTGGGCATTACTAGGTGGTGGTGTCTCAAACACGATACTATAGGCGCAGGCATTTTTAAGAAGACACGCGTTACACGGTTGGTTACGCACCACGCACACGGTCTTCTTTAAAGCATGACCCAAAGCCCCCCGCCAAGCTGAGCCAGGAAAGGCGGGTAAACGGATTTGACTCTCCGTCTTAAAGTAAAAGCGGAACGTTTTAACTGAGATATTAGGTTGCACTAGGGGTGTCATTTAAGACCTCCGTGTCAAGAGTGCATGAACTTTAACGATTATATTCATTCTTGGCAAGCTTTCTAAAAGTTACAAGGCTATAAGATATAGCATTCATGGTGCTAATCTCTTCATAACCGTAGGATAATTAATAAATCGCTCTTTAGCAAAGTTGGCAAGCTTGCCAACTATTTACGTCACACCCTGTCGTTGTACTATGGATAATAACAAGCAGACCTAAAATGAAACTTACCCTGACAGCACGCAAACAACCATGAATCCTATCATTTTTCTCCCGATCATTCACACCGAAACAGTTAAGCACTATGCTTTTTTGGCCTTAACTCATGAATTAATGATGTCTAAACAAATCATTAACTTCGATAAACCCTATTACCGCAACCCAGAACTGGGCTTGAGCATTGTGATTCAAAAAGAAGAAAGTTTGGATTACTTGGATATCTGCTTACTCTCAATGGGACTGTCACCCCTTGAAGAAGTGGGGCCGCGCCGAGTTGTTCTATTTGCTTCCATCGAAGCAAAAAATCAGTTTAGAGAAGAGTTTCCTGACTTATACACGGTCGCTAGACACATCTTGGGTAAATTAGACTGGCTAGATCCTAAGACCTTTCATCTAATGGCCTGTTCTCCCAAAACGCTTGAACTGATTGATGAGGTGGATATTTATGCGGTGGTGTTATCCATCAATACCGCACAAGATTTATTTCAAACCTTGTGGCAAGAAGAATTTGACCGACTCTCCAGAGAGTTTAATGCCAATCTTTTGGCGATTGATCCGCAACCGGATTGCAATATTGTTAGACTCAACTTCTTATCCGAAGCGGCTCGCACGGCCTATCTGGACAGTTTGGCGCAAGATATAGCCAACTTTGATAAGGCCATGCTGGCCTATCAAGAGGCGGCCGATAATACCGATGGTCTGGACATGGATGAGTTTATGTTTTTATTTAGCATCGAAATGCTCGGTCATGATCTCTGGCCTTAATGTTAACCCTGACACGTTCTAATTAATTAACGCTTTATACTGCCCTCTTACGATTATTAACTGAGTATCCCTATGAAATTTATTCACACCTCTGATTGGCATATCGGTCGCCAGTTTCACAATGTGTCGTTGTTGGATGATCAACGTCATGTGCTGGAGCAAATTGTGGCGCATATTAAAACCGAGGCCGTTGATGCGGTGATTATTGCCGGTGATATTTATGATCGCTCTGTGCCCCCCGCAGCGGCGGTGAGTCTGTTAGATGAGGTGTTAAATAAAATCTGTACCGAGTTAGGTGTACCCGTCATATTAATTCCGGGTAATCATGATGGGGCGGAACGCTTACGCTTTGGGTCTAAGCAACTTAGCCAAGCGGGTCTACATATTATCGGTGATTTAAATCAAATCACTCAGCCGGTGATCCTAACCAAGAAGGACTGTACCGTTTCTTTTTACGGTATTCCCTATAACGATCCTGAATCGGTGCGTCATCATTTTTCTGCTGACGTGTCTAGCCATGATGAGGCTCACGAATTTTTAGTGGCACAGATTAATGCGGTTAAAGCGCCTAATAGCTTAAATGTGTTAATCAGCCATTGTTTTATTGATGGGGCGGAAGCGTCAGAATCGGAAAGACCGCTATCGATTGGCGGTGCTGATCGGGTCAGTGTAGAACCGTTTAAAGCCTTTGACTATGTCGCCCTGGGGCATTTACATAACCCACAACACAAGGGTGAAGCGCATATTCGCTATTCGGGCTCTATCTTAAAGTACAGCTTTTCTGAACAACGCCAACAAAAAGGCGTCACCTTAGTGGAGATGAATCCATCGGGCTTGCAAGCCATCACACATTTACCCTTAACACCGCTTCGCGATATGCGAACCTTAGAGGGTGATTTAAAAACCTTGCTTCAACAAGGGGCGACTGACCCGCATAAGCAAGATTATGTGTTAATTCGTTTAACCGATCAACGGGCCCTGCTAGAACCGATGAGTAAGTTAAGACAAGTCTATGAAAATGTTCTGCATATTGAGAAAACGTGGTTACAAGATTCTGGGACTCTGCAAGTGAATCGTGACAAACTAAAACGGGGTGAACTGGAGATGTTTGAAGATTTCTTTAAGCAAGTGTCGGGGAATGAGTTAACGGCTGACCAACAAACTGCCATTCAACAGATTATTACCAATACGGTTAACTCTCAGGAAGGCGGTTTAGCATGAAACCTTTAAAATTAGTGTTACAAGCCTTTGGCCCTTTTGCTAAGACAGAGTCTATTGATTTTACGGCGTTGGGTGCTAATCCGTTATTTTTAATTAATGGCCCTACGGGTGCCGGGAAAAGTTCTATCTTAGATGCGATCTGTTTTGCATTGTATGGCCAAACCACAGGTGCAGAGCGAGACGGTGCGCAAATGCGTTGTGATAATGCTTCGGGTAGTTTGCTGACTGAAGTGATATTCGACTTTAGCTTGGGGGGTAAGAGCTATCGTATACGACGTATTCCGGCTCAAGAGCGGCCCAGAGCAAGAGGTGAAGGAACCACCACTCAAACACCTGAAGCTCAACTCTGGTTGCTGGATGACTCTGCTGAAGGTGAACTGCTGGTGGCTAAAAAAGTGAGTGAAGCAACCACTATGATCACTGAATTATTGGGTCTAAGTGTTGAACAATTTAGACAAGTGATTGTATTACCTCAAGGTAAGTTTCGGGACTTGTTAATGGCTAACTCAAAGGACCGAGAGGATATCTTTAGCCAGTTGTTTCAAACGTCTATCTATAAACGGATTGAAAACCAGTTAAAAGCCCAATCAGCCGAGATTAAAAAAGCAGTGACGGCCTGTAATGAACGCACTATAGGTATCCTTAATACCGCAGCGGTCGCTTCTGAAGCGGATTTGGATGCGGAAGTGTTACAACTGGCACCCCAATTAAGTCTGGCAACCGAGGTTAAAGCCGACGCTCAACAGGCGCAAACTCAAGCCGCCTTAGCAAAACAACAGGCTGAAGCCTTAGCATTGCGCTTTATTGAGTTAGCTAAGAAAGAAACTGATTTAGAGGCTAAACACGCTTTAACACCTAATATATTAAGTAAGCAACAGCGTTTAGATAACGCAATTCTGGCGGAGAGAATACAACCGCTTTATATCAGTTATGTAGAGAAATCCTCTGCGTTAAACCAGTTAAACGGTCAAATAACGGGGGCGGTTAAAGCGATTGAAACAGCCACTCAAGATAAAGTGCTAGCAGAGACTGTGCTTAATACGGCTAAAACTGAGGCTTTAAAAATCAGGGATCTGACTACTCAGCAGTTTACCTTGAATCAATTTAAGACACAGGTCACGCAACTGCAGGAAGCGCGTTTAACCTTACAGGCTCAGCAAACAAAAGCCAAAGCAAGTCAGGCGAAATGGGAGAAGGCTTTAAGTCAACAAGGCGTGTTAAATACCGACCTGTTAGAGAAAGAAGCCCTATTGGCAACGCTTAATGACGCTTTAAAAGCGTTAGCGCCGCAACAAGTCGCCTTAGCGGAGCAACGGGTGAACCTTGATCATCGAACCCGTTTACAGATTCTTCGCACTGAGCGGGTTGGTTTAGAAAAGCAGGTAACTGAGGTTTTGGCTCTCTTCAATAAACAACAAACGCTATTTAATGCCAGTGAGTTAAAGACCCGTCAAACTGAATTTGCTTGGCATGCTGGGCAGGCGGCTTTATTAGCGGCTCAACTCAATATTGGCGAACCGTGCTTGGTGTGTGGCAGTCAAGACCACCCTAACCCGGCTCAACCGTCTGATAATACCGAATTGGTGACTAAAGATCAGTTGGATAAAGCCCGTGCGGCAGAAGATAAAGCCCGTGCAGCTGTCCAAGTTGCTGAAGGAGCATTAAGTGCTGCTAAGTCTGATCTGGACGCAAAGCAACGTCAAATCAATGAATTAGAAGTGTCTTTACAAGCACTAGCAGAGCAAAGTTTAACGCTATTAACACACAGTTATCAAGCGACTGAAGCGGACGTTAAGCGCTTATTGCAGGTGCAAACAGATCAGGAAGCGCTGTCAAATAAGATAGCTGATATTAAGAAGACTTTAGTGACGCTTGCAATTCAGTTGACTGAATTACAAGGGCTTGCGGATACGGATAAATCGGCGTTAATACAAGCGACAGCGTCAGTGACGCAATTAGAAGCCTTGGTACCTGAAGCATATCGTGATGCAAATACCTTAACGCGTGAATTATCAGGTATTGAAGCGAGTATTAAGCACTTGAACCTTGCACTAACTCAGGCTCAGGAACAATTTGAGACTAAGAGCTTAGCGCTACAAGATAAAACCGCTACTCATGCACAATTACAAGTGCAAGAGCAGGCGTTACAACTCGAAAACACTAAAGCGACGCAAGACTGGAATGAGGCATTAAGTCAGAGTTGTTTTGAGGAGGTGACCGCTTTTAAAGCGGCCTTATTATCAACTGTTGAGCAAGAGGCGATTAAAAAAGTCATCGAGACGTTTAATACTGAGTTAACCGGTTTACAGAGTGTAGTGACGCAACTTAAAGCAGAACTCACCACTCAAACCGCACCTGATTTAACGCAAGTAGCCCAGGTGTTAACTGATAAAACCACTGAGTTTAAGGCAGCGGATACGGCGTGGCGAGTATTAGAAGAACGTAATAATCTCTTGAGTATGATCAAACAGCAATTAACCGAGCTTAAAGCACAAACTGCCGATCTTCATGCCCAGTATGCGATTATTGGTACGTTGAGTGATGTGGCCAATGGTGCGACCGGTAAACGCATCAGTCTGCAACGGTTTGTGTTAAGTGTGTTGCTGGATGATGTGTTGCTTCAAGCGTCACAACGCCTGACTTTAATGAGCAAAGGGCGTTATCGTTTATTAAGAAGACAAGATGCTATTGGCGGTAATGCGGCCGCCGGTCTGGATTTGGAAGTGGAAGACAGTTATACCGATAAATCTCGTCCGGTGGCCACGCTTTCAGGTGGGGAATCTTTTATGGCCGCGTTGTCGTTGGCCTTAGGGTTGTCTGATGTGGTGCAATCTTATGCAGGCGGGATTAAGTTAGATACTTTATTTATAGATGAAGGCTTTGGTAGTTTAGATCCTGAATCTTTGGATTTAGCGATAAAAACCTTAATCGACTTACAAGCGACGGGACGGACAATCGGTATTATCTCTCATGTCAGCGAGTTAAAAGAACAAATGTCTCTGCGGATTGATGTTAAAAGCGCTAGGGATGGGAGTTCGATTAATACAGTATCTAATCGGACTGTTTAGAGATTAACGATACGTAATGTATCTATAGGTCATTTAATATTTATCCCTTAAAGGCATGGGGCTTTGTTCTCCTCATGCCTGTTGTATAAAATCAACATAGCTTCGAAAAGGGGATATAAAGGGAAAATACCTCTTTAATTAAAAGGTATAAGTACCATCTGTTTATATAAAATATATCATTACAATAAA
>CAIPDT010000172.1 GCA_903863905.1 uncultured Methylococcaceae bacterium
TAATAAATACTTAATTTTAATTTGTGGAAGTAAAAAAGCATGGATTGCTGTTCATTATTTTAGAGTACAAAATAATGATATTGATAGATGTTCCGTCTTAACTTAGGGTGGGCAGTTTTTAATTAATCTTTATATAAGCGAGATTTAACATGCTAAATACAATTGGTGAGATAGCTGGGTACGTATGGCACTATTTGGATGAAAACGGGTCTTCTAGTGTTGCTAAAATTGCAAATGAAACAGGACTTAATAAAGGTGATGTCCAGCGAGGCATTGGCTGGCTCATTAAAGAAGATAAGCTTTCAATTGTGATGATAGGGCGTACTGAAACAATTTCTTTGAAGTAAATAAAAAGGCGAAATGGAGATTATTCATTTCGCCTTTTTTATGGCCTCAAATTATTTTAGAGGTCTTGATAGTCAGAGCGTCAACTACTTTTTTTGTTAACTGAGTTTGAGATTATTTTCTTGAGCCATTCTACGCCGATGGTGGCGATTTTAATAAGCTCAGGAAGTTCTATTTTAGCTTTTGTGATTAATAAATCTAGTGTGACGCGAGTAATGCTTATTATTTTTTTGGTTTGCTGAGATAAAAAATATTTTAGAGGCGTTATATCAATGTCTTTATCTTGCATTTTGTGAGTCCTACATAACCAGCGCAATAAACCACTAATATAAAGTACAAATAGACTCATTCCACTTAAAAACCAGATAAAACGGCCTTTAGATCCTAAGGTTTCTCCTGTATGTAAAGGCCATATCCACGTGGCTAATGTTTCACCTTCAGAAAATTGAGTCGGGTTACGAACTTCTTTAATTTGACCACTCCAGCGATCAACCCAAACGGTTGTAAAAGGATGTTTTTTATTAACTTCACTGTTTTGTCGTAAGTTAATGCGATAGACTCCGCTATCACCAGTGGGTGTGGTGACACGCCTAAGTTGTGCTTTGGGGAAAAGGCCTTGCGCGACAAAAGTGGCTGCGGCTAAGCCCGTAGGATGATTATTAGGGATAGCCGTACTCGTAATACTCTTACCTGTTTGACCGTGTTCCATGCCTGATGAACCCGTGAAGAGTTCAAGTGTAGCCGGAAAGCTTAATAATATGCCGGTACAGGAAAGTACAAGTAGAGGTATTGTCGTTAATATACCTAGTAAACGATGTAGATCATACGCCAATTTCATTAAGCCTTGATTTGTTTTAAGCTTAAAAAGTTGGAATAGTTGTGTGAGACTAGGCCACCATAAATACAGGCCACTGATACACGATACACAAAGAAAAAAACCTAAGATACCCACTGTATTCCAGCCCAATCGATCGAAATGAAGTTGGGTATGTAAATCCATTAACCAGGTAGTCAATGTTTGTCCCCAAAAACGACTCATAATTACTTCAGACGTATAGGGGTTTACAGACACCATCAGCGGAGCATAAAGCTCAAAAAATGTTTCTGTCGGTTTGTCGAACCAAGCCGTTATCGTACTAGTAGGTGAATTTGGCATTTCTAGGGTCCAGGAACCGTGACGATCTGGATGTGCCGCACGAACTGAGTCGATGATTTTATCAAGTGATTGATACTGTCCTTGAGGCTTTTCAATAACTAACGAGGGATTGAATAATTGATCAATTTCGGTCCTATAAATACTAAGGCTACCTGACAGTCCTATGAGCGCAAACAAAAAGCCGACACTTAATGCGATATAAAGGTGAACTTTCAGCCAAACGGTGCGAGAAAGCAGGAGGATACACATTTTTTTCATAGGAACAATAAAAGTTTTTAGTAAATTATTATTATCCCATAGACTTATATGAGTGTGTTATCAGATAGAATAAGGGTTTTTTTATTGACGTCAAAGAGATGAGGTTTATGAGCTTTAAAATACTGATTATAGGATTGAGTCTATTTATGAGTAGTTCTGTTTGGGCTACAGGAAAAACGACGATTCGAATTGGCGTTCAAGCAGCGGGTACTTTAGAGTGGGAATTGCAAACATTACAAGCCGATCCCGCGTTAAACACTGCAGAGTTTGATATACAAATAACACCGTTAGCGAATGCAGAAGCCGGAAAGATTGCCTTGCAGTCGAATTCTGTGGATATGATTGTGTCTGATTGGGTTTGGGTCTCAAGTACACGAGCAACGGGGGCTGATTTTACTTTTTACCCCTATTCTAATACCTCAGGTTCTTTAGTGGTGCCAGAAAACAGCCCAATTCATTCAGTTGCTGATCTTAAAGGAAAGCGTCTGGGTATTGCTGGCGGCGAGTTAGACAAAAATTGGCTCTTATTACAGGCGGTGGCGCAAAAAGATCAGCTAGATTTGAATGCAGTGACGGAGAAGGTTTTAGGCGCCCCCCCTTTATTAAATGAACAAATAAAACAAAATCGTATTGATGCACTACTCACGTACTGGCATTTTGCGGCTCGATTAGAGACGCAAGGCTATCGACAAATCATCGATGGGCAAGGTATTTTAAGAGCGCTGGGTATTAATGAAAATGTCCCGAGTATTGGTTATGTTTTTAAGCAAAGTTGGGCAGAGAGTAATAAATCAGCGCTTAAAGCCTTTTTAAAGGCCACGCAACAGGCTAAAAAACAACTGTGTGAATCTGATGCGGCTTGGCAAAAAATCCTGCCATTAACGCATGTTGAGGATGTTGCAACACAAGGTCTATTACGTCAACGTTATTGCGCTGGCAATGTTGAGCAATGGGGTGAAAAAGAACAGCAAGCGGCGACGCGTATTTATGTGATGTTACGGTCTTTAAGTCAGCAGAAATTAACAGGGCAATCAGAATCTTTGCAAGTTGGTACCTTTTGGATCATAGATTAATGTGAAAGATTATAGACGATATTTACCGCTTGCTTCATCGCTAATCTTTTTAGTGCTTTGGCAGGTTCTTGCGCTGTATTTAAATAATCGTGCATTGCCTACACCTGTCGTGGTGGCTAAGGTTTTATGGCTTGAGTGTGTCTCAGGTCAATTGCCGTTTCATTTAGGTGTGACTTTATTGAGATTGGTGGTTAGTTTTTCCATCGCCATGTTATTGGGATGTATGATTGGGATAACGTTGGGCTTAAATAAAAAATTAGATGCTTTTTTTGATAATTGGTTGGTTATTTTCTTAAATATTCCTGCTTTAGTTACTGTTATTTTGTGTTATGTCTGGTTTGGTTTAGTTGAATCTGCGGCTATATTAGCGGTGGTTATTAACAAATTACCTAATGTCGTGGTGACTATCAGGGAAGGCGCGCGGGCCTTGGATCAGGATTTATTAGACATGGCGCGTAGTTATCGTCTAGGGCGGCGTAAAACCTTGGTTCAGGTTATTTGGCCACAACTACATCCTTTTGTGATGGCGGCAACTCGGTCTGGGATCGCTATAATATGGAAGATTGTATTAGTCGTTGAATTGTTAGGTCGTAGTAATGGGATGGGGTATCAATTGCATTTGTTTTTTCAACTGTTCGATGTGGCTAGTATTTTAGCCTATACCATCGCATTTGTTATAGTGATTCAATTAATAGAGTGGTTCGTGTTAAAACCTTTAGATAAGAAAGCCTTGCGGTGGCGACGATGAGTCATATTGAAATCAATATTCGCAGTAAAACTTATTCTGCTGTTGAGTCTGCAACATCTAATAAGGTCATTGAAAATTTAAAGTTAACGCTTAATACCAATGAGTTTGTCTGTCTAGTGGGGCCGTCTGGCTGTGGTAAAACGACCTTATTAAATATCATTGCCGATTTAGATAAAGCGTATGAAGGTCAGGTGTTGGTGGGATCTAACAAGGTGCCGCCCAAAATTGGTTACATCTTTCAAAATCCTCGTTTGTTACCTTGGTTAACCGTACGAGAAAATATAGAGTTAGTCTTGCAAGAGGGGCAATCTGTTGAGGATATCGATTCGTTACTCGAAGTGATGAAGTTAACGCAATCACAGCATGTATATCCTGAACGCTTATCCCTAGGTATGAGTCGTAGGGTGTCTATTATTCGGGCTTTTGCGGTTAATCCAGATGTGTTGTTAATGGATGAGCCTTTTGTATCGTTGGATGCGCCCACGGCGAGGCAGGTTAGGGAGTTGTTACTACGGTTATGGGAAAATCGTCCTCATACAGTATTATTTGTCACTCATGATTTACGTGAGGCTATTGCTTTGGCGGATCGAATTGTGTTTTTATCGGCGGCGCCGATGAGGGTGGTCAGTGAAATTAGTGTGCCGCTCTTAAGGGTTGAGCGTGAAAAAGAAGCGTGTATTGATCAATTTCGACAACAGTTGTTAAATCAATATCCTGAGATAAAGCGGTTGTTGTGAAATTTTACTGGTTGAATGCTTAACGTTGAAAGCAATAAAGCCGTCACTGGACTGGGACGGCTTTACAAAGAAAAGTCTAAAGCGATTAAGCGATAGCTTTTACTTTTAAATTCAGTCTGCTTTTGCCGCGTGCCGCTTTGTTTTTATGGATAATGCCTTTGTTAACAGCAGAATCAATAATTGGCACAACAACTTGATAAGCTGCTTGCGCTTTTTCTTTATCGCCAGCGTTTATTGCTGCAATAACTTTTTTTACAAATGTACGTAAGTTGCTACGTTGTCCGGCGTTGCGAATACGGCTTTTTTCCGCTTGTTTCGCGCGCTTTTTAGCTTGTGCTGTATTAGCCATAGTATCTCGATGCGTTAATGTGTTAGTTAAATAGCCACGCATTATCTTTTTAAATGCTATTATTGTCAATATAAACATTTCAAAAGGAGATTTCTTGAGTCGTCAGCTTTTTAAATCAACGGCCGTTGTTAGCAGTATGACCTTAATTTCGCGCATTCTGGGTTTTGTTCGAGATATGTTAATTGCGCGTATTTTTGGCGTAGATCTAGCAACAGATGCCTTCTTTGTTGTCTTTAAAATACCCAATTTCTTACGCCGTCTTTTCTCAGAGGGCGCCTTTGCTCACGCCTTCGTTCCAATATTAGCCGACTATAAATCTCAAGAAGATCAAAAGTGTTTAAAGCTCTTTGTTGATAAAACAATGGGCTCATTAGCGTTTATCTTATTAATGATCACACTCCTTGGAATCGTGGTTGCGCCGTTATCTATTATGATAATCGCACCCGGTTTTGATTGGCAAGGAACGCAGTACGATTTAGCCGTGTTGATGTTCAAGATTACTTTTCCATACTTATTCTTTATTGGTTTAGTCGCCTTCTCGGGTGGGATATTAAATGCCCATGATAAATTTGCTATTCCCGCTTTAACCCCTGTTTTTCTAAATGTAACCATGATTGTGGCGGCCATTTGGATAGCGCCTTTAATGGATGAGCCCATTATCGCGTTAGCGTGGAGTGTGTTTGCTGCCGGTGTTATACAACTCTTATTTCAATTACCTTTTTTGATAAGGTTAGGTTTACTACCTCGGTTTAGATGGGGATTTAATGACCCACAAGTCAAAAAAATGCTTAGCCTTATGGGGCCTGCTATTTTTAGCGTCTCAATCACCCAAATTAATTTATTAATAGATACGCTAATAGCTTCTTTTTTAACTGTGGGCAGTGTGTCTTGGTTGTATTATTCTGATCGTTTAGTTGAGTTTCCGGTCGGAATCTTAGGATTGGCCTTAGGGACGGTTATTTTGCCTAGATTAGCGAAAGATTATGCCGTTCAAGATAACAAGGCTTTTTCTCAGTCATTGGATTGGGGGTTACGTCTGGTCTTGTTAATAGGGACACCCGCCACGATTGGCTTATTTTTATTAGCAGAGCCCATGCTATCCACTTTATTCCAATATCGTGAGTTTGGTTGGAGCGATGTTTATGCCAGTTCTTTAAGCTTAAAAGCTTATTCGCTAGGTTTGTTAGGGTATATTCTGATTAAGATTTTAGTGCCAGGTTTTACGGCTAGGCAAGATGTAAAAACCCCGGTTCGTTACGGTATTTATGCCATGGTCTTTAGTTTGGTGTTAGATGTGTTATTGGTTTTTCCTTTAGCCCATGCCGGATTGGCCTTAGCAACTTCATTAACGGCCTTTTTTAATGCCGCCTTACTGTTAAAAAAATTACTACAAAAAAACATTTACCAGCCCATTAAAGGCTGGAGGATGTTTTTTATCCGGGTGTTTTTGGCGAGTGTTGCCATGTCATCTGTTTTATATTATTGGGTAGATGTGAGATTATGGAATGATTGGTCATCGATGGACCGACTGATTAATTTATTTAAATGGATTGTCATCGGGTTCTTTGTTTATGGGGGCGCACTAGTTTTATTGGGGGGGCGATGGCAGCATGTCTCAGTCAACATCAAGGATTAGGTACTTATCAGTTACGTATAAAGTAGATTGATTGACGCGGTTGTTGTTGATCAACGCTTTATTTAATTAGTCCACATGGTAGAATAAAAAAATTTTTCATTAAATAGAATCATGCATTTAATTAGAGGATTATCTCATTTAGAGTCATTTAAGAATGGCTGTGTGTTGACGATAGGTAATTTTGATGGTCTGCATTTAGGTCATCAAGTGGTGATCAGAAAATTAGCTCAACGTGGCAAGGATATGGGGTTACCTGTGGTCATTATGACCTTTGAACCTCAACCCTTAGAATATTTTCTCAATGATAACGCGCCTTCACGCTTGATGTGTTTGAGAGAAAAAGTCATTGAATTTACAAAGTTGCCTGTTGATAATTTATTAATAGTCAGTTTTAATCGAGATTTTGCTAATTGTGATGCAGAGCAGTTTATTGATGATATTTTAATTGATAAATTGAATGTAAAGCATCTGGTCGTGGGTGATGATTTTCATTTTGGAAAGGCACGGCGAGGTAATTTTGCAATGCTTAAAGGAAAAGGTAAGGCGCACGGCTTTAGTGTAGAAGATACCGGCTCTCATCAATTGGCTGGCTTTCGTATTAGTAGTACGTTGATCAGGGACGCCTTAAGTGCCGGTGATTTAATGGCAGCAGAGCAATTATTGGGGCGGCGTTATTCGGTGTGTGGACGGGTTGCACATGGTGCAAAAAGGGGGCGATCTATCGGTTTTCCGACCGCTAATATAAAAATGTTTAGAAAAAATACGCCTATTAATGGTGTATTTGCAGTAACCATGACAGGGATTGATGACTTGGAATTTCAAGGTGTGGCTAATGTGGGCACCAGACCCACAGTGGATGGAAGTTCAAATGTCTTACTTGAAACCCATTTATTTGATTTCGATAAAGAAATCTATGGGCGTTATGTGGAAGTACATTTTTATCAAAAAATTAGAGATGAGATTCGATTTAGATCTCTGGACGAATTAAAAGACCAGATTTTAAAAGATGTGGCCGATACTAAAAAGATTTTTGCTGAGATTAAAAGACTATGACGATGGATTATAAAAAAACATTAAACTTACCCAATACCGAATTTCCAATGAAAGGGAATTTGGCTCAACGTGAGCCCGAACGCCTCAAAAAATGGAATGAAGCAAATCTCTATCAAAAAATTAGGACTGAATTTAAAGGTCGTCCTCAATTTATCTTACACGATGGCCCTCCGTATGCAAACGGAGAGATTCATATTGGCCATGCCGTCAATAAAGTATTAAAGGATTTTATCCTTAAATCTAAAAGCTTAAGTGGCTTTGATGCGCCTTATGTACCGGGTTGGGATTGTCATGGTTTACCTATTGAATTGATGGTTGAAAAAAAGATCGGTAAAGCCGGTGTTAAAGTCTCACCTGCTATCTTTAGAAAAGAGTGTCGTGAGTATGCCGGTAAGCAGGTCAATATTCAAAAAGAAGCGTTTAGACGCTTAGGCATCTTAGGGGATTGGGATAATCCCTATTTAACGATGGACTATGCTTTTGAAGCTAATATAGTGCGTTCTTTAGGTAGAATTAATCAAAAAGGTCATATTGTCGCGGGTGCTAAACCGGTGCATTGGTGTACTGATTGCGGTTCTGCGTTAGCTGAAGCTGAAGTGGAATACGAAGATAAACATTCACCGGCCATTGATGTCCGTTTTGAAGTGGTGGATGAAACTGGCTTTATGGCAGCCTGTCATCATGCCCCAGAACACGTGGGGCAGGGGCCTTTATCGGTCGTTATTTGGACCACAACGCCTTGGACCTTACCGGCTAATCAGGGCGTAGCTTTAAACCCTGATTTAGAATACGTGGTCGTGCAAACTGAAACAGAGCGTTTAGTCGTTGCAGAAGCGCTGTTAAAAGATGCATTGTTACGTTATGGCATTGAACACTATCAAGTGATTGGTTACTGCCAAGGGTCTGCTTGGGAACATCAATTATTAAAACATCCTTTTTATGAGCGTGTGGTGCCTATCATTCTAGGTGATCACGTGACCACAGAGGCCGGTACGGGAGCCGTTCATACCGCACCGGGTCATGGTCAAGACGATTATGTAGTCGGTCAAAAATACGGCTTGCCCGTGGATAACCCCGTGGGTTCTGATGGCGTGTTTTTAGCAACGACTGAATTGTTTGCTGGAGAACATGTTTTTAATGCAAATGCGCACGTCTTAGAAGTCTTAACGGCCAATAATAAATTAGTGCATCATCATTCTATTTTGCATAGTTACCCGCATTGCTGGCGTCATAAAACCCCGATTATCTTTAGAGCGACTGCCCAGTGGTTTATCTCTATGAATAAAAATGGACTGCGTGATCAGGCCTTAAGTGAAGTTAAACAGGCGGAGTGGATTCCTGAATGGGGACAAGCCCGTATTGAAAGTATGCTGGATGGTCGCCCAGATTGGTGTATCTCAAGACAACGCACTTGGGGTGTGCCGATTACCTTTTTTATTCATAAAGAAACCCGTGAGTTACATCCGCGTACCAGTGAATTGGTTGAAGAAGTCGCCAAACGCATCGAACAAAAAGGTATTGAAGCGTGGTTTGAATTAGAAAAAGAAGAGTTATTGGGGCCAGAAGCGGTCGATTATGACAAGATGACCGACACCTTGGATGTCTGGTTTGATTCAGGTGTCACGCATGCTTGTGTGCTTGAAACGCGAGAAGATTTAAAGTTTCCAGCCGACTTATATTTAGAAGGTTCTGATCAACATCGTGGTTGGTTTCAATCGTCTTTGCTAGCCTCAACCGCAATGAATGATGTTGCACCTTACAAAGCCGTATTGACACATGGTTTTACCGTGGATAAAAACGGTGAAAAGATGTCAAAGTCTAAAGGCAATGTGATTCCACCTCAATCTGTAATGAAGAATTTAGGGGCGGATGTGTTACGGTTGTGGATTGCATCAACGGATTATCGCAGCGAGATGCGGGTATCTGATGAGATCTTAGAGCGCACATCTGATGGTTATAGACGTTTAAGAAATACGGCCAGATTTTTATTATCTAGCTTAAATGATTTTGATCCTGCGATTGATTTGATTCAAAATCAAGACTTATTAGCCCTAGATCGATGGTTGTTAGATAGAGCTTTTGTGTTACAGCAAGAAGTACAACAGGCTTACGAAACGTATCAATTTCAAGCCGTATTCCAAAAAGTGCATCATTTTTGTGTGATTGATTTGGGTGGCTTTTATCTGGACATTATTAAAGATCGTCAATATACCGCTAAAGCCGATGGCCTTGCGCGACGCTCTGCGCAAACGGCTATGTATCATGTGATCGAAGCGTTAACTCGATGGTTAGCGCCGATTATTAGTTATACAGCGGATGAGATTTGGCAATATATTCCAGGTGCGCGTAGTGAATCTGTGTTCTTAGCAGGTTGGTATGAAGGTTTAGTGCCCTTGGCTGATGATCAGGAAATGAATCGAGAGTTCTGGCAAAAAGTCATGTTAGTGAGAGCGGCGGTGAGTAAAGAGTTAGAAAAAAGCCGTGCTAAAGGTGATATTGGAGCCTCTTTAAATGCAGAGTTAGAATTGTATTCTAATGCTGAGTTTTTAAGTGTGTTGAGTCAATTAAAAGACGAGTTACGTTTTATTTTTATTACCTCTAATGCCACAGTGCTTTCGGAAGCGTCAGCGCCAGCAGCGGCTATACAAACCGAATTAGACGGTTTGAAATTAAAAGTGGTCGTGTCTGAACATAAAAAGTGTGTGCGTTGTTGGCATCAACGCCCTGATGTGGGCACTCATGCAGATCATGAAGAACTGTGTGGTCGTTGCGTAGACAATGTAGTGGGCAACGGTGAAGATAGACAGTATGCGTGATTTAAAAAATCTAAAATGGTTAGGGCTATCTTTTTTAGCCCTGTTTCTAGATCAAGCCAGTAAGTTGATGATAGATTATCTGATGCACTTGTATCAGTCGATACCGATACTGCCCTTTTTTAGCTTAACCTATGTGCGTAATACCGGTGCCGCGTTTAGCTTTTTAAGTGAAGCCGGCGGTTGGCAACGCTGGTTTTTTGCCGGTTTAGCGATGGTGATGAGTGTAGTGATTGCAATCTGGTTAACCCGGTTAAAGCAACATGAAACGGTGTTGGCGGTCGCTTTATCGTTAGTCTTAGGTGGAGCAGTCGGTAATTTAATTGATCGCTTAGCTTACGGTTATGTAATCGATTTTCTGGATGTTTATTATCAAAACTGGCACTGGCCTGCCTTTAACATAGCTGATTCTGCAATCACGTTAGGTGTTGGCTTAATGTTACTAGAATCGTTTGGTCTTGTGGGTCATAAACCAAAAGAATAAGGCTGTGGCAGGTAGGGCAAAGATTATTTAAGTCTTTGCCAATCAAAAGAGGCGCCGGGGTCGGTTTTTCGTCCCGGTGCAATGTCACTGTGCCCGGTAATATGTTGTTTTGATAACGTAGGGTACGTTTCTAATAACTGTGCAATCACACGTTGAAGACATTCGTATTGAGCGTCAGTATAAGCAAGGTGTTCAGTGCCTTCTAATTCAATGCCGATAGAAAAATCATTACAGCGTTCTCTCCCTTGGTAAGATGATTTTCCGGCATGCCATGCGCGTTTATCAAAGGGGACATATTGCACACAAGTCCCATCTCGTTTTATCAGCAAATGCGCCGAAACGGTCAGTTGGTAGATCGTCGCAAAGTAAGGATGTTGGTCTGGATTGAGCGTGTTGCAAAACAATTGATCAATATAAGGCGTATCAAATTGCCCTTCTGGCAAACTAATACAATGAATGACAAGCAGAGAAATATCTTTAGGGTCAGTGCGTTCGTCAAAGTTGGGTGATTCAATGCGTTTTGCCGTCGATAGCCAATGGTGATTAATCGTCATAACCTTAAGATTTTTGGTGTGGTTAAAATAAGATGTATTATGTGCAATAAAATAACATAAGCTGAACTCATCAGGTTATTTAAGAATACCGTTAATGTGCTTTAAAAGCATCACTCAGAGGTAAGGATGGCAGGCGTGTTTAAATATAAAAAGGTAGGACAAAGTGTATTGGTGCTGTTACTCTCAGGCTGTGCCAGTGATAAAGCCCCGCTTTATGGACAAGAGCAAGCACTTCAGGGTGAGGTGAGAAATCAAGTGCCCTCTGTGCGTTATCCCAATGATTTTTTATCGCAACAGAATGTTAAGCCCTCTCAAAGAGTGCCTTATGCAAATCAATACGAAGCCTTAGTCTTGACAGGTACCTATGCCAAGTCTGCTGCCGTCCGGCAATTTATTCAATCGATGGTACAGAAATATGGTTTTTCAGAAACCTATTTAAATGGTTTGTTTTCGAATGCACATCGCTTAGAATCCGTGATTAATTTAGAGCGCCCAGAGCCTTCTCTAGGTCCTTCAAAACCCAGTGTGGGCAGTTGGACGCGATATCGAAATAAGTTTTTAACCGATGCCCATATTAATAATGGTGTTGAGTTCTGGAAAAATAATAAAATATCCATTCAACAAGCGAGTACTTTATACGGGGTTGATCCTGAATATATTGTGGGCATTATTGGCGTTGAAACCTACTTTGGTAAGAATTTTGGTAAGACCTGTATTTTTGATGCCTTAACGACCTTGTCGTTTGATACGCAACGCCGCTCAAAGTATTTTATGACCGAACTGGAAAACTTCTTATTAATGACCCGTGATGAAGCTTTTGATCCTTTACAACCACAGGGATCTTGGGCAGGTGCAATGGGTTATGGTCAATTTATGCCCAGTAGTTTTAGAAGTTTAGCGGTTGATTTTAATAAAGATGGTCGTCGTGATCTATGGCATCCAGTGGATGCAGTGGGGAGTGTGGCGCATTACTTTTCAAAGAGTGGGTGGCAGTTTAATAAGCCGGTCACTAAACGGGCGAATGCTATGAATGAACCGGATGTGATTGAATTAAGTACCTATGAAGGTACTGAGTTGTGGCAGACTTATCCCAATTTTAAAGTGATTAAGAAATACAATAATAGTAGCAAGTATGCGATGGCGGTTCATCAATTGGCTCAGGCCATTAAAGCGCGTTATCAAGCCTCAAATTAGTTTGGGTATTTGATTTCTATTTATTTTTTAACGGGTATATTGGTGCCATTAACGGATGTTATATCGGTAAAACCCCTAGCAATGTCTGACAAAAGATAATTGTTAGTGCTTGATAGGCTCTTATCGGTGTGGAACCTTACAAGAAAAATAAAAACGGGAAGGGGTGTTTTATTTTGTGTAAAGGGCAATTTTCAAAGAAACGATTTAATTTATAAAGGGTGATTATCATGTTTACATTTAAAAAAGTTGTTTTACTCTCTGCATTGTTAATAAGTTTTACTGGTGTGCCAACTGTTAGCGCTGCCGATAAAGTCGCCGGTGAACAACTGGCCTCTAATTGTGTGGGGTGTCATGGTGCAAAAGGCCAAAGTACCCATGCTCAATGGCCTAATTTAGCGGCACAAACACAACCGTATATCGTTAATCAGCTTAATGCCTTTAAATCGGGTAAAAGAACTAATTCGATGATGCAAGCCATGGCAAGCAACTTAAGTGAAGAGGATATGAGTAATCTGGCGGCCTATTTTGCGAGTCAAGCACCGGCAAGTGCAGGTGGTGATACGGGCTTGGCAACGGTAGGACAGGGTAAAGCCGCCATGTGTTTAGGTTGTCATGGCTCTAATGCTCAAGGGCAGGGTGCCTTTCCTCGTTTGGCGGGACAACATTCTGATTATACCGCGAGTCAGTTAAATAATTTTAAGGTAGGCGCTCGTAAAGGTGGCCCGATGCAAGGGGTTGCAAGCTCACTTTCTGAAGCCGATATAAAAGAGTTATCAGCATACTTTGGTACGCTTAAGTAATGATTAAAAAGGCTTGGATGATGTTCTCGAAGCTTTCCTCTATCCGAGATCGGTAGGATGTAGTGCTCATAATCTTCTGATTCCTTAGTAATATTCGATGTCAATACTGCAGCAACCTTTAATGAGCGGTCTGCAAAGAGTTGTTAGCGTTCTGTTGTTATGGCGTTGCCTTTAGCCGAACTGATTAAGGGCCGCTTCATACTTTTAGCCTGTTCTATCGGGATTATGAGGTGCTGGACACACATGTAAAGGTGAAAATAATGCCTGATGAACGGTAAGGCGTTTAATCATCGCGCTGATAAGACTTAGCGTCGTGCTGGAGTGTTGCGTGCTTGCGACTAAAAGGCTTGCTCTGTGCTAAGAAAGCACGGCTCAGTGCCTATCAAACCTATTGAGGTACTGAAACTTATTTTTTAAGCGTTAGCGAGTCTTAAAAATTAAGTCTGGGTGCTTGGCCAGTGCTTTAATAAATCGGTTGAGTACTGTAACTGGGTTACTGAGTGGTGCTTAAGCCTTATTAGCGAGCGTTAAGCTTACTGTGATGTTTTAAAATATCCGCACAGTGCTGGGTTGGGTGTGGTTAGTGCTTATAAGGGTATATTGAGTGCTTCACTTTGCTAGCCAGAACAAATTAATCATTGCTAAGCGGTTTTTTATGAAAGTAGAGCATTCTTCAATTAATGATTATTTTTTGAAGTTATCCCCAGAAGCTGTGGATAACTTTGTGGATTACCGGTTGAGTAACTTTTTAACTTCCTAATTTTTATTAAATTTAGTTAGATTGTCTAATACTTGTACAGTGTGTTAAGATAATTAATAATCAATGGCTTATGTTAAGTTTTGTGCTGTTTTAGCGAATATTTTGAGTCTTATGGGTCGTAACAGAGTTACATTTACCCACAATAACTATTTGTGGGTAAATGTAACTCTGCTTCTACGTTGTCAAATTATTTAACGGATTGAACGCATCCCGTATTTTTGTTTTAGTAATCTCTGCTATAGTGTTAAAAGGTACTTTTTGAGTCAACTTTAATTCATTTAAATAAAGTGATCACCACGAAAATAAAAAAAACTTGTAAGCTATTTTTAGGGTTGGGAATTGTGTGTTTTTCTAACTCGCTAGCTGTAGATTCTTTAATTAAACACCGAAAAGATTTTTTATTAGCTGAAAAGTTATGGCTTAAGAAAGATCAAGCGGCGTTCTTAACAAAGACGGCCGGTTTAGTTGATTATCCCTTATACCCTTATCTTCAATATCAAGCCCTAAAAGACAATTTAGAGCAGGCGGATGAGATTAAAGCTTTTTTAGCCCGTTATCCTGACGCCTTTTTTTCAGAGGCATTACGTCTTAAATGGCTGAATCATTTAGCCAAAAAAGAGTTATGGCTAGAGTTTATTCATTATTATCAACCAACGGATAATGTAGCCCTTAAGTGTCAATATGATTGGGCTCAGTATAAAACCGGTAACGAAACTTTAGCCTTGGCAGACGCTAAATCGTTGTGGTTAGTGGGGACTGAGTCGCCTAAAGAATGTAGTGCGCTATTTGAGGTGTTTTTGCATTCGACTGAATTTAATAAAGATTTGCTTTGGTCTCGTTTTGAGCGGGTTTTAACCGAAAATAATAGTGTGTTAGCCCATAAACTTAAGGCCTTATTAAGTCAAGAAGATCAACCCATGGCTGAGTTGTGGTTACGTGTTCATAAAGAACCTAATGTCGTTCAAGGTGAGCCGTTTTTAAGCGGTAGTGACTTATTAGCCCGCGTTTATGCTTATGGTATTGCGCGATTAGCAAAATCAGATATTAATTTGGCGCTGTCAATTTGGGAGAGTCGTCGGGCTAATTTTTTTTTAGATCCAGAAACGCTTCAGAATGTAGAACGAAAGTTAGCGCTAAACTTAGCCAGTGCTCATGATCAAAGAGCCTATGAGCACTTGAGTCAATTAGTCGTCGTTGATTCTGATGTTAAAGAATGGCGCATTAGAAGTGCGTTGTTAGAGCAGAATTGGTCGCATGTGATAGAGGCATT
The DNA here is from genome assembly GCA_903863905.1 of uncultured Methylococcaceae bacterium. Taxonomy (GTDB): domain Bacteria; phylum Pseudomonadota; class Gammaproteobacteria; order Methylococcales; family Methylomonadaceae; genus Methylobacter_C. Next base: position 15,231 of record CAIPDT010000172.1, read on the forward strand.
GGCTAAACTAAGTACGGACGAAAAACAACTGCCACAATGGCAGTATTGGCAAGCCCGTGCTTTACTTGAAGTGGGCGATCAGGAAGCCGGGCAGGCTATTTTTAAGCATTTGGCGGAAGACAGAAGTTATTATGGTTTTTTGGCGGCGGAAAAACTGGATCAACCTTACCAATTATCAGATAAACCTGTGGGTATGAATGGCTTTGACGTTGAGGCATTAACCGAGTTAGAAGATTTTAAAATTATTCAGGAGTTTAAGTTATTAGGTTGGGATACCGAGGCCAAAAGGCATTGGCAGTCCTTTATAAAAAAATTATCTAAAGAACAATTAAAGATTGCTGCTAAGTTTGCTCAGCAATGGCATTGGGATCAAATCGCCATTATCACTTTAGTTAAAGCGGATTATTGGGATGATTTAGCGATTCGATTTCCTTTAAAGTATGTGGCTGACGTTGAGTCTAATGCAGAGTTGCAAGCGTTAGAACCTGGGCTTTTATTCGGCTTAATGCGGCAAGAAAGTATGATGGATGAAAATGCTAGGTCATCAGTGGGGGCACTGGGGTTAATGCAAATGATGCCGGCAACCGGTCAGGAGGTTGCTCAGCAATTACAGGAATCTTCGGAACACATCACCATTAGTTTATTAAAACCCGCGCTTAATATTAAGTACGGGACTTTTTATTATAAACAATTGCTGAATCAATTTGAGGGGCAGTTAGCATTGGCAACGGCGGCTTATAATGCTGGCCCTAAAAAAGTAACGCAATGGTTGCCCGTTGAAGGGAGTGTGCCATCAGATATTTGGGTTGAAACCATACCTTATAAAGAAACTAGGAAATATGTGGCCTCCGTTCTAAGTTATTCGGTGATTTATCAGCAATTAATGCACAGAAATGCATTAAAATTATCCAGATTTCTATATGATGTGCATTTACATTAAAAATTGAGCTGATTTTTTTTAGTGTCTGTAAGATAATATAAGCTTATATTTATAATAATAATTACTAAGGTATACGAATAGCATGGAAAAACAGCATAGTTTTACGCGCGAAGAACTATTAAAGTCCGGTAGAGGAGAGTTATACGGGCCGAAGAATGCGCAATTACCCCTGCCTAATATGCTGATGATGGATCGTATCACTTATATCTCTGATGAGGGTGGCACATACGGCAAGGGCGAAATTGTTGCAGAATTAGATGTAAACCCAGACTTGTGGTTTTTTGCTTGTCATTTTCAAGGTGACCCAGTAATGCCTGGTTGTTTAGGTTTGGATGCTATGTGGCAGTTAGTTGGCTTTTATCTTTGTTGGATGGGTGGACCTGGAAAAGGTAGAGCGCTCGGTGTAGGTGAAGTTAAATTTACCGGTCAGGTATTGCCTACGGCTAAGAAAGTAATTTACCGGATTAATCTAAAAAGATTAATTATGCGTAAATTGGTAATGGGTATCGCAGATGCCACGATGGAAGTAGATGGCAAAGTCATTTATGAAGCCACCGATTTACGTGTAGGTTTATTCACTTCTACAGCAGATTTTTAGGGGATAGGACAATGAAGAGAGTGGTAGTCACTGGTTTAGGTATCGTTTCTAGCATAGGTAATAACTCAGAAGAGGTCATTGATTCCCTTAAGCAAGGACGTTCTGGTATTAGTTTTGCGCCTGTATATGAAGAATTAGGCTTTCGTAGCCATGTGCATGGTGCTATTAATATCGATTTAGATGAGTTTATCGATCGTAAAGTAAAGCGTTTTATGGGCGATGGCGCGGCCTTTAACTATATTGCAATGCAACAAGCTATTACGGATGCAGGACTTGAAGAATCAGAGGTCTCTAATTTCAGAACCGGTTTGGTGATGGGGTCGGGTGGGCCGTCAACGTCTAATGTGGTTGACGCAGCTGATATCTTACGTGAAAAAGGCGTTAAAAAAGTAGGCCCTTATATGGTGCCTAGAACCATGTCCAGTACCAATACGGCTTGTTTAGCAACACCTTTTAAGATTAAAGGGGTTAACTATTCAATTAGTTCCGCTTGTGCAACCAGTGCACATTGTATTGGTCATGCCATGGAGTTAATCCAAATGGGCAAACAAGACATCGTGTTTGCCGGTGGCGGTGAAGAATTACATTGGACTATGTCGGTGTTGTTTGATGCGATGGGTGCATTGTCATCAAAATATAATGATACCCCAACAACTGCCTCAAGAGCTTACGATGCAACTAGAGATGGCTTTGTGATTTCGGGTGGTGGTGGTGTTTTAGTTATTGAAGAACTTGAACATGCTAAAGCTCGTGGCGCTAAAATCTACGCTGAATTGGTAGGTTATGGGGCAACATCCGATGGCTATGACATGGTACAACCTTCTGGCGAAGGTGCGGTCCGTTGTATGCAACAAGCCATGGCGACAGTGGACGGTAAAATTGATTATATCAACGCCCATGGCACCAGTACACCCGTCGGTGATACCAAAGAATTAGAAGCTTTACGTGCCGTGTTTGGTGCAGGTAATGTGCCTTGGGTCAGTTCTACTAAATCGTTAACAGGTCATGCCTTAGGTGCGGCGGGTGTTAATGAAGCCATTTATTCTTTGTTAATGATGAAAGAAAATTTTCTAGCTGAATCCGTTAACATTACCCAGTTAGATCCGGGTGCAGAAGGTATTCCTATTGTTCGTGAGCGCCAAGATAACATGACGCTTAACACGATTATGTCAAATAGTTTTGGTTTTGGCGGCACCAATGCTACGTTGATTTTTCAACGTTATAACGCTTAAGTTTTTTCTTGTCAGGGTTTACTTTATTGTAAGCCCTGATTTATTTCCCCTTTTTTATAACTCATTATTATTCTGACCATGTCAGATTTAACGCAAAAAACTAAATATCAATATAATAAATTACAGAAACGTTTACGTCATACCGTAGGTGACGCTATCGCCGATTATAATATGATCGAAGAAGGTGATAAGGTTATGGTGTGCTTGTCTGGAGGGAAAGATTCTTATACTCTCTTAGACGTTTTGATGAATTTACAAAAAACAGCCCCGATTAATTTTGAATTAATTGCTGTCAATTTGGACCAAAAACAACCCGGTTTTCCTGAGCATGTTTTGCCAGCTTACCTTGAATCTATTGGTGTGCCTTATCATATTATTGAGAAGGATACTTATAGTGTGGTGAAGCGCGTGATTCCTGAAGGGAATACCACGTGCGGTTTGTGTTCCAGATTACGCCGAGGTACTTTATATGGGTATGCTGAAGCGAATGGTATCACTAAGATTGCTTTGGGGCATCATCGTGATGATATTTTGGAAACCTTTTTTCTTAATATTTTTTATGGCGGTAAGCTGAAAGCAATGCCACCTAAATTATTAAGTGATGATAAAAAAAATATTATTATTAGACCTCTAGCCTATACCCGAGAGAAAGAGATAGAGCGTTTTGCGGCCTTTAAAGATTTTCCTATTATTCCGTGTAACTTATGTGGGTCTCAAATTAATCTTCAAAGACAGGCTATGAAGGTTATGCTTAAAGCCTGGGATAAACAGTTTCCAGGAAGGTTGGAGACGATTTTTACCAGTTTACAAAACGTTGCACCTTCACAGTTGGCAGATAAAAACTTATTTGATTTTTCAAGTCTGATGCAAGGAAAGCCGGAAGCCTTAGAAGAATCATTACTTTCAACCAATGATGGTTTAGAGGTTTTAGACTTATAAGGTCTAATTTTATCGTTCAGTCTAGCTAAAATGCCTGATTTTCTTTGTTCATTAGTGATGAGCATCCTTTGGGTTTTTGGATAATTTAATTACCGCTTATTGATATTTATGACCGCTATACAATATATAGATACACCTGCACAACTGTCTGATTTATGTGAGCAGATAAAAAAAGAGTCTTGGGTTGCACTCGATACAGAGTTCTTAAGAGAAAAAACCTATTACCCAAAATTTTGTCTGTTGCAAATCGCTACCCCTGAGTGGGTGGCTTGTGTTGATCCTATTGCTTTGCCTAACTTGGAAGTGTTGTTTGACGTTTTGTATGATCCTTCTATTACCAAGGTATTTCATTCTTGCCGTCAAGATTTAGAAATCTTTTTTCAGGCGGCGGGTAAATTACCCTCGCCAATATTCGATACCCAAGTTGCTGCTCCGTTACTAGGCTTTCAGGATAATCCGGGTTATGCCATGCTGGTCTCCAGTCTGTTAAGCATTAATTTAAATAAAGCACATACCCGTGCCGATTGGAGTAAGCGACCTTTAACAGAGGCAGAGTTGGAGTATGCAGCGGATGATGTTATTTATTTATGTCAGATTTATCAATTAATGGTGCAAAAACTAACTGCATTAGGACGAATTGATTGGCTTGAACATGATTTTGCGGAGTTAACGAATCCAGAGATGTATATCGTTAATCCTGAAAATGCTTGGTATAAGGTTAAAGGTAAAAATAAATTAACGGGCAAGCAATTGTCCATTATTCAAACCTTGGCAGAATGGCGAGAAAAAACAGCCCAAGCTGAAGATAGGCCTAAAAGTTGGTTGTTGCGTGATGAGTTGTTATTTGATTTGGCTAAATTGCAACCTGAGTCTTTGCAAGAATTGGCTAATGTAAGAGGTATTAACGAGCGTTCAGTGCATCGTTATGGCAAAGAGTTGTGCCAACTCATTGCTGCAGCGAAAAATCGTCTACCCTTGCCGTTAAATGAGAAAGATCGTTCAGCAAAGAAAACCCAACAACAAGAAGCTATACTCGATATTTTGACGGCACTCGTGAGAATTCGAGCGGAAGAAAATGCACTTAATCCAACGATCTTAGCGTCACGAAAAGATCTAGAAGATCTTTTGTTTAACGCGGGCGAGGAGAGTCCCTTGTTGCATGGTTGGCGTTATACCATGGCCGGCAAGGAGTTAGTGGGTTTGTTAAAAGGACAGTTTTTACTAGGTATTGATTCGGATAAGTTGTTGATTTGTGAAAAGTTATCCTAATACTTACTGACATCCTCGCCCACCTAAAGGAAGGCGATTCCTAATTTACTAAGAGTGAGTATGTATCGCTACTGCTCACTTGTTTCTACGGTTGACAGTCTTACTGCACCGTTCACTTCACAGACTAACTCCGGCCTGAAGAGGCGGAGTTTTACGCTATACATGGATAAAATTGATAGCCTATAATTAAGGTATAGTATCAATGTCATGAGTTCATATTTTAAGTATCCTAGGTTAGGATTATTTTTATGGTAAAAAAATAGTTATTTCTGGAATAATAATTAGGTTATACCTGCTAAATAATTTAACATTTATTGTTAAGTTGTTTGTTGCTGTGTTTTATTTTAATTTCATTAACTTCAGTATGTTACGTGTTTATTTTAAAGTAAGGTCGTGGTGTTGTTTCTTTGTGTTTTGTGATTTTAATTAAATAATAATTGCCATTTTATGGCTATATGTTATCCTGAAGATGTTTTTTAAATGTTAA
>CAIPDT010000173.1 GCA_903863905.1 uncultured Methylococcaceae bacterium
GGTTTAGAGGCAACTGAGCTAGGGACAGCACTTTTTTCTGAAAAGGGTTGGGATCAATATCTTGAAGATGAACCTAGAAATATGCAAATTTATATTTATAAATAATGGCGTTTTATAACGATTGATAATAATCACATCATTCGAATTGAAGCAAAAGAAAAAATTACGATCATGCTTAAAGGCAGTTAAAAGTTTTATTTTTTATTTTCGTGAAATTACTTAGGAATTAATATGTTACATTTTTTTTGCGGGTTAGCATTATGAAGAATTTTCAATATTCAATTTTTGTAACTATATTATGCTTAGGCATTGCTGCATTCTGGGGTTATCAAACAGGCGGGGGGGTCTCAGGAATTTGGTCAGCGGTGAGCATAACCGCAATTTTAGGTGTAATGGAAGTCAGTTTTTCTTTCGATAATGCAGTTGTAAATGCTTCTATTCTTAAGGAAATGGATGCCAAATGGCGCCAGATTTTTTTAACGCTTGGTATTTTAGTTGCTGTCTTTGGACTGCGGCTATTATTTCCAATTCTCGTTGTCGCATTTGCTACTGGTCAAGGAATGATCGATGTTTCTCAGATGGCATTTAATCATCCAGAAATTTATTCGGAACATCTTCATGCTAGTCACACAGCTATTGCAGCATTTGGTGGCTCGTTTTTGTTAATGATTTTTTTAAATTTTTTATTTGATGAAGGCAAAGAACTCCATTGGTTAGGTATTATTGAAGAGAAACTAGCCCAGTTGGGAAAGATAGATTCAATTTCAATTATTTTCGCCTTATTTGTTTTAATTGGTCTTGAAATGTACCTACCATTGCCGATAGAGCAAAAGTTAACTATGTTTCTATCTGGAGTAAGTGGTTTGATGCTATACATTATCGTTGATAGTCTAGGAAGTTTTTTCGAAACAGAAGAAGAGGAAGAGGCTATTGTTAAGGCCGCGAAACGGAATGGTGTGATGGGGTTTATCTATCTTGAATTACTTGATGCTTCTTTTTCTTTTGACGGAGTAATAGGTGCATTTGCAATCACTAGAGATATTGTCGTTATTATGTTGGGATTGGCGATTGGTGCTATGTTCATTCGGTCTTTGACAGTCTATTTAGTTAATAAAGGGACTCTTGATGAATATGTTTTTCTTGAGCATGGCGCTCACTATGCAATTGGTTCGCTTGCATTAATCATGTTTTATTCCATTTATCAAGAAGTACCAGAACTATTCACCGGACTTATCGGTATCGCTTTTATTCTGATAGCATTGATTTCATCAATTTTTTATAGCAAAAAATTACAAAGTATTGAGGGCTAAAACATGGCTGTTTTATTAAAGAAAGGTGGAAATATATCTCTTTCACAAACAGATTCAAATCTAAGACATATTCTCATTGGGTTAGGTTGGGAAGCCCGTTTAACAGATGGGGCTCCCTTTGATTTGGATGCTACTGCATTTATGGTCGGTGAAAATGGGAAAGTAAGAAATGATGAAGATTTTATTTTTTATTATAAGTTAGAATCTGAATGTGGATCAGTGGTACATACGGGCGATGATGCTGTCGGAGGTGGTGGTGGAGATGATGAAGCATTGAAAATTGATTTTGAAAAAGTTCCTGACGCAATTAAACGTGTCATTATCTGCGTAACCATATACGAAGCAGATGAGCGTGGACAAAATTTCGGGCAAGTAGATAATGCATTCATGCGTATTGTTAATCTTGATAACAATATTGAGATTGCTAGATTTGATTTAACTGAGGATTATAGTACTGAAACAGCTATGATTTTTGGTGAAGTATATAGACATAACAATGAATGGAAATTTAAGGCTGTTGGTCAAGGATTTTCCGGTGGTCTGGAGTCTCTTTGCCACAAATTTGGTGTTCAAGTAGCTTAATTTAACTAATAGGAAAAATAAATGCGTCGTTTACCAGTTTATTTATTAATCGATACTTCTGGCTCAATGTCTGGTGAGCCAATAGAGGCAGCAAAAAATGGGGTGCAAGTTTTAGTTTCTACGCTAAGACAAGATCCTTATGCTTTAGAAACGGCTTTTCTTAGTGTGATTACTTTTGATAGCACAGCTAAACAAGTTTCTCCATTAACCGAGCTTGCAACTTTTCAGCCCCCAAATCTTGTAGCTACCGGAACAACCGCCCTTGGTGATGCATTGAAATTATTAGCTCAAAAAATTGGGAGTGAGGTAATAACGACAACTGCAGAAGTGAAAGGCGATTGGAAACCTTTAATTTTTATAATGACTGATGGTGAGCCAACTGATGATTGGAAAAAAGGTGTCGATGCTTTGCAGAAAGTAAAAACAGGAATTATCGTTGCATGTGCGGCGGGGCCGAGCGCTAATACCAGTATATTAAAGCAAATTACTAATATTGTTGTTCAACTTGATACGACAGATTCTGCAACCATTAAAGCTTTTTTTAAATGGGTATCTGCGTCTATTTCTACAGGGAGTCAAAAAGTTGATTCTGGTCAAAAAGAAATTGTCGGACTTGATGATTTACCTCCACCACCTCCAGAAGTTAATGTAGTTATGTAGGAAATACAATGGCTATTATTCTTAAAAAAGGACAAGGAGTAAGTCTTAAGAAAAACTTGTTCGATCTTTCTAAGGTAACTATTGGATTAGGTTGGGATGTCAGTGAGAATAAATCAGAAGAATATGATCTGGATGTCATTGCTTTTCTTATTGGTGAAAATGGGAAAGTTAATGATCTTGGAGCAATTGAAAACGGACGTTCAAGCTTGAAAAATGGTGATATTGTTTTCTTTGGTAATCTTAAGCATCATTCAGGTCAAGTATGGCTGACTGGGGACGATCGAACGGGTGGAAATGATGGTGATAATGAACAAATAATTGCCAAGTTAAATTCTATCCCTGAAAAATACATAAAAATAATATTTGCGGTTCATATCTATAAAGGTATTGAGCAGAAGCAAAATTTTAGTAAAGTTAAAAATGCTTTTATTAGAGCTGTGGATGCATTAGGAAGAGAAATGGTGCGATTCGATCTTACAGGTAATGAGAGTTATGCAAATTACTGTTCACTTACATTTGCTGAATTTGTACGTGAAAATTCTGGTGATTGGAAATTTAATGCTATTGGTA
>CAIPDT010000174.1 GCA_903863905.1 uncultured Methylococcaceae bacterium
ACACACATACCACGTTTAATCTTACGTCCCGCACCTTTAGCAACACACATACCACGTTTAATCTTACGTCCCGCACCTTTAGTAACACACATACCACGTTTAATCTTACGTCCCGCACCTTTAACAACACACATACCACGTTTAATCATACACATAGCTCATTTATCACCATCACACGCTGGTAATTATTGGGTGTATTCACCTTTCTCGCTCCCTACCGCAGTCTCGGCAGGCACTGCCCCTTTAATAGCCATTACGCCAGCAATCCTATAAAGTCATATCAAATAGTATTTAAATACCCTAAAAGTAACAACGTTACTATGAAGAGGTGCCTTAAAGACCTAATCTACTTTAACAAATTAACTATGTCTTTTTAAGCTTTCTAACGCTTATTTTGCAGATAAAAATAATAAAGCTGGCTTTATTATTTAATAGGTTTATATTCTAGTCTCAGTTGATTTTATTGAATAAGGAGAAATATATGAAAAGAACCAAAGTCATGTTAACGTTTGTACAATTTTCAATCGCGGTCAAAATATTATTTTGCCGCAGTGTTATTAACAGTTTACTAGGCAATGCTTATTTCCTAGTACCTTCTATCTCTTTAGATGTGTTAACTTCGGCAGTGGATGCACTTGAAGTAGCCGCTGTAGCGGCACAAGATGGTTCGCATCTCAACATTTCCATACGCAATGATGCTGAAAAAGTAGTCAATGAATACTTTCGTAATATAGCCAGTTATGTGGATTGTATTGCGATGGGAGATGAAACAATTATTCTCAGCAGTGGCTTTAATCCCACCAAACAACCCAATGCCATTCATAAAGCTATCTTAGCGGTTCTTAATGGCATACTGTCAGGCTGTGTTATGTTAATTGCAGCCAAAGTTGATAAAGCAGGCTCTTATATTTGGCGGATGCGTAAGATCAACATCAATGGTATTGAAGGCCCCTGGGTCTATATAACCACCACCACTCAAACCACTTATGAAGTGACTGGACTGGATGTCGGTAGTGTTTATGAATTTCAATTTGCCCCTGTCACACCCGACGGCGTCCTAGAATACTGCCCAGCGGTCACTAAACTAGTCTTATAAAAGAAATCCAGTTACGCAGTGTGATTTTTTACACTGCGCAACTTGGGATCTACTTGTAAGCCTTGAGCAAGCCTTGCTTTAATGGATCAATAATGCAGTAAAGAATGAACTTCATACTGAGCTAGTTTTTCTCGTCCGGCTAAGAAATCTAACTCGACTACAAAAGCACAGGCTTCTACTGTTGCGCCCATCATTTCGATTAACTCACAACTGGCTTTAGCGGTACCACCGGTGGCTAATAAATCGTCTATCACTAAAACCCGATCATTGACTTCAAAAGCATCACTGTGCACTTCTAAACTTGCGGAACCATATTCAAGGTCATAGGCGATACTCTGTACATCATAAGGCAGTTTTCCGGGCTTTCTGAGCGGCACAAAAGGTAAGCCTAAATCCCAGGCCACTAAAGACCCAAAAATAAACCCACGCGCTTCCATACCCACCACCGCAGTGATATCTCGGCCTAAAAAAGGTTGAGCCAATAGATGAACCGCTAACCTTAAGGCCGCCGGATCTTTAACTAACGGCGTAATATCCTTGAACAAGATACCCGGCTTTGGAAAGTCCGGGATATCACGAATTTTGCTGCTTAATCTGTGCATTGATTTAACCTTTAATCGCTATCGGGCTTAAGTGATGATCCCTAAAAATGGCTTAAGCACAGAATGCTTGAATTTTAACGGCAATGCTTTGCGCATCTAGCCCACAAATCGCCAGTAATTCTTCCCTCGTACCTTGCTCGACAAA
>CAIPDT010000175.1 GCA_903863905.1 uncultured Methylococcaceae bacterium
AAGTCTGTAGGGATGTCAAGCAAGATTTAATTTGGATTCAACCTGATTTTACGTGTTCACTGGTTTGATAGTAAAGGAGGAATCATGAGCATTAAATTAGTGGTAATCGCTGTATTAGGATTAATTGCCAGTAGCGGCGTACAGGCTTCATTAGTCGTTCGTGCGGGTGGTATGGTCTATGACGACGTTAACAATATTACTTGGGCAGCTGATGCCAATTTGTTTGCTACTCAAGCGGCGGGTAATTCTAATTTAGTGAGTGAAATTATCGCAGCTAATGGTGGGGTGATTCACGATATACCGAATGGTTATGATACCGTCACAAATAGTGGTATTTATGTTCTGTCAACGTCGGATTTTAATGTCAGTAATGGGCAAATGACTTGGTGGGGTGCACAAGCTTGGGCGAATAAGTTAATCTTGGGCGGGGTTAACGGTTGGAGTTTGCCAAATATTGTTGATGCTACAAATTCAGTTAATTTGGGTTTTAACATGACCAGCAGTCCAATGGGGGATTTGTTTTATAGCCAATTGGGTGGCGTCGCGGATACTTCAATTAATACAACCCATAATGTTAATTACAATTTATTTGTCAATGTTCAAGATTATGTTTATTGGTCGAGTAGTGAGTACGCGCCCATTCCTCATAATGCATGGTACTTAAATACCGTCAATGGCTATCAGGGTCTCTACAATAAGGATCTCCCTCTCTACGCATGGGCTGTGCACGTAGGTGATGTAACAGCCGTGCCATTACCGGGAGTTGTTTGGCTCTTTGGTAGTGCAATGCTCGGATTAATGGGTTTTAATCGACGCGGTAATCTCGGGTAATTAGATTGTGCTTGCGGGTACTCATTGCTAACACACATCTATGGTTTCGGATAATAATCCCGATAATCGATGTCAGGAAAGATATTGTCCATCATCTCTAAGGCTGTCAAATATCTTTCGTTGATGTTGTTTTTGCGGAGGGCGTCTTGTAAGTAATTAAAGCGGGCTAAATGATCAGTGATTCGCTTGTGAGCGTATTCTGTTGTCGTGCCCGCTTTCATGATAAAAGGCCAATCTGAAGCTTGAGCAAGTAATAGAGATCGGGCGGCTTGATTTAAAGCCCGCACTTGTAAGGCAGTGAGCATTAAGCCATGCAGATCAAGGGCTAATCGCTCCATGTCTGTTTCGGCTTGATGTAAAAAAGGATAAATCCACGCGTTGGTTTCATTAAGCCAATAACTATAATAGCCTTGGTCTCCCCAAGTAGAGGCAGATGGCGTAGCTATTTGGTGATTTTTTTGCACAGCTAAGTAATCACTGCACGTTACGGTTTTTACGTTGTTATTATCAGTGCTCGTTATTCTTAATACTTGTTCTAACCACTGTGGGCCTTCAAACCACCAGTGTCCAAATAATTCCGCATCATAAGGGGCTACGATAATCGGGGTCCTATCCATAGACGTGTTAAGCACTTCGATATGTTGCTGTTGTTTATTTATAAAATCTTGCGCATGTTGCTGGGCTTTCTCAAGTGCTTTTTCAGGGCAATAGAGCTGTTTAGGATCATCATTTCCGGTGACTCTAAAATATTTGATGCCCGTATTGATTCGAATATGGTTATCGAGAATGTACGGGGCAATGTAGTCAAGATCGAGATCAAAGCCAATATCTTTATAGTATTCTCGGTAATCGTAGTCACCGGGATACCCTTCATGAGAACTCCAGACTTGTTTGGATGATTCTGTATCACGACCAAAAGCCATCACACCATTGCCACAATTTAAGGGTGCGTAGACACCATTAACGGGTACGGTTGTGGCGTCCATAATGCCGTGGCTATCAACGAAAAAGTATTTAAGGTCTGCTTCGGCGAGGTGGCTTTCAATGCCTGGATAATAAGCACATTCGGGTAGCCAAATACCGGGGGGGGCGAAGCCTAAGTGGGTCTTAAAGGTTTGGACGCCTAGGTTTATTTGATTACGAACGGCAGTTTTACTAACATTTAGTAAAGGTAAAAAGCCATGGGTCGCTGCACAAGTGATCAGTTCTAAGCGTCCTGTATTGTGGTGCTTGATAAAGGCTTGTAATAAATCACCTTGATATTGTTGATAAACCGCTAAGGTATTTTGAAACAGTGCCAAGTAGTAATGTGCTAATGGATTAAAGGGCGAATTTGTTTCAGTTTCAGTGCGTTGTGTTTCTTTTTCAGCCAGTTCAATGAGTTTATGTAGGTGTTTGACGTAGCGCACTTGCAATAACTCGTCACGGAGCATGGTGATGAGTGGCGGTGATAACGACAAGGTTAAGCGATAAGGGATATTGTCTCTTTGTAAGCGATCTAGGGCGTTTATCAAAGGTATGTAACATTCAGTCATGGCTTCAAATAGCCAGTTTTCTTCAAAAAAACTTTCATGTTCAGGATGATGAACATAAGGTAAATGTGCGTGGAGAATGAGGCTAAGATATCCGGTTTTCATGCGATCTTACGAATGGTTGTGATGTTGACCAGACGCACTTTTGTTGAATACGTGAAGGGTCGGTAATGAGGATTGTGGTGCTAAAAGACTTGGCATGTCTTCGGAGATGGCCACGCGGGTTTTTGTAAAGGGGAATTGCATTTCCTTAGAATGAGCCACAGGGATAAAGTTTTTGTCCGCTTCTTGTTGCCCTAAAGATCCGCAATAGGCGTTATAGGTATGGTCAATAGCACATTGAAAAGACGGTTCTGAATTGATCGTTTCAATTGGTACATCGATCCATTGCGTAAAATCGGTATTGTCTAAGGATGGATTGCTAGAATAAATTCTTAAGTTAAGTGCTGATGCATCATTGCGGTGATGAGTCGTGGATTCATTGTCGTCAATTAAGTGCCAATACGCGTGAATATGCTCTGGATCAATAGGCAAAAGCATTAAATGAGAGGTCGTTGCGGTAATTTTAGGTGCAAAGTCGGCGCTAATCATTTCGCTAATATTGAGTAGTTCTTGGCTTAGTGTACTTGCTTTTGTTTCTGCATCAGGCTTTGCTGGCGAAAGTTTGGGCGCAAAGTCACGTGAAATAGTGTGACTGATTTCAAACAATTCAGGTGTTGAAAGCTGGATGGTTTGATCATGCTTTAAATGCGAAAATGTCATCAACTGCCTTATTAAACGGTGAGTTACATATTTAAGATCGAGTTTTAAAGTCTATGATTAACTTAAGAGTTGGTTTATCCTTATCGATTGATTTTAAAAATAAACAGGGGCTAAGTATACGTGTTTAATGCTTTGCTATCATCCACTTTATTAAAATACCCCTAAAGAGGGTCGATTGCTCATTACATTTAAGGTATTGTATTTCATTATTAACTTTGTAATAAAGATTGTTTGGATTATTCGTCACACGGTAACACTATGATAGATTCGTTAAAAATAACAGATATAAAGGCATTTCTGGCAGAAGACATTGGCAGTGGTGATATTACTGCGGCTATTATTCCTGAAAACACTGAAGCCTTTGCTGAAGTCATCACACGTGAAGACATGGTGATGTGCGGTCAAGCTTGGTTTGATAGGGTTTTTGCTTTATTAGATCCCTCGATTGTTATTGATTGGAGTGTGTCAGAAGGTGAGATGGTTAAAAAAGATACGCTGCTATGCCAAGTCAAAGGGCCGGCGAGGGCTTTATTAACAGGAGAGCGGACGGCCCTTAATTTATTACAATTATTATCTGCAACAGCTACCGTGGCTAAACAGTATGCGGCTGTTGTGGTAGGAACTTCATGTAAAATTTTGGACACTCGTAAAACAATTCCTGGTTTAAGGCATGCGCAAAAATATGCGGTTACCTGTGGGGGGGCTTATAATCATAGGATTGGTTTGTATGACGGGATTTTAATAAAGGAAAATCATGTTATGGCGGCGGGTTCAATTACTGAAGCTATAAGGATAGCTAGAAAATTAAGCGCAGTACCGGTCGAAGTTGAAGTGGAAAATCTATCTGAGTTGCATGAGGCGCTGGCGGCAAAGCCTGACCGAATTATGTTGGATAATTTTAGTTTAGATGATTTACGTATTGCCGTGGCACTTAGTGCTGGGGCAGTTAAGCTGGAAGCTTCTGGCAATATGACGCTGGAGTCTCTCCGTTCCGTAGCTGAAACGGGTGTTGATTATATTTCTATTGGGGCCCTAACTAAGAATATTGAGGCCATAGATTTATCCATGCGGATAATATTGATCTCTTAAGGTGATAGTTGGTTTTAATGTCGGTTTTACTTCAAAAAGATAAGGTGAGTGCATTCTTGCGTGCGGCGGGTAGTTAGCACGATTCTTTTTCATGTTATTTAAAGTAACTTTGTCTTCATTAAGAAACTCTTTTTTTGTGTCCATGTTGGGTAGTGGTGGTTAGTTAAGTGAGGTTGGCCTATTATTTTGTTAAACAATTATTTTTTGTGTGCTTTTAACTTATTGTTTAGGTTGGTTTAAGGTGTCTTTGTTTTTTAAGTGTCTTATTCTACCCTATTGGTGAGTAATAAATCAAAGAAGCAGTGAAATTAGATTAATAAAGTTATGTTATTTATTGATTTAATTGTTAATTAATTTTATATGTGTTGCCATAATAGAGCGCTTTTTGGGGGCTTTTACTGAGAAAAGGGCATCCTTTTCAATGAAAAGTCAGGGTGTTTAGCCTTTTGCTTAAATAAAGACAATGACTAGATGCGCATTGTCGATTAAAATAGCAACGATTTACTTAAAGCTGTTGTCAGTTTTCCTCTGAATTTAATACATTTTAAATGACAAAATATATTTTCATTACCGGCGGTGTTGTGTCATCGCTAGGCAAAGGCATAGCAGCATCGTCGTTGGCGGCTATTCTTGAGTCGCGTGGTCTAAAAGTGACCATGACTAAATTAGATCCTTATATCAATCTTGATCCCGGTACTATGAGTCCGTTTCAACATGGTGAGGTTTTTGTAACTGAGGATGGTGCGGAAACAGATTTAGATTTAGGCCATTATGAGAGGTTTCTTAAAACCACTATGGCTAAAAAGAACAATTTCACCGCTGGTCAGGTCTATGACAGCGTGTTACGTCAAGAGCGTAAAGGTGAATATTTAGGCGCTACGGTCCAAGTTATTCCTCATATTACTGATGAGATAAAACGTCGGGTTTATCTGAGTGCTGAAGGTGTTGATGTGGCCTTAATTGAAGTCGGAGGCACTGTTGGGGATATTGAGTCTCTACCATTCATGGAAGCGATTCGGCAAATGCGTTTTGAACTGGGTGCTGAGCGCTCCTTGTTTATTCATTTAACGCTGGTGCCTTATATCCGCTCAGCGGGTGAAATTAAAACTAAACCCACTCAACATTCAGTAAAAGAATTGCGGGCCATTGGTATACAGCCAGATATCTTAATTTGTCGCTCAGAGCAACCTATTCCTGTTTTAGAACGTCGTAAAATCGCTTTATTTACTAACGTAGAAGAAAAAGCAGTGATTTCTGCAATTG
Organism: uncultured Methylococcaceae bacterium; assembly: GCA_903863905.1. GTDB lineage: Bacteria > Pseudomonadota > Gammaproteobacteria > Methylococcales > Methylomonadaceae > Methylobacter_C. Next base: position 5,478 of record CAIPDT010000175.1, read on the forward strand.
ATGCAGACACTATTTATCGCATTCCTTTATTGCTTCATGAGCAAGGTTTAGATGATATCGTGGTGAATAAGTTGCGATTGAATGCGTTGCCAGCAGATTTAACTGAATGGACAACTGTGATCGAGGCGTTAAATAATCCAACTACAGAAGTGACTATTGCGATTGTAGGTAAGTATGTGGATCATTCCGATGCCTATAAATCATTGAATGAAGCCTTAATTCATGCCGGTATATCAACGCGAACCAAGGTCAATATTAATTATATTGATTCAGAAGTGATCGAGGAAGAAGGGGTGGCGAGCTTAAAAAACGTGGATGCTATTTTAGTGCCGGGTGGTTTTGGTGAGCGTGGTGTAGAAGGAAAAATTGCCACAGTGCGTTATGCCCGTGAGAATAAAATTCCTTATCTAGGTATCTGTTTAGGTATGCAAGCCGCCGTGATTGAGTTTGCACGTGATGTGGCCGGTCTTGAGGGTGCGCACAGTACGGAGTTCTTACCTAGTTCACCATACCCTGTTATTGGTTTAATTACGGAATGGATGGCAGAAAGTGGTCAATTAGAAATACGTGATGAGAACTCTGATTTAGGCGGTTCTATGCGTTTAGGTGGGCAACAATGTCGCCTACAATCTGATTCTTTGGCATTTTCTTTGTATCAAAAAGATGTCATTACCGAACGACATCGTCATCGTTATGAATTTAATAATCAATACATTGAGAAACTAGAAAAAGCCGGTATGCGTTTTTCAGGTAAATCAATTGATGGTCGTTTGGTTGAGGTGGTTGAATTACCCGACCATCCTTGGTTCTTGGCGTGTCAGTTTCATCCAGAATTTACGTCAACACCTCGAAAAGGTCATCCTTTATTTTCAGGCTTTGTCGTTGCGGCTTCTCAACATAAAAAGGGTTCAATCTAATGGAATTATGTGGATTTAAAGTAGGGCTAGATCAGCCATTTTTCTTAATTGCTGGACCCTGTGTGATCGAAAGTGAGCAATTGGCGCTAGATACAGCCGGTTATCTTAAAGAGTTAACGACCGCCTTAAACATTCCTTTCATTTATAAATCGTCGTTTGATAAAGCTAATCGCTCTTCACACGAAAGTTTTAGAGGCTTAGGTATTGAGAAGGGCTTAGAAATTTTAGCTAAAGTAAAGCAACAAATTGGTGTGCCCGTCTTAACAGACGTCCATGAAGATACGCCTTTAGCTGAAGTCGCTAGTGTGGTTGATGTGATGCAAACCCCAGCTTTTTTATGCAGACAAACTAATTTTATTCAAGAGGTCGCTAAACAAGGCATTCCTGTTAATATCAAAAAGGGTCAGTTTCTTGCGCCTTGGGATATGGCTAATGTAGCCAATAAAGCCAAGGCGACAGGCAATCAACAGATTATGGTCTGTGAGCGTGGCGTGTCGTTTGGCTACAATAATCTGGTTTCTGATATGCGTTCTTTAGCCGTAATGAGAGAGACAGATTGTCCAGTAGTATTTGATGCAACCCATTCAGTCCAGTTACCCGGTGGTCAAGGAAATTGCTCAGGTGGACAACGTGAGTTTGTACCAGTGTTAGCCAGAGCAGCAGTAGCGGCGGGGATTTCTGGTTTATTTATGGAAACTCATCCCGATCCTACAAAAGCATTAAGTGATGGTCCAAACGCTTGGCCCTTATATAGAATGAAAGAATTATTAGAAGTTTTATTAACCATCGATAGAGCTGTTAAAGCACAGACTCTGATAGAAACAACCCTATAATCAGGATTGAGTGGATCTCAGATAAATAGAATGCCTCTATCTGGATTAGCCTTAAGTGGTTATAGTTGTGTAAAAGCAATCCGTTCAAAGCTATTTAATAAAGCTACTTTATCAATTTGAGATAAGAAATGAGCAATCCTCCACGTATAAAGTCAGTGACCGTTAAAGGGCTCTTTAATCAATTTGATCATCATATTGATTTTAACCAGGAGGAGCGAATTACCATTTTGCATGGAATTAATGGTGTGGGGAAAACGACTCTGTTGAGGATGATTAATAGCTTATTTAATTTCCGTATTTATAGTTTTAACGAAATACCGTTTACTTCTTTCATTGTTGAATTATCAAATGGTAATTACATAAGAGTTGAAAAAAGACATCATAAGACTCGAAATGCACTAGATATTTTTATTAATAAAGAAAGGATTAACTTTCAAAATTTGGATATAGAAAGTCTGATTAAACGACTTTCTTGGATCACTAAG
>CAIPDT010000176.1 GCA_903863905.1 uncultured Methylococcaceae bacterium
AGCTTTAACATTGTCAAAATATTTCAATTTAGACTGATGTATTAATCTCTCATCAGAAAGTTCTTCTTGAAGTATTTCGATTTGCAAAGTATTTTCATCAAAATCAATTTGCATATTAAGTGCATCAGTAAGCGTTTTATTATAGTGCTCGACAACAGATAATTTTTCTAGATTCAATACATCTAAAGATGGACTTGTAATATCAGCAGAAACTTCAAGTTCATTGTATAACTTATTGACCTCACTATTATGATCACACCATGACTTTAATAACGTTGCCGTCACTATTAAACTATCATTATCAATTTTATTATCATCGATTAACAATAAATCGACATCAAAAACATCATGGATCTTTTGCAATAACAACGAAGATTCATGCCGACAGATTGCTGAGTTTACCAAGACACAACACTCAGAATTACGATAATAAAAACGTAATATCTCAGTATTAGAGTGTATCCAAGTTTTTAGTACAGCATTAATATCACTTTCACTATCAAGCGAATGTCCATCAAGAAATGCCTTTGCTAAACAAACCTCTGGCGCATCATAGGTTAGAACAAAATGAATAGTTGGATTTAAGTCTTTCCAAAAATCTAATAATAAAAGACTATGAGGGTCAGCCCAACCCCAACTTTGATTTGATTGATTAACTCGTAGTAATTGATTAGCCTGATCAAGCCACTCTTGAGCAGGATGAACTGCCTTATTAACAGTTAAGAAAGTGGTATCAACATCATAAAATTTAAAAATATTCTGTTGTAACTCTACAGGCAATAACATATCAGAATTTTTTGACAGCGGTGCTTCAGCAAGACCTGCTTTAACTAAAATATCATAAACACTTTGATAATTTGAATATAAACAACCAGAGACGACCAGTGTTTTTGTGATCTTATCCGCATTACTATTGAGCACTTCTTTCATTCTTGACACTCGTTTAAAATGTATCTATACAGGCTAATCTTAGTTAATTCTAAGTACGACCGTAATTGGGTTTATTTTTCAAATTAGAACGTTTACTCTCTAGTTGAGTTAAGGTTTCAGATGGCGATAAATCTTCTTCAGTGAGGCCCGATGAGGAAGTATTCTTTTGCAAATTCTTAAACTCCTCAGAATTTACAACTTCCCTTAAAAAAGCTGGATAGTCTTTTGTATCCGATAACAGTGCAGTATAACAAATCAAGGCTTCTTCATCGGGCTCTCTACCCAATAAGCCTTGAAACACGACACGTACAAATTCATCTACATGATTAAACTTAATAAACTGCCAATGTTCAATGGAACCCGCCACGTCAACTAATAAAGGCAATAAGTCTTGCTTTTCGGAAAGAAGATTTGAATACGCTTGAATAGCTTCCTGCTCAGGATCTCTACCTAACAAGCTTTGAAATACAGTCTTAATTAATGCTGGTGCTCTAGTATTACTTATTTGATGCCATAATTCTTCTGAATCAAGATAAATCTGTAAAGCTCTCAACTCACGATTAATCGGCTCATCACGATCACATTTATACAGCGATTTAAAGAATGGCCCCACTAAAAAATAATGCCCTCTTTTATACCGAGTGACCGCTTTATCTAACCCTTTAATAGTTGGAGCTATTTCTTTATTTTTTTTCGCTAATTTTTTTCTCAAGTTAGCAAACAATCGCCCTTCGGTAGAAGAATATAAATCGGATAATATATGGGTTTTTGAAAAACCTGAGCGCCATAAGCCTAAATAGTTAGTTAAGCCATCTTCATCAGGTTCTCTACCTAATAAGTTAACATAAGCACTAGAAATAAAATCTTGATCCTCTAGTGATAAAATCTCATCAAGCGTAGTTGCAGAAAACTTAGATTCGTTAAATAAAGACATATTTGAAGTTAGGTAGTGAATGAAATTATAAAGTTATATTCTTGCATATTTTCTTAAATGCTCATCATATATATTACTAGCTTCTTCATAAATGATGTTATCTAATTGAATCAAGCCATCTAATATACTATCAAGGCCCTTTGTCATGGGTTGTTCTTCTATAGTTTTCTTAAAATTTGAGTCTTTTTTAATTAACCCGGCAAGAGTATGCTCAGCGTATATTGTCTTTGGTAAAGGCCGATTAAGAATGTGAAATAACATTTTTACGGAACGATCAAAATCATCTTGAAATCCAATAAAAACAAATTCTTTCAAGCGTTGAATAATAGCTGGACGAATTTCCGATGTAATTAGATGATCAGCGCTACTAACAGTCTCTTCTTTGAGCAACAAGTCTTGCCATCTTTTCCACTGCCTATGACCAATAACAACCCAAGTCATATGATTCCAGATATTATCATTCCTATTTATACTGGTATTCTGAAAAAAAAGATCTATTGCAAGCTCATTGGCTAATGCAGCCCCCGGGTTATCGATTATTTTACTAAGATCGTGTGCACGCAAAAAATGATAGAAAGAAATCAATCTTTCCTTTGGTTTTCGAACAAAGGTAATTAATTCTAATGATTTTCTTGGTATAAATATTAATGAATCATAATTGAAATGGCCTAAAAAAGCTGCATAATTAGAAAGTTCACTGGGTGAATATAAATGCAAACTATCTTCATATTCTTGATAGATGGCTTGTTCACCAAAAGAGTCTTTGAAAATATATTGCAACGAAGTTCCTCCTGTTTTTTGAATGTGCAAAAAAACTAAAGTAACTTGATCATAAGTATCTCTAGGGTGCTGCCCTAATTGTATTCGCTTCTTTTTCCGTGTAAATTCATTAGACTCAATTAGACCACCTAAAATTCCTGCTAAATCTTGAGGGATATTTAATACCTTAATATACTCACTTAATCCTTTCTCATCCACTTCGCGTTGTAAAACACCTATGTATGCCGCTTTTATAATAGCTGAACTATAAAATTTAAACGAATGATTTCGATATTCATCACAATGCGCCATGTCATCAAGAAGTGGAATTAAATCGTTAATTTTAGTTAATTGCTCACTATATTTTTCCAATTCATCAGCATCTGGCCCCCGCCCCAATAATCCTTGAAAAAATGCGCGAATAAACTCGCTAGAATGCGCCCGTAACAAATACTCCCAATGTTCTTCAGAAGCACTTAATGCTTTAAGAAAACTTGTTAGATTATCCGCATTTTTTAATGATCTAGAATAAGCAGCAAGTCCATTTAAATCAGCCTCTCTTTTCAAAATACCCTGATAGGCTATCTGAAGAAAATCAACTGCGTATTTACGTAGTAACAGATTCAAAAAAAAAGCTTTAAGTGATTTCATGATAAAATCTCAGCACGTTGTCTTATTTGGCCAATACCGCTGTTTGAAATAAATAAAATTTGATAATTCAATTCTTTCATTATTTGCATTGATTCAAATTATCTAGCGCTTCTTCATCACAAATAACTTCACTAATTTTTGCGTTTTCTTTTATCAAATCTAAATTTAAAATATCAGTTTCTGACCGATTCATTTCATTTATGCAATGCGTATTTTCTGATGAATAGTGGCGAAGGAACAATCTCATAACATGGTCAACACCTTCTGCTTTTACCGAACGCAAATCATGTTCAAAGTATTGACTTCTAGTATAGTTTCCGGTGATAATTTCGTAGGAAGGAAAATAATCACACATCGCATTATCTTTGCACACTTGTTCTGCTGCCGCTCTCAAAACAGCTTTACTATAAGTTGTAGACACAAGAACATGCCGATTTTCATAAGTCGCTATCAAAGGAACCGGAGAAACAGTTAATAAAATCTTTGATCGAGGATTAACCTCTAACAGTTTCTCAACGAATAATTGCATATCACTCGCAACATCTGAAACACAAAAATTTACAAATTCATAAAGATTTGCATCCATTTCCCCAGCAACAACACCCGGAGCTAAAGGAAATATTGCGCCATCAATACGGCTTCTCCAGGCTTCAGTTAATCCCAATGTAAATACAAATACATCCAAATTCTCAAACATCTCTCTAACAGCACTGAAATGTTTAATTCTATCAATTTCCAATTCATCAACAGACAGAAATCCATCAGGCTCAACTTGAGGTCTAAATGGATCTACAAGTTTACCATCTCCACGTACCCATTTATGATCGATAGGGACAAAATTACCATAAGCTCGATCAAATAGTTGTAACAGTTGTCTTGCAGTATATACATTACCAAATCGGGCTGAGAATACTCCGTAGTTTCTCCTTTGGGCTTCTGAGGCATCAAGACTATTACATCCCTTTTCAGAAACGTAATAATTAAAACCTTTTTGTTGCAAAGTACGAGAGATATGTTGAGCAAAACAGCTCCCTGCCGTAGATACTTTATCGAATTTATTTAAATGAAATTTTCCATGAACAACCGGATCAACCTCAAACATACTCATTCGTTCAATTGAACGTCGCCAGAATTGATAATCAGCTAACCCAGAATAGGGATTTATCGTTTTTTGAGGTGAACTAATCGTATTAGTTTCACTTGTAGACACTATTTCTTGAGAAATTTCGTTACCTACTAACTCAGATGTAACTTTATTCGCTGAATATTTTTTCTTAAGAAATTTATCTAATACAAGATATTGTGTACTTTCTATTCTATCGGAATGAAGTTCATTTTTTTGATATTTCCCATAAATATCAAAAGACTGATCCACAAACTCATCAAGCCCCAACATAGTCACTGGACGATTTAAGGGGCACAAACCTTTAGATTTTTTAAAATAAGGTTGCGGCAAATTTAACATACCTAAATTTCTACCAATTTCTGGATAAACTGGAAAGCAAGGATGAACAATCAAATCATCAGCAATGAATTGTTCTACGTTAGGTATCGCTATTAATCCTTCCCGATGAAGTGCTGCTCTAGCTACATCAGCAAGTACGTATAACTTTGGATGATTAATTGAATGCATCCAACATCCAGACCTAGACCAATCAGAAATATTCGAACCCTCTAATAATCCGGAAAACTCAAAAAGACTAACAAGGGAATTATAGGATGAACTCCAATAATTATAAAACCCTAAAGCTTGATAAACATCATCATTAAACAAATTAATTGTTTCTGAAACACTTAGTCCATTTTTCCAACCATAAAAAACTAACGAAGAATTATAACCACCTATTGCACTAATAAAATGATTCTTGTTATTTTCAACATAAATGCAATCTGGATGAAAAGCAGAAAATCCAATAGGAGGAATAAATTTTATTTTCTTATTAATTCCAGGCAATTGAGTTGATAATAAATCAATCCAATCTCGTCTTGGATGAGCTAAAATCAAATCAGCATCTTCAAACAACTTAATATCAATGGTTCTATTATGCAATGCATCCAAAAAGCTTGGCAAACATTCAAAATATTTAATAGCAACATCATACGACATTGCTTTCATCAATTTACTTAAACCTTTAACCTGACAATTACCAACTAAAATTATTCGTAATTTATTTGCGCACCATTCACCATCATCTACATCTTCATCAATGTTTTGAATAGATTTATGTGTGCCTGAGTTTTTATAAAAGGAAGGTTTTAATACTGACGATGAATGAGATAAAATTTTTGCCCAAGATGAAGCCTGTAAATTAACATCATTAACACCCTTAGTATCTACTACTAAACCACCCTGACAATTACTGTCCCCAAGTGGTATATTGAACGGATTGGTTAATGAATATTCTTTCGATTGCAGAAGAAGTTTTGCTAAAGCTGTTTCATCTTCTAATGCCATATGAGCTCTAATTGCATCTTCAGACTCAGGAATCCTACCTAAGAAAAACTTAAAACCCCATTTAACAGCTTCTTCAGAAATTGCCATCTATAATCTCATATTTTTTATGCGGATAGTACGATAATAACTATATGTTTTATCGAACATTTAGTTTATTAAAATTTTTTTAAAACATCAATTCTTCTTAAAAATAGGTATTACAATGTATTTAAGTACATTAACCCTAATAGAGACAAATATCAAAATCCCTCTTTAGCCACCATAACCAGAACCCTGGATAAATCAGTGATACAGTCGATAGATGATCATTTTATAGCTCTCTGCACTACAAAATTATTGGACACAAACCGATCAAGTGCACCTGTTGAATTATCTTCTCTAACTTCTAATAGAGCACAATTTTCATTCATAATAATTTCAAAAATAACCTGTTGAGGTAAACAATGCATCTGCATATCGAGCTTATGATCAGTTGTAATCCATTCATTAATAGAGAAATGATAACCAATTATATAGGTTGGCACTTGAAAAATTGCAATTCCACCAGGATTAAGCGCTCGAAGTGCATTCCTAATTAAATGATATATAACAGGAGGTGGGTTATGTTGAAAAACAATTTTTGAATAAAAGAAATCGCACATCTTCAATGGATCGAGTATGTTATCTGAGCAAAGATTGAATCGACAATTTGATAATTTGAGTTCTTTGGAATGTTGCTCAGCATGAAATAAATGCCCTTGTGAAATATCATAGGCATCAACCTGATTAAAGCGACGAGCCAATCCCATGGTTACCCGCCCTACACCGCAACCAAATTCCACACAAGTTTTTGTTGATAAGGAGTCAAAATTATGACGCACAAGCATCTTTTCAATCTCAACGGCATCTGTCTCGCCAGATGCCCAAAATTTATCGAGATTTTTATCAAGATTTTCTGGAAGAAACTGCGTATCTGTTAACACCGAAAAATGAGGTTGGGTAGCACCCAAATGCGACCAAGCTTCTTTTATTTTCACAACACATCGAGCAAGTTGAGAGGACGACGCTGTATATTCAATCTCGTTTTTAAGAGTACCTAGAGGAACAAAAGGACTAGGCTGCTTGGCAGATAATTCCAAACGCTTTCCTGTAAACTCCTTACAGTTAAAAAACACTTCCCGCAAAATTGTTATATTTTTATTTTGCATGTGAATATTAACTATATCTTCTGATTCAGGCTCCCTGCCTAAAATCATGCGATAACACCATAATACTTCCTCTTTTGATATAGCCATTACTCTCACTTAAAATTTTGATACATTATTTATTTCAACTACATTACGTAGGAAACTCTCCCACTGCGGTAAGATATTTTCGGGTAAATAACGCGATGAAACAACTTCACCACGCTGACGCATGAACTCTTGAACTTGCGGGGCATCTTGTTCATAAAGCACTTTTTTTAGTGCATTTACCAAAGACATGGTCGCGTATGGATCAAAGTATTCAGCGGCATCTTCATAAACTTCACGATGAACAGGAATATCAGAAGCAATAGTTACTCCACCACTCGCCATTGACTCAACGCCAGAAAAATCAAACCCCTCGCCTAAACTAGGACATACTGTTGCTGTCGCATGACGATATAAAACTCGTAAATCTGGTGCAGGAACCGCATTCAACATAAATAATTGCCCCTGATCAATCCAAGAACTGAAGCCTTTAACAATTTGCTGATAATCCCAACCCAGTGTGCCAACTATAACTAATTTTATATCAGGATCAATATCTGCCTTAATAACTTCCCAAGCAGCTAATAAACGGGTGTGATTTTTTCTAGGTTCTATAGTTGAAACAATTAATAAATACCTAAAGGGCTTTGAACTCAAATGTTTTTTATAAAAAGCTTCTTCTTCACGTAGAGTAAAAAACTTAGGCTTAAAATCCATATCTGGGCTCACTCTGGACAATCTCGACCGAATAATACCCGGTATCCGTTCAAGTGAAGAGTTCTCTTTAAAATAATGATGAGAGACCATGTTATAAATTGTCACCGCACGATCGACCACTTTAGGGAATATCTTGATCAAATCTTGACGAGTCGCTTCAGACACACAAGCAAACCATGCTCCTGAATCAACATTACTCATTAACGCATAAAAGTGTGTTGCTTGATGTTTTGATTTATCTGCAATCGTATGTGGCATAAATACCGGTATGGCATCATGATAACGAATAACAAAAGCCGTGTTTTTATTAACTCGACCGGGGTAAGGCGTTTGACCAATAAAAACATTAAAATCACGGGTATCTAACATCGGATATTTAGGTGTTCCCCGCCAATCCAAGGAGTCCAACCCTACTTTATGCAGCGTATTCCAAGGTACAGAACAAATACGATGATCAGCAGAGCTCACTAAATTAAAGTCAGAGGCGGGTAATGTCTTTGAAAATAAAGTTCGCCACGTAAAATCCTCAAAGGTAGCCGATTCAAATCTCGTTAACTGTATACTCCCTACATTTGTAATCGTCGCTATTTTAATCCTTATCTTTTCAGATTGGATTTGAATATAATTAAGAACAACATGCAACACATTCTCATAGGGCTTTTCTGCCATCGATACAATGACTCTAGAATACCGATTAAATTTTCTAGCGGGACTTAATTTTTTCCAAACAAATCCCCTAGCCTTTGTTCCTCTTGCCAATGTTCGATTAGAAACCTGTAATAATCCCTCAACGTCAACACTATCAATTTTTCTTAAACCCCGAAACAATAATCTAACTTCCTGAGGAATTCCGGCGAAACCATCTAACGCAGGCCGCATCTCCAGCAATACTTTAATTTTAGTGTTTGTTTCTTTTTTCATTAATTAACCATTATTGTAATGCCGCGTTAGCGGTATAAAACTCATACGCCGTGTCAACATCGTCAAAGACATGTAAAGAACCTTGATTAACCACACAAGCGCGAGTGCAGTGTTGACGTATATTATGTGCATCATGTGAAACCATTATTAAAGATCTATCACGACGTTTTTCGAAAAGTTCATACTGACATTTAGCATGAAACCGAGCATCACCGACCGCCGTCACCTCATCAATCAAATAACAATCGAATTCAATAGCCATAGAGATTGCAAAAGCTAATCGTGCGCACATACCCGAAGAATACGTTTTAACAGGCTCTTTAAAATATTTACCTAGTTCTGAAAACTCTTGCACAAAAGGAATTTTCTCTTCGCTATTAATACCATATACACGACAAACAAAACGTAAGTTATCAAGCCCTGTTAAACTGCCCTGAAACCCGCCTCCAAACGCTAGCGGCCAAGACACGGACATCGTTCTAGACACCTTACCCGAGGTTGGAAGTTCTGCACCACTAATCAGCCTGACTAAAGTAGACTTGCCCGCCCCATTACGACCAAGAATACCAATTTTTTCACCCGGCACAATTTGCAAATTAACCTGATTCAATACCTTGTTAAAACCTCCATCACGAAGTTGATAACTTTTACTAACGTTACTCAGTTCAATCATTGACTCATTACCGTTTTAGAGATAACGCGAACTTGATAAAGCCCCAAAAATGTCAAACATAAATTAACGATAGCCATGTAAGACATATCATATTGTGCGTGTATTGACGGCCCGAAATATCCCTCACGCAATAACTCAATTCCATGTATGGTCGGCATCAGAATTATGTATTTTTGACTGGCTAAAGGTAACCAATGAACCATAAACGCCACACCAGATAAAGGAAAAATCAAATACGAGATAGGATGCCAAATTTTTTCCACGAGTTCACTGCGCTCACTTAAAGCGCCTATTAATAAAGCCAGCCCAGAACCAAACCACGCAATCATCAACCATCCACACATGATTTTTAATATATCATCCGGCGGTTCTGTCATACCAATAGCTGTAAAAATGCAACCTAAAACAAAAAAAGAAGCGGTTGTACCCGCAATTTCTAACAGAATACGAGCTAAATAGATATCAATAGGCTTAACATTACGATGATACATCAAGGCTAAATTAGGTCCTATAGCAGACGAACAACGATTTGGCATATTACGAAATAACAATACGCATGAATAGCCCGTCAAGGCAAAAGCCGCCACAGGCAAATCGGCACCATGAGATTGCCCTAGTAATGTCCATAAAGTTGCAACGCCACCAGTAAAAATCATAGGCTCTAAAAACAACCATAAAAAACCAATGTTATGGCGCCCATAACGCGTGATCACTTCTCTCATTAATAAAGCGCCAATCACCCGAAATTGTATATCTAATGAACGCTTAAAACTGACTCCAGAATAATATGTCATAACCCAGATTAATCCTGATGCTCACGGACACCCGCAAACAACATGGCTAATACGCCCCACAAAATGAATCCTAATAAAAATGTCGATAAAACACCTCTTATTCGTCTTGGCTCCATGGATTTATCAGGCATACTAGGCTGGACAATACGTTCCAAATACAATTGCTTTCTTTGAGCTTCATTACGAGCTTGGTCTAAAGACACCATCGCACTGGCTAATAGTTTATCGGCAAAATCCCTCTCTAAAGCAAGACGTTGATATTGAGCCGCCTTATTCGCTAAAGAATGATCTCCACCCGCTACTTGTATGGTTTCAGTGACTATATCTTGCTTTAAATTTTTAATTTTTAATTGTAAAGACGGGATTTGTGGATTTTCTTTAGCAAATGTTAACAATTGAGTCAGTAAGGCTTGAGTCGCAATTAACTCGTCTTGCATTTTTACAATTTGCTCTAACTCCATAGCGGTTTGTTTTTCAGGATCAATAACGCCTTTTTCATTCCGAAATACAGACAGTGCTAAAGCGGCAGACTTCGCCTTTTTTTCTGCACTTTTAACTTCTTCATTGGAAAAGTTAATTAAATCGGCTCTACCGACTTCATTTAGCTTATTAACTAAGGCTTCACTAATTTGCAATAGCTGCTCATTCATTGCATAGGAATTTGCCGCGCTAAAACTTTTTACCGTTAAGACTGTAATCGAGGATGTTGCATCAAGATCAATTTCGACTTTTTTCTTATAGTAAAGATACAAATCTTCAAAACTATTATCCCACCAGAATAAACCACTAAACCGACTAAAAACATCAATTGTTTCAGATGAGAATGCATTACGAATGTCTAATTTATCATCTAATGATTTTAAAGCATCTCGTGACAACATATAATCTTGAACGGTATAAGAGTCATCTTGTGAACTTGAAAATCCAGAACCTTTTAACAAACTTCCAAACGGCGATGAGGTCTGTCTCTCAGGACTTCTAACAATAAATCGCGACTCTGAAATATACACATCAGAGGCTATACAAGAAAAATAGGCAATAGATATTAGCGTTGGTAAAACAACACAACTTATAAATAACCAGTTGAGTGCTTTAACAGAAATGATGAACCGCTGAAAAACAGATCTTTTCTTATGATGTTGTTTAGATTGATTAATAAGTGAGTTATTTTCAGTTGAATTAAATGAGGTATTGTTTAGTGGGGTATTCACTGATTCCATTTTTATATTAACTCGAACGATATTTGATATATTCTGTATGAATGATACTGCATTAAAGACCTTTATTGCAATGCTACCTCATTTATAATACCGAAATTACCAATGCGAAAACAAAAATTACTATAACAATAAGGGTAAAAATCCCTTGCGTTGTTAATTCGGCTTTAAATTGACTAATCTCTTGCCTAATAGCTTGTTTTATATCGTCAGCTTTCGCAATACGTTGCCACCGCCCTTTAAAAGAATGCAGCTCTTCATAAGCCACTTCTTCTGCTAACAATTGGGCTAACGTAGGATAAAACTCTCCACATTGTGGACACCTAATATCTAAATCTTTTCTTATATAAGCACAAGAAGGGCACGTATTCATCATTAACTCCTAGCATTATTTTGTCTATTTCACTGAATAATACCTAATCTTTAACAATCTTTGTGCATTTTTTGTTGATAATGCGTCTATGAATGTTATTATTCCAACCAAGGTATTTGCTTACTCAAAATGCACCGCAGATCGTGTATTAAATAGATTCATTATCTGCAATTTTGACCACAGTATAAATTATCCTGTCATTTAATTTTTAATTGAGCTCGCCCCAGCTCCCATTTTCTTAATCTCTAAGGAGTTAGTTATGCTAAAACAGTACCTTAAACATGTTGAAGATCGCGCGGCTGAAGGGATAGTACCTAAGCCATTGGATGCCGACCAAACAACGGCTTTAGTGGAGTTAATTAAATACCCCCCTCAAGGTGAAGAAGAATTTCTTCTTAATTTATTAGCCAATAGAGTCCCCGCAGGGGTAGATGAAGCGGCTTACGTTAAAGCCGGCTTTTTAACCGCCGTCGCTAAAGGTGAGGCAAGTTCTCCTATTTTAACCACATCTGATGCGACTGAATTATTGGGTACTATGTTAGGCGGTTATAACATTACGCCTTTAATTGATTTATTAGACAACCCTGATTTGGCACCTATTGCCGTCAAAGGCTTATCACATACCTTACTGATATTTGACGCTTTTCATGATGTTGAAGAAAAGGCCTTAGCGGGTAATGAGTTTGCAAAACAAGTCATTCAATCCTGGGCAGAGGCCGAATGGTTTACCAGTAAACCTCAAGTGCCTGAAAAAATGACGGTTAGCGTCTTTAAAGTCAGCGGAGAAACAAATACCGATGACTTATCACCGGCTCCCGATGCATGGTCAAGACCGGATATTCCATTGCATGCTAAAGCGATGTTAAAAATACCGCGAGAAGGTATTACTAACGCAGAAACTCAAATTGAAGAATTGCAAGAAGCCGGTTTCCCTGTTGCTTATGTCGGTGATGTAGTTGGAACGGGTTCTTCACGCAAATCAGCCACCAACTCTGTGCTATGGTACATCGGTAATGATATTCCTTTTATCCCTAATAAACGGGATGGTGGTGTTTGTATAGGCGGAAAAATTGCCCCTATTTTCTTCAATACCATGGAAGATTCAGGTGCCCTACCCTTTGAATGTGATGTGACCCAATTAGCCATGGGCGATATTATTGACATTTATGTTTATGAGGGTGTGATTAAACGTCATGAGACTGACGAAGTCATTTGTACGTTTGCACTAAAAACCGACATCCTACTGGATGAAGTTAGAGCCGGTGGACGTATTCCACTGATTATTGGTCGTGGCTTAACGGATCGCGCTAGAAAATCTCTAAAACTTGCCGCGTCTACGGTATTTTTAAGACCCGGCGCTGAAGAAGTTAACACTAAAGGCTTTACACTTGCCCAAAAAATCGTAGGCAAAGCCTGTGGTGTAGAAGGCGTTCGTCCTAATACCTACTGTGAACCTTACATGACGACCGTGGGATCACAAGATACCACCGGCCCAATGACCCGTGATGAATTAAAAGACTTGGCGTGTTTAGGCTTCTCTGCAGACTTGGTCATGCAATCCTTCTGTCATACGGCGGCTTACCCAAAACCCGTTGACGTTGTGATGCAGCACACCCTACCCGATTTTATTATGAATCGAGGTGGTGTGTCCTTACGTCCGGGGGATGGTATTATCCATTCATGGTTAAACCGGATGTTACTGCCTGACACGGTTGGCACGGGTGGTGACTCACATACGCGTTTCCCAATGGGGATTTCTTTTCCTGCCGGTTCTGGTTTAGTCGCCTTTGCTGCAGCTACCGGTGTCATGCCGCTGGATATGCCTGAATCCGTATTAGTCCGTTTTACCGGTGAAATGCAACCGGGTATTACCTTAAGAGACATGGTGAATGCAATTCCTTACGCTGCAATTAAGCGAGGCTTACTCACCATTGATAAACAAGGCAAGAAAAATGTATTTTCAGGACGTATCTTAGAAATTGAAGGCTTACCCAACTTAAAAGTTGAACAAGCCTTTGAATTATCAGATGCCTCAGCAGAACGCTCAGCCGGTGGATGTACCATTCACTTAAGTGAAGCACCGATACGTGAATATTTAAACTCGAATATTACACTACTAAAATGGATGATATCAGAGGGTTATGGCGATGTGCGCACGCTTAAACGCCGTATCCAAAGCATGGAAGATTGGTTAAATAACCCCGTATTACTCGAAGCGGATGCCGATGCAGAATACTTTGAAATCATTGAAATTAATATGAATGATATCAAAGAACCTTTACTGGCCTGCCCTAACGATCCTGATGACATTAAACCACTCTCTGAAGTAGCGGGCACAAAAATTGACGAGGTTTTCTTAGGTTCGTGTATGACTAATATTGGTCATTTCCGGGCGGCAGGTAAATTACTTGAACAGCAAAAAGGTGAGTTACCAACGCGTTTATGGGTGGCTCCACCGACTAAGATGGATCAAACTCAATTAACTGAAGAAGGTTATTACAGCACCTTTGGAAAAGCCGGGGCCCGAATGGAAATGCCGGGCTGTTCCTTATGTATGGGTAATCAAGCACGCGTTGCCGAAAACTCAACGGTTGTTTCCACGTCAACCCGAAACTTTCCAAACCGGTTAGGAAATGGCGCTAATGTGTATTTAGCCTCTGCTGAATTAGCCGCCGTTTGTTCGTTATTAGGTAAGATTCCAAGTGTTGAAGAATACCAAGTCTACGCAACGCAAATAAGCGCTTCAGCTGAAGAAAGTTATCGTTACCTTAACTTTAATCAAATGACCGCGTATCAGAAAAAAGCCGATACCGTCGTTGCTTAATTTTATTTAACAACCGTCTAACAGTCTTCCATAACCTTTATCGTTACGGGAGACTGTCTCTTATTGAGTTCCATAAAAACGACTGTTTCCTATGCCCTCAAAACCATCACCCTTTAAAAAAGTTTCGTTAACGACTCAAAATCGAACGATGGCTTATTACTATAGCCAAATTGCACAGCAACAACAGTTACTCACCCGTGTTAAAGCCGTTTTGCCTTACTCGATAGCGTGTCAGATTCGTTATTGTTTAATCAAAGAAAAGAAATTGCTGCTTTATACTGACTCAGCCACGTGGGCTTCACAAATACGTTTTTACAATAAAGCGATCTTGTTGGCTATAGCGTCCTTGTGTAAAACACCGCCTGAAACGATTCAAGTCAAAGTGTTAATACAAACCATCGGAGGAAGTTTAGGGAGTATCAGAAAAGCTAATTTACCTTCGAATGATAAAATAGCGCTTATTCGTCACGATAGTTTAGCAATACCCGACCTTCAACTTAGGGAAGCATTGCTAAAATTAAGTACGACACTGGATAGATTATCTAATAGCAATTAGTTTTTTATCCGATACTAACATCACTTAACTGTAACTTTGCGCGGCATCTACCCCTAATGTATCTTCTTTACTGACCATTACACTTACTTTACTGAGTAAAGAATATTGATTTGCTAGTAAAGAATATTGATTTGGTAGTAAAGAACATTGATTTGCTAGTAAAGAACATTGATTTGGTAGTAAAGAAGTTACTTTAGTCAGTTATATACCTTGATTACTCCCTTTTTAACCTAAATCTCCTGCTATTACACTTACATTTCCACCTAAAATACCTTCTTTACTGACAA
>CAIPDT010000177.1 GCA_903863905.1 uncultured Methylococcaceae bacterium
CCCAATCCACCAGGGCTTCCGTGGCGTAAAACTGGTTGTGCTGTTGCGGCAATTAAGCTGTCCATTACCGCTAAGGTCTGGTCTTGTAATTCCGCGTTGGCTGATATTTCTGCCTGTATCTTTATTTCGCTCAAACAATAGAGCCAGGTCATCATCGGCAGATTCATCAGCCAAGCGCAGTTGTTCAAAAAACGCCGGTTGTTGTTTATGTTGCTGCAAGTAAAAGGCTATTATTTTTGTAAGTGCTTCTTGGACATTTCTAGCATGACTGACTGACGGCAATCGCTTTATCTATTAATGCGTCAGCCAAGGTGATTGTGGTCATGGCTTTACTCCGTAATATTAAACAAATTAACAAGTCAAAAACTACCTGGATTTATTAAAAATAAACTACCGATGCTTAAGAAAAAGCCCAATAAAATAGCGGGCATCCAACGTAAATGAAATCCAAAATTATAACCTTCTCTAACTAAGCCTAAAAGCCCTACAGCAGGTGCAGAACCAATCGCTAACAAACTACCTCCTACACCCAAAGTTAACGTTAATAACAACCACTCAACTTTTGCTATATCAGGGTTCATGTTTAAGACGGCAAACATCAAGGTGCCATTATCAATAAAGGCTGAAGACAAGCCAATCATGACATTAGCCAAGGTAACATTAATTTCACCGAACAAATACAGTGCAATCGCGTCTAAATAGCCCACAAAACCTACTGCACCGATAATCATCATTGCACCATAAAAAAACAATAATGTGTCCCAGTCAACATCCGCAATACTTTTAAAGATATCGAAACTTTTTTGAGAGTCTTCGCATCCCGCTGTTTCTGTATAGGTCAAATAAAAATTAAAGAACTGTAATAATCCTAAACCAGTAATCATACCGGCTGCAGGAGGAAGTTCTAACAATACGTTGGAGGATACTGTGATGGCGAGTGTCAGAATAAATAAAAAGATAATGCGTTTACTGCCCCTTTTTAACTCAATTTTCTGTTGAGAAATAGCGGGGGTTTCTTTAGGTACTGAAAAATGCATAAAACAAGCCGGCACTACAAAGTTTATGATGCACGGAATGGTTAAGCTAAAAAACTCAGTAAAATGTAGAATATTTTTTTGCCAAACAAATAAAGTTGAAATGCCGCCCAACGGACTCATCGTACCACCCGCATTAGCACCAATGACCACGTTAAGACAGGCAAAGGCAACAAACTTAGGCTTATCCTTGCCAACCGCTAAAACAATAGAACCGATTAATAACCCGACTGTTAAGCCATTAATAATGGTTGAGAGTACAAAGGCTAACGCACCAGTAATCCAAAATAATTGCCGATAACTATACTGCTTATTCAATAATAAAATACGCAAGCCATCAAAAACCCCTCGCTCATTTAGGGTGTTCAAATAGGTCATTGAGACTAAAATAAATAAAAACAACTCAACATACGCTAATAAATTACTTTCAAAAGCGAGCGAAGCCGTTTTAGCTTGACCGTGTAAAGCATAATAAATACAAATAGCAAACCAAACTAAAGCAGATCCTAGAATCATCGGCTTAGACTTTTTCATTAAATGTACATCTTCAGTCATAGCAATGATATAAGCTATTACAGTAATAGCAACCGCTATGTAGCCGACAAACTGGTGCTTTAAATCAAAATGAACAACTGAAATGGCTTCAGTAGCAAAGCTAACTGACGGAAATAAACAGACTAATACAAAAAAAAAGAAATAACGAATAGTCTTAAGACCGAAATGTATGTTAACTCCAGATGTCATCACAGCTCCTAGCAGTATTGAAATTCTAATTGCTTTATTCAACTAATATCATCGAAATTCGATGAATTAGCATTACTTTTAGCACCAATGTAATATTATTAACCCAGTATATTACAACATTTTATGTTAATGTTTCTTAGGGAAATGATTCATTAATAGAAACAATGAGTTTTATAAAACAAAACAATTAAATCATTTGAAGCTCATCAATTTCATTAGCCCCCATTTACTTTGCTAAACAGCATACCTTTAATTTTCTAAAATCATAATATATACTCCTCGTCACTTTAAATAATTGCCCATAATAACAACACACAAGGTATAGTCATGATCATTAAACCCAAGGTGAGAGGTTTTATCTGCACCAATGCACACCCACAAGGTTGCAAAGCGAATGTTGAAGAACAAATTGCTTATATTAAAACACATCCGCCTATTTCTCAAAGCTCAGCGGCTACTCAGCCTAAAAATGTCCTCGTTATTGGTTGTTCTACTGGCTATGGCTTAGCATCTCGAATTACGGCCGCTTTTGGCAATGGCGCAAAAACATTGGGGATCTGTTATGAACAAGCTCCTTCTGAAAAAACAGCGTCAGCGGGATATTACAACACCTCAGCTTTTCATGATGCCGCAACGGCTGCTGGCTTATATGCTTATACGATTAACGGTGATGCGTTTTCAACCGCGATAAAAGATAAGGCCATCGCCCAAGTTAAAGCGGATATGGGAAAAATTGATTTGGTTGTTTATAGCTTGGCGTCCCCTCGCAGAACCGATCCTGTGACCGGACAAGTATATTATTCAGTCCTTAAACCAATTGGTGCTGAACATACTTCAAAAAATTTAAACACCGATAAATTAAAGATCAATGAGCTCACTTTACAACCCGCCACTGAAGAAGAAATTGCCAATACCGTTAAGGTCATGGGTGGTGAAGATTGGGAATTATGGATGGAAGCCTTACAAGCCGCTGACGTATTAGCTGACGGCGCTAAAACTGTCGCTTACACTTATTTAGGTGATAAATTAACGTGGCCTATTTACGGTCAAGCTACCATCGGTAAAGCTAAAGAAGATTTAGATCGTGCCGCAGAAGCATTAAACGCTAAACTAGAAGCTATCAATGGTCGTGCTAATGTGGCCGTATTAAAAGCTTTGGTCACCCAAGCCAGTTCTGCCATTCCGTTAATGCCTTTATACTTATCTATTTTATTTAAAATAATGAAAGCAGAGGGCACAAACGAACATTGTATTGAGCAAATTCAACGTTTATTTTCAGAATGTTTATACACAGACGTACCCCGCATTGATAGCGCAAACCGTTATCGCGTGGATGAAAAAGAACTCAACGCAGATGTACAAAGCCAAGTTGAACAAATTTGGGCTGATGTCACTGAAGAAAATTTATTAGAACTCACTGATTACAAAGCCTACACCAGTGACTTCTTAAAGTTATTTGGCTTTGGCATTGAAGGTATTGATTACGAAGCCGATATTAGCCCAATGGTAACGACTCTGTTTTAAATGGTTCTAAACTTACAGGGCGTATTGCGTTAAAAGTCGCCCTGTAAGGCTCTATTTTATCGTATACGTCAAACAGCTCAAAACTTAACCTTAACATCACTGTCCATGAACATAGCAAAAACCATTTTAATTACCGGCTGTTCTTCTGGCATTGGTTACCATACTGCTTTAACTCTAAAAGACCGAGGCTATCATGTGATTGCAACGGCCAGAAAATTAGAGGATGTAGAGCGTTTAACACAAGAAGGCTTTACCGCGTTCCACTTAGATTTAGCGGATAGTCACAATATTCAACAAGCGGTTAAGAAAATACTAGCGTTCACCAACGGAAAAATAGATGCCTTATTTAATAATGGCGCCTTTGGTCAACCAGGGGCTGTTGAAGACCTCAGTCGTGAGGTATTACGATTTCAATTTGAAACGAATTTATTTGGTACGCATGAACTGACTAACTTAATTTTACCCATTATGCGTCAACAAGGTCATGGACGCATTATTTACAATAGCTCTATACTTGGCTTAGTGGCCATGCGTTATCGGGGCGCTTATAACGCCAGCAAATTTGCGTTGGAAGGACTTGCAAGTACCTTACGTTTGGAACTATATGGTTCAGGTATTTATATTTCTTTAATCGAACCTGGCCCCATTCTTAGCGATTTTAGATCAAACTCTTATACCTTATATAAGCAGAATATAAACGCTGAAAATAGCTTTCATAAACCGGCCTATGATGCGATGGAAACTAGATTGCAAAAAGAAGGTGCTGCTGTTGCCTTTACTTTACCCGCCAGCGCAGTAGTCGAGAAAGTCATTCATGCCTTAGAAGCTAAAAAACCAAAGCTGCATTATTACGTGACATTTCCAACCTATTTATTTGCCGCGCTGAAGCGTCTGTTACCCTTATCTTGGTTAGATCACCTATTAAGAATGGTTTAATTATCGCTAATATTTGCTAATTGATATAAATAATTTTATTTTTGTCTCTTATCAATCATTTTTAATTTATTTTTCTGTGTTAGAATCCCAATTTGTAGCTGGGTAATTAATTTTATCGCTTGAATTACATGAACCTTAACTTAATTTTCTAGCTTCTAAAATTTTTTCTACATAATCACTCTGAGGTTTTACTCGTAATGCAAGCATTAAAAAAAGTATTAGTATCTGTTGCTATGGTCGCGTCTTTAGCTGTTTCTTCATCTGCTTTCGCAGCGCCTAAAGGCGAAGAAGCTGTTAAAGAAGCTATCGAAAATACTCTTTCTGGTATCGCAACAGCACAAGCAGCTGTTAAAAGTGGTGATTTATCAACTGCTTCTAAAGACATTCTTGAAGCGGCTCAAGCGTCTAAAGAATTCCGTTTTGAAATCACTGAGCGTCAACGTCAAAAAGCGACTGATGTTTTGAAAGCAGCTCGTAAATCATTAGATGCTGGCGATACAGCAGCTGCAGAAGTCGGCTTAGCAACAGCATTGAAGTCATTTTCTGAAATGAAAGCTAAATACGACTTAACTCATTAATACCCCAGCTTAAATTAACTCTGTTAATTTAAGCGCATTTAATAGTTCTACCCTTTTGCATTAAGGTATATAACCTACTAAGTTTTGGGTTATATACCTGCTAAATATGATAGAATTATTATCGGCAAATACCATTAAGGTTATATTTGCCAGAATAACAATAAATAACAACCAATTGAGGACTAGTAAAATATGAAATCATTGAAAAAAATCTTGCTATCTTTAGTAATTGCAGCTACTGCGGGTGTGTTTTCAACTTCAGCTATGGCTGAAAACGATCCAGGTAGAGTCACTTACAAACCTGAAGAAGCAATTGATATGGTCGTTGGCAAAATTCAGATTGCTATTGATGGCATTGATAAAGGTGCAACGGGCGAAGAAGCTGCTGCATTAATCAAAGCAGCAAGTGATTTAAGTAAAGAAATCAATGCAAATGATAAAGTAGACAATGCACGTGCAAAAGCTAACAGAAAATTAAAATCTGCTGCTACACATGCTAAAGAATCTGCTCTTCAAGAAGCTGGTTCAGAATTAAAATCAGCTAAAGAAGATTTTGCTAAATTAAAAAGCTTAATCTAAATCTAGTGATATGTCCTATCTGGATACTTTCTGAGTATCCTGGTAGGGCTAATTATAAAAAGTCCGTTATCACCTGATGACCTCTCGCTTTAAGTTACCTCTTTTAACCCTCGCTTTTCTCTTAGACTGATTCTCAAGTCGAACATACAAAACATCGGTGGCTATTGTTTAATCAGCACTCTGTTGGGTTTATTGATACATTTTCAAACCTAAGACAACAACTTACGTTAAAATGTACCTAATCGTATAAACTCTTTATAGCCATGTTCCAATCATGACGCCCAATTTAAAATACTTACATCCTTATCCTTTTGAGAAGTTATCGCAACTCAAACATGGCATTGTGCCGCCTGTTGATAAATCAGCTATTGTGTTATCGATTGGTGAGCCAACTCAATTAACGCCGCCCTTTATTGGCGAGACATTAGTTGCACATTTAAACGGCTTATCAAACTATCCTACTACTAAAGGTATTCTGCCCTTAAGACAAGCGATTGCTACTTGGTTAACCCAGCGCTTTAAGCTACCGCTTGACGCTGTCAATCCAGAAACACAGATCCTACCGGTCAGTGGCACCCGTGAAGCACTGTTTTCTTTTGCGCAATGCTTGATTAATCCAGCAGACAAGCCTGTGGTAATCATGCCTAACCCGTTTTATCAGATTTATGAAGGGGCGGCTTTACTAGCAGGTGCAGAAACTTATTTTTTAAACACTGTCGAAAACGAAGACTACCTACCTAATTTTGACCGCGTCCCTGAGGCCATTTGGCAACGCTGCCAATTAATTTACATTTGCTCGCCCGGAAACCCTAGCGGCGCTGTAATATCGATGGCAGAACATCAAAAACTTCTAGCTTTAGCCGAAAAATATAATTTTGTGATTGCCTCTGACGAGTGCTACAGCGAATTGTATGATGATGAAAACAATCCACCGGTCGGTCTACTTGAAAGTGCGTATGCTATGGGCAATACCACCTTTAAACGTTGCGTGGTATTTCATAGTTTGTCAAAACGCTCTAATGCACCCGGGTTAAGATCTGGCTTTGTAGCGGGTGACGCGGATATTTTAGATCAATATTTTCAATATCGAACTTATCAAGGCTGTGCCTTGCCCTTACCGACCCAATACGCCAGCATTAAAGCATGGCAAGATGAAGCGCATGTTAAAGAAAATCGCCGTCTATACCGCGAGAAATTTAATGCTGTGATAGATATCCTTGGCGAAGTTTGTCAGATTAGCAAACCACCAGCGGGTTTTTATATCTGGCTAAAAACACCTATATCAGATACTGAATTTACTCAAAAATTGTTTGCAACGGAAAATATTACCGTCTTACCCGGTAGTTTTCTATCACGTGAGGCGGATGGACTAAATCCAGGCCTTAATCATGTTAGAATTGCTCTAGTTGCACCACTGGATGACTGCATTGCCGCAGCTCATCGAATTAAATACTTACTTAAAACCTTATAGAAGTCATAATGAACAACACACAACTTATTATTGAAAACGCTTTTGAGCAACGTAACGACATTAGCCCAGCTACCGTCTCAGCTGAAATTCGTCAAGCCGTTACTGAAACCTTAAGTTTATTGGATAATGGCACCCTTCGCGTTGCAGAAAAAATTGATGGTGAGTGGGTCACGCATCAATGGCTTAAAAAAGCCGTGTTATTATCATTCAGAATTAACGAAAACCGTTTAATGGATGGCGGTAACACCCGTTATTACGACAAAGTAGAATGTAAATTTTCAAATTATACTGAAGAAGACTTTGCTAAAGCCGGTGTCCGTGTGGTGCCTAATGCCGTTGCTCGCCATGGTTCTTATATTGCTCCGGGTGCTATCTTAATGCCGTCTTACGTTAACATCGGCGCTTACGTGGATAGCGGCACTATGGTAGACACATGGGTTACCGTCGGTTCTTGTGCACAAATTGGTAAAAATGTACATTTATCAGGTGGCGTAGGCATCGGTGGGGTTTTAGAACCTTTACAAGCAGGCCCCACTATTATCGGTGACAACTGCTTTATTGGCGCTCGCTCTGAAATTGTTGAAGGCGTGATTGTCGAAGATGGTTGCGTGATTTCAATGGGTGTGTACATTGGTCAAAGTACAAAAATCTTTAACCGTATGACCGGTGAAATTAGCTACGGACGTATTCCAGCAGGTTCTGTTGTGGTATCAGGTAACTTACCTTCAGCCGATGGCAGTTACAGTTTATACTGTGCAGTGATTATTAAACAAGTAGATGAAAGAACCCGCAGCAAAACGGGTATCAACGAATTATTAAGAGACTAAGTTAAGTCTAGCGGTCGAGTTAGTTTTAGCTAACTCGACCTTCATCACCCCTAAAACCATCTCTGTTTAAATTAAGTCGTTGCCGTCCAATAAGCGCTGACTCACCTTAAACAAATATGCCAAAAATACTCAGCAGCTGGAATAATTAATGATTAACAACGATGTCTTACGTCGAGTCCGTTACGCTTTGGATCTAAGTGATCCTCTCATGATACAAATCTTCGCTTTAGGCGGTAAAGAGATCAGTCGTGAGGACTTGCTTGATCGACTCAAAAAAGACAGCCAAGAAGGGTTTGTTGAGCTGGATAATGATGCAATGGATGCCTTTTTAAAAGGTTTAATCACGCATAAAAGAGGCACTTTAGAAGAGAAGCCTGGGCAAGCACCTAAACCAGAATTAGCTTTAAATAATAATAGTATTCTTAAAAAATTAAGAATTGCCTTAAACTTTAAAGAAGAAGATATGCTTAACACCTTACAGTTAGCTGACTTTAAAATATCTAAAGGTGAATTAAGCGCTTTCTTTAGACTAAAAGGCCATAAAAACTATAGAGACTGTGGCGATCAAGTGATTAGAAACTTTTTACAAGGTTTAACGCTACATTTTAGAAAATCTATTGAATAACGCCCGTTAATCCGTAACAATGCTTACTATAAACTGATTAGCGATTTAACCTCCCTTAACCTTAGCCACACGGACTACCATGAGCGATAAAATATCAAATAATGCGATTATTTACGCAACACTAGCTTTGAACAGTGAAGTCGATTTACAACGTGAATATTTAGAGTCTGAAGACGTACCCGATGATGAGCGTGAGAACGAAGAAGAAATTTTAGCAGACTTAGAACAAGCCTTTATGGAATTTGTCGATTTATATAAAATTCGTTGTAAGACCGATAAAGAATTGCCTAGTCTTGATGAACTATTAAATAGTCAATTATAAAACGCACTATGTATACACTGTACGGAATAAAAACCTGTGACACGGTTAAAAAAGCTCGGCAGTGGCTAGATAAACACCATTTAGCCCATCAATTTCATGATTTTCGTGTGGATGGGCTAACTTCAGATCAACTTAAACACTTTGCCTCTCAGGTAGATTGGAACGTGCTTTTAAACAAGTCCAGCACGACTTGGCGCCAACTAAGCCCTGATCAACAAAGTGATCTTTCTCAAGAAAAAGCCCTCACCTTAATGTTAGCGAATCCCACGCTCATTAAACGACCTATTTTAGACGCCGGCACTAAACTGCTGGTGGGCTTTAAAGCCGATACTTACAGCACCGAACTATTATGAGCGACACCCTAGAACTTCTTAAAGAACTGATTCGACGTGAATCCGTCACCCCTGAAGATGCCGGCTGCCAAGATTTACTGGCCCAACGTCTACAGGGCTTAAACTTTACAGAAGAACGCCTCAACTTTAATGACACTCAAAATATCTGGCTTAGAAGAGGCGACCAAAAACCCTTGTTTACCTTTTTAGGACATACCGACGTGGTTCCACCAGGGCCCTTAAGCGCTTGGTTATCCCCCCCGTTTGAACCCACCGAAAGAGACGGTAAATTATACGGTCGCGGTACGGCTGATATGAAGGGCGGTATCGCTTGCTTTATTACCGCTGTAGAGCGGTTTATAGCCAAACACCCTGACCACAAAGGTTCTATTGCCCTGTTATTAACCAGTGACGAAGAAGGCATTGCCACTAATGGCGTGGTTAAAGTGGTTGAGGTTTTAGAACAACGCCAAGAAAAAATTGATTGGTGCCTAGTAGGCGAACCTTCTAGTGATAAAAAAATGGCCGATGTGATTCGAGTCGGTAGACGCGGCTCTTTATGTGCTAAATTAACTGTCTTAGGGATACAAGGTCATGTGGCCTATCCCGAATTGGCCAGCAACCCGATTCATACTTTTGCTCCGGCTTTAAAAGAATTGACTGAAGAAGTCTGGGATCAGGGTAATAAATTCTTTCCACCCACGCGTCTTCAAGTTTCAAACTTTAATTCAGGTACGGGTGCTGAAAATATTATTCCGGGTACCGCAGAAATTCAATTCAACTTACGCTTTTGTACCGAATCTGACGAAGAGACGATTAAACAACGTACCGTTGCCATTTTTGATAAATACAATTTTGACTATGATCTGCAATGGCGTTTATCAGGCCATCCGTTCTTAACAGCAGAAGGTGTTTTAATTGACGCCACGCATGCGGCCATTAAAACCATTACTGGCTTTGATACCGTTGATGACACGGGTGGAGGAACGTCCGATGGCCGCTTTATTGCCCCCACTGGCGCACAAATCATTGAGCTGGGTCCTTTGAATGAAAGTATTCATAAAATCAATGAGCATGTCACCATTGCTGATTTGGAAATACTGACCCAGGTGTATGAACAAATTTTAGTTAATTTATTGGTTAATTAGTTTACATAACCCATAAACCCAGAGGCGAAAGTCCCTACAAGGTGCTTTTTAATAATATGCCTCTATACAAGATTGGTAGAGAGAGGAACGAAGTGCGTATAAAAACGATTATTTTAATGATCATGTCATTGACTATGGCGGGGTGTGCGGTGCGGAACAAAGAGCAAGTTGGGCAACAAAACATTGAAAACTTATTAGCGGCCATGACGCTGGAAGAAAAAATTGGCCAAATGACGCAAGTTGACTTCTCGGTTATTGGTGCTGTTGATCCTCAAGGCGATGAGTTGATTGATCCTGCCAAACTACAAGAGGCGCTACTCAAGCATCATGTGGGCTCAATTTTAAACACGCCTTCTACGCCTAATAACATCGCTCGCTCTTATCATATTTGGCAAAAAATCATTCATGATATTAAAGTCGTTACGGAACAAACACGCTTAAAGATACCGGTTATTTATGGTATTGATGCCATTCATGGTGCCACATATACCCAAGGAGCCACCCTCTTTCCTCAAGCCATTAATATGGCGGCCACCTTTAACCCGGAGCTTAGCCTTAAAGAAGGTGAAATTACCGCCCGTGAATTAAGGGTATCCGGCTTACAATGGAACTTCTCACCGGTTATGGATATCGGCAGACAACCTTTATGGCCTCGGTTGTGGGAAACTTACGGAGAAGATGTACATTTAGCGACCGTCTTAGGCACTTCTTATATCAAAGGGCATCAAGGTGATGACTTTGCTCAAGGTAACAAAGGTTTAACCTGTTTAAAACATTATGTGGGCTACAGTTTCCCGATTAATGGTAAAGATAGAAGCCCTGCGTGGATTAGTGAGCGCATGTTACGTGAATATTTCCTGCCCACCTTTGAGGCAGGTATCAAAGCGGGTGCCCCTACCATTATGGTTAATTCCGCCGAAGTGGATGGCATTCCAGGCCACGCTAACTATCAATACTTAACGACGATTTTACGAGGAGAGCTCGGTTTTAAAGGCTTTGCCGTGTCTGATTGGGAAGATATTAAACGCCTCTACACTCGGGATAAACTAGCGGCCTCTCCCAAAGAAGCCGTTAAGATTGCCGTCATGGCGGGTGTCGATATGAGTATGGTACCGTTCGACTTTTCATTTAGTGATTTATTACTCGAACTGGTTAAAGACGGAGAAGTACCCGAATCTCGAATCGATGAAGCCGTCAGCCGTATTCTTAAAGTCAAATTTGACGCGGGTTTATTTGAACCAAGCACTCAACCTTTAGCGGCAGAAGGGCATTTTGCTACCGCAGAGGCCTTAGCGACCAATCGCCAAGCCGCACGAGAATCGATCGTACTGGCTAAAAATACTGATCATATTTTACCGTTAAAGAAATCAGCCCGTATTTTAGTCACCGGCCCTACCGCTAATTTATTAAACGTATTAAATGGTGGATGGACGTTTACGTGGCAAGGGGATGATGAAAGTTTATACCCTAAAGATAACCCCACCTTATTTAAAGCCTTACAACAAAAATCAACTGGCAGCGTCACTTATGTGGGTGGCAATAGTTTTAACGACCCTATTGATATTAACAAAGCCGTTGCGGCAGCCAAAAATAATGATGTCATCGTTTTAGCTATTGGCGAAAAACCGTATACCGAAACCCCCGGTAATATTGACTCCTTAAACCTTGAATCGAGCCAAATAGAATTAGCAAACGCATTACTCGCCACGGGCAAGCCTGTTATCTTAGTCACTTTAGGTGGACGGCCACGTATTATCACGGCTCAAGCAGAAAAAGCGGCTGGAGTTATTCTAGGCTTTTTACCGGGCATGGAAGGCGGTGAAGCTCTTGCGGATATCATCTTCGGGGACTATAACCCCAACGGTAAGCTACCGATTACCTACCCCAGAAACACCAATGATATCGTTTTATACGACCACAAACCGATCGAAAACTTTGATCCGAATGTCTATAAACCTTTATATCCGTTTGGACATGGTTTAAGTTACAGTCAATTTCAAACGACTGGCTTATCGACCGACAAAAACACCTACAAAATGGGAGACGATATAACGGTCTCCGTTCATGTTAAAAATACCGGTTCGTTAACCGGTAAAGAAACAGTTATGGTTTACTTGAATGATTTAGCGGCATCGGTGACTCGACCTAATAAACAACTTAAAGCCTTTAAAAAGGTAGCCTTAACCCCCGGTCAAACAGAAAAATTAAGCTTTATCTTAACCCCACAAGACCTGTCTTTTATCGGGGTTGACCTTAAGCGCATTGTCGAGCCGGGTGAGTTTAAAGTCATGGTGGGTGCTGAAAGTATCGTTTTTTCTGTGACCCCTTAAACAGAGTCTTTTAAATGGTTAATTTAACAAACAACCGGAATACCTCTTTAAGTACTCCTCAACATGAAACGTCTTATTTGGGGGCTTTAAGTATATTAACCTCACTGTTTTTTATGTGGGGTTTTATCACCTGCCTTAATGATATTTTAATTCCACACTTAAAGGCCGTCTTTACCTTAAGTTATGCACAAGCTATGCTGGTGCAGTTTTGCTTCTTTATCGCCTACTTTGTGGTGTCTGTGCCCAGTGGTTATTTAGTTGAAAAAATTGATTACAAAGGCGGGATTATTGTCGGCTTATTGGTGGCAGCCCTGGGTTGTTTGTTATTTTATCCGGCCTCAAGCTTACATTCTTACCCCTTATTTTTAACAGCGTTTTTCGTTTTAGCTTCAGGCATTACCTTATTACAAGTTTCAGCCAATCCTTATGTCACGATTTTGGGTCCTACTGATACTGCATCGAGTCGCTTAACGCTTACACAAGCCTTTAATTCTCTTGGAACGACTCTAGCGCCTTATTTTGGTACGCTGTTTATTTTATCAACGGCGGTTAAGAGCGCTGAAGAGATTAAAGCTTTAGATACAGACGCTTTATCCACTTATCAAGCTGCGCAAGCGGCCGCTGTGCAAAGCCCTTATTTATTGTTGGCGGCAGTTTTATTCGGCATCGCCGTTATTTTTGCCGTACTTAAACTTCCCAAAATACAAGCCAGCCGTCCTTTAGTAGATCCTAGCAGAACGGAAGACTTAACTGCCGATAACGCCAGTGCATGGAGTTATCCACATTTGGTTTTGGGTGCCTTAGGTATTTTTATTTATGTTGGCAGTGAAGTTTCAATTGGCAGCTTTTTAATCAGCTTTTTAGGTGAGCCTAATATTGCAAACTTATCAGAGCAAGATGCGGGTCATTATGTGGCTTTCTATTGGGGTGGTGCGATGGTTGGCCGCTTTATAGGCGCCTTGGCAATGCAAAAGATTTATCCGGCCAAGGCGTTATTATTCAATGCTTTTATGGCGATGAGTTTAGTTATTATCACTCTCTTTACTGATGGTGAGATTGCTAAATGGAGCATTCTTAGCGTGGGATTATTCAACTCGATTATGTTCCCCACTATATTTTCTCTGGCGGTTAAAAACTTAGGTAAACATACCGGACAAGGCTCGGGTATTATTTGCGCCGCCATTGTAGGAGGCGCTATCTTGCCCCTAATACAAGGTATTTTTGCAGACACGATGGGTATTCATCATGCTTTCTTTGTACCTGCTCTAGGTTATTTGTATATTTGCTACTATGGCTGGAAAGGGCATGAGGTTAAAGTGGGTTAAAAAGATTAATGAGAAGACCCCATGACTTTTTAACTTAACGTTCATACCATCTTTGCTCTGGCTTTAATCAAAGCAGTGCTCACTACAATCAATAGCAATGCCAAGGAAATCTCTAGCGATAAAAACGCGGCAATCTTAAAATACGCAAACATAGGGTGTGCAAAACGAACTAACCAACCGGCCGCTTCATCAGAGATGGCAGACAAATACGTGGCTGCACTTAAGCCAATTTTTAATCGAACCGAGAACTCGGTCATTAACATTAAGTGAGTTAAAGTCACCAC
Organism: uncultured Methylococcaceae bacterium; assembly: GCA_903863905.1. GTDB lineage: Bacteria > Pseudomonadota > Gammaproteobacteria > Methylococcales > Methylomonadaceae > Methylobacter_C. The sequence continues at coordinate 14,060 of CAIPDT010000177.1, forward strand.
CAACATCCCCATCGAAAACAAATGAAAATGCGATACTTCAAGCATCCCCTCATAACTTCTGGGTGGAATAAATTGCTCTTCAGAACCCAAATAATACGCGGTAACAGAACTGGGCAATAAGGTCATGTGATGAAAATACATCAACGCATTACTCAGCCATAATAAAGCGATGTACCCTAAGAACATCAATACCAAGGCATTTAATAATGACTTACGTTGTTGCTCACCGGTGACAAAATATCGCATTATTCTGCTTCCTTGTTTTTAATCATCTCTTGATAAATTGCCATCACTTTACGAACACTGGCCAGACCAGCACGAGTGCTTAATGTCGCTCCAGTAATACCATCCACACCTTTATTAAAATCCATATCAGTCAACGTACGCTTGTACAATTTCTCATACCAGGTATCCGGTGGTTGATATTCGGCAGGCTCATGAAACGCTAAAGTAACCACTTTACTTAACTCACCCTCTGGGGTTAAAACAATCATCAACGTTTCTGGTTTAGTTCTAACCGTAGTGGTTTCAATCGCGGCATAACCTAGTATCTTATCTTGATTCTTGCCCACATAAAACGTAAACATACCCGATTCTAAGTTCATTTTAGCGATCTGCTGAATCTTGGCAGTTTGTGCGTCATCCGGAAATAAAGATAAAGACTCAATCATCGCCCCCGCACCAAACGCCAGATCCATCGCTTCTGTTTTACTATAAAAAACGGTCGCAAAACTAGAGGCACTTGAGACTGTTAATAGCATCCCGAAAATAAGCTGTTTAAATATGATCATTACTCTTGTTTAATAATTTAATTGATAGATTTAACCTAGAAAATAAAACCAAAGCCTAGGTTAAAATCACTAGGCTGTGTGCCTTGTTTAGCCACAAAGTTTCTATAATCCGCTTTTAAAACCACCTGTGGATGTGGCTTGTACTGTAAACCGAATTGGAATATTTGCCAATCTTTAGTTGGATCAGTCAAAAATCCAGCAGGTGCCTTTGCTATCGTATTCAGTTTTTCAAAGCGGAAAAACGGAGCTAAATATTGGGGTGTATCCTTAATGATTAAAGGTAACACATCATAACCAACCTCAGAATACCATCCATAGTTTTGTGAGCCGATTACACCCTGTCCCGTAATTGGATTTGCACCTGCTGTCTGACTCAAAATACCGGCATCATTAATTAATCCCCAAGACCCTAAGGTTCTAAACTCTAAACCTCGATACTTCCATTGCACATGCCCTTCATATAACTGCGTTAACACATTAGGCTTTTGTCCATTAAAGACTTGATCTTGTCCGGCATTACCCACATAAGCAGAGCCACCCACAGTGACACCGGGCAAAGCTTGAGGATCATAATTCATTTGTGCGACATACCCAAAGCTTTGGGCTTTTGAATTACTGCCACCACCTTTACCCTCATAAATACCATTAGAAGTAAAACCTTTAGCATCTAAACCATTCACTACATAAGTGGTATACGTCCAATTAGGGGTAATAGAACCAAAGATACCCGCACCCATTTCTCGCCACGTAGTTGGAATAATCGTTTGCTCAACCACAGGGCGATGATTACCAAAATAAAATAAAGGTTCATGCATCCGGTTAGTCATACCCATTGGCATTAACACTAAACCGGCTCGAGCATTAATCATGGGGTTAAAAAAGAAGTCAAGTGAAGCAAATTCAGCAGATACCTCACCTTTAGCTTCGGCACCTTCACCAGTAGTCGCATGTTCAAATTCTAATTCACTGTTGAAAAGAATCTTATCGTTAAATTTATAACCCACATATAAAACTACACGCTCAAGATCCGCAGTAGAGCGGGCTGCACCTTTATTACCCACTACATCTTGATAAAAACCTTCACCATAACCCCCAATAGAAAGCCCTTTACCCACCTGATAAACCTTAGACGCAGCAGGCCCCATGCCATAAGTACTTTTAAGCTGCTTTTCTTCAGGAATGGCTAAATTGGTTCTTAGTTTCTCAACTTCTTGACTTAAGATATTTGTTTTACGTTCTAGATTTTTGACACTGGTCGTAGACGCTTTAGTCTCTGTAGAGACAGTTGGATTTGGATTGACGTTATTTTCAGCAGTTTGCGTAGTAACGCTAACCACATCCCCTTTTATAGCGGTTGTAGAAACGGCGGCTGTTGGATTTGTATTTGCTTTTGCGGAAGTAGAAGCAGACGCTATGGCTGCTTTCATATCATCAATTTGCTTTTGCTGAGCTTGGATAATTTTCCACATATCATCCATGGTTTGAGGCCTTTCCAAGGCAAAGGCAGAAGCAGTTGAAACCATCAGAGCACCGGCTAAAACACCTCTTATTGACAATTTTGTATTGTTTATCATTTGCATGCCTCTTTTATATTAGTTAATTCATTGTAAACTGACAGGCACGTAAATGCAAATGATTACTATTTGGAGGTCGGCTCTATTATCCCTCCTATTAGTATTAATACCTTACCACTCAAAGATTCTCCACATATTAACACGGCTATTGCCGTGATCTAAATCATCACTGCGCACATCCATTCGACCGTCACCATCCTCATCCAAAAAGTAATAAGCCGGTCCGATATCAGGTACGACTTTAATCATAAACAAGCGGCCACTACGACGATATTCTTGGATAGTTTTTTTAGCTTTACGGGTAATGGTAATATCAGGCTCCAGTGTTTCACCACTGTGCGCCGGCAAAATAGGATCAGGTGCTTCTGGATAAGCTTCAACTTTAGGGGGTTGTTCATCAACCGCGTAAACAGGCAGAGCCAGAAAGCTCAGTAGAAGTAATCGACGCATAGTAAAGGCTCTTTCAACAGTGAAATTTTGACTATCTTATTACAGTTTGTGCCACCTTGCTTAATTAAAAGCATATTTTTATGATTCTCCACTCACACGATCATCCTCACGCTTTAACGGCTGGGTTATAATACTTAATTTTAAGAGTGCTCGGTAGATGAAAAGATTAATTGAAACAAAGGTCGTTAATCCCTTACTTGAACAATACGGCATCCCTGCTTACAAAACCACCGGGGCAGCAGGCATGGATTTATACGCCTGTATAGCAGAATCTGTTACGATTCCAAGCGGTAAAAATAAATTAATAGGTACAGGCCTAGCTATTAATATTCAAGACCCTGGCTTAATGGCAGTGGTTGCGAGTCGAAGTGGCTTATGTCTTAAGAGCCAAGTGAGAGTCGGTCAGGGCTTAGGCATTATCGATTCTGATTATCATGGTGAAATTGGTGTCATCTTACATAATGAAGGTGAAGCTGATTATGTGGTGCAACCCGGTGAAAGAATTGCTCAGTTATTATTTATGCCCGTCGTACAAGTCGCTCTTAAATTAGTAAACACCTTTACCACAGAAACTGACCGGGGCGAAGGCGGCTTTGGCCATACCGGTCGTCATTAATTTATTCCGCCCCTTTTAAACCGAACCCCTTTAACGTAACGCTGCCCCTAGACACTTTATTTATTAACTATGGAAAATAAGACCCTTATTCAAGAAAGAACCGCTCACCAAATCGCTGATGTGCTCATTGAAGCACTGCCTTATATCCAACGCTTTAAAGGCAAAACCATTGTCGTTAAGTTTGGTGGTAACGCCATGGTGGACGAAGAACTTAAACACAGTTTTGCTAGAGATATTGTGTTAATGAAACTGGTCGGTATTAATCCAATTGTTGTGCATGGTGGTGGCCCTCAAATTGGTGATCTTTTATCTAAGCTCGGTAAAACATCACGCTTTGTAGACGGGATGCGCATTACCGACAGCGAAACAATGGATGTGGTTGAAATGGTGCTAGGTGGCTTAGTTAACAAAGAAATCGTTAATCTAATCAATCGAAACGGAGGTAAAGCAGTCGGTTTAACCGGTAAAGACGGTGATTTTATTCGGGCCAAAAAGATTCACTTAAAACCGTCTGCCTTAGAAGATGAAGACTCTGAAATTATCGATTTAGGTTATGTCGGTGAAGTCAGTAGCATTGATCCTTCTGTCGTTGATATGCTGGGGCATAGTGATTTTATTCCGGTTATTGCTCCGATTGGTGTCGGTATAGATGGACGCTCTTATAATATTAATGCGGATTTAGTGGCCGGTAAAATTGCGGAAGTTCTTAAAGCTGAAAAGCTAATCTTACTGACCAATACTGCCGGCATTTTAGACAAACAAGGTACTTTGCTCACCGGTTTATCGATTGATAATATTGAATATTTAATTACTGATGGCACTATTTCAGGCGGAATGATTCCTAAAACCCGCTGTGCAACGGACGCCTTAAAGGGTGGCGTAAATAGTGTGCATATTATTGATGGCCGTGTAGAACACGCCGTGTTACTTGAATTGTTTACCGATCAAGGTGTCGGCACGCAACTACTGAGAACTACCAGAGATAAAACCGTCTCTGTTTAATGCCTGCCTATAACAAACGCTGTATTGAAATCAACTCCAAATACATCGTATTAGTGCGTTAAACTAAACCCCCCTTTAAAGTCAGAAGCGGTGTTGCCGCTTCACTTTAAAGGGGGGTTGATATGTCGCTTATCGAAATAATTGCAGCGGCACTTTAATCCTATCCCACTATTAATGACCCCTCAAGCGCTTAACCCAGCATCGCGGCTAATTCATACAACGGCGGTAAAACCACCATCTTAGCCATTTGCAAAAACATTAAAGCCACTAAAGGTGATAAATCAATCCCGCCTAAATCAGGAATCATTCGACGAATCACGTTCAGTAAAGGCTCAGACAGCGTCGTTAAAATAGACGTGGTCGCATAAAAAGAACCTGGATTAAACCAACTCAAGATTGCGCGGGCAAAAATGGCAAACACCCACACGTTAAACAACATAGACACCAATTGCGCAATCGAGGTTAAGGCTAACGCCCCTATATTAATCATCTCCCCATTCAGCAACAACCGAATCGAAAGATCCGCCAACATTTGTAAACTAAGCATCAAGATCAACGAAGAGGTATCAATCCGACCAATAGACGGCACAAAGCGCCTCATAAGTCTTAACGGTGGATGCGTCACCTTAACTAATAATCGCGAGATGGGATTATAAAAATCAGCGCCACTCCATTGTAATAAAAAGCGTAATAACACCGCTAAGATATACAACGAAAAGACGGTATCAATTAAAAAAATAAGGGGGTCAGTTAAATAGGTCGATCCCATTAGCTATTCTCCGTAGGCTTAGACATTTCAATAGAACGATCTCTCGCAGAGGTTAACGCTTTTAACACGAGCTCAGTAAATCCACCTTGTTCAAACGTCTCAATCGCACGTTGCGTGGTTCCACCCGGAGAGGTTACTCGTTTACGTAATTGTTCGGGAGACTCAGACGACTCTAAAGCAATCTTAGCGGCACCTAAAGCCGTTTGCTGAACCAACAGTCGCGCCGTGTCTTCCTTTAATCCTAATGCTACGGCGGCTTTTTCCATGGCTTCCATTAATAAGAAATAATACGCTGGACCACTGCCAGACACCGCCGTCACGGCATCCAGTTCGCTTTCTTCATCAACCCATAACGCAATTCCAACTGAACGCATAATGTTTTCAGCTAAATCTTGTTGTTCTACACTCACCTGTGCATTGGCATGTAACGCTGTTGCTCCCGTTAACACGAGTGCGGGTGTATTCGGCATACAACGCACAATTGCTGTATCAGCGCCCAACCATTGACTTAAACTGGTTTGACTAATGCCTGCCGCAATGGATACCACTAATGATTTTTTCTGCTGAATTAAAGGCGCCACCGCTATCGCTACCGCACTCATTATTTGTGGCTTGACCGCTAAAACAACCACATCAACCGCATTAATCACCTCTTCATTATGGATAGACGTATTAACATGTAACGTGTCCGCCAACACGTTAAGGGACTCTGCATTAATATCAGAAACCCAAAGTTGTTGAGGAGAATGACCACTGGCAATTAAACCACTAATCAAGCTAGAGGCCATATTGCCGCCACCGATAAAACCTATTTTTTGTGTATTCATTTTCGCTAAAATTGGATTAAGTTAAACATATTTTAACCTATATGAGGTCAGAGCAATAATTCACAAGCGTTTTCCTATAAAATGAATAGCTATCCGCTTATTTTTCGTCCGAAACAATAAACCCTGTGTATGATTGAGACTATCTATATAGAAGAAAACATCCTACAACACCCCCGTGTTGTCGAGATTGTATCGCGTTTTCCACGCGCCAGAACAATTACCTGTGGTCGCTATGGTGAAGTTTTTAATCCTAAAGCCCAAAACTTTAGACTCCAAAAACAAAAGCCTGCGCTCATCTTAGCCGAGAAGTATAAGCATTTTACCATGCCAACCCCGGCTGCTTATGGCATTGGTGCAAGTAAGAATTTTTATTTTTCCCACATGCTTAATTGTTTATACGATTGTCGGTATTGTTTTTTACAAGGCATGTATCAATCGGCTAATTATGTGCTCTTTATTAACTATGAAGATTTTCAAACTGAAATCCGACAACGTTGTGCCGAAGCACCTGAAGAAGCCGTACATTTCTTTTCGGGTTATGATTGTGACAGTTTAGCCTTAGAACCGGTCACCGGATTTGCAGAGCATTTTTTACCGGTGTTTAAAAGTATCCCTAATGCTTGGGTAGAATTAAGAACTAAAAGTACCCAAGTCCGAAGTTTATTAAATACCGATCCTTATGAACGCTGCATTGTAGCGTTTAGTTTAAATCCCGATGAAATTGCCTCTAAAGTAGAAGACAAAGCGCCCTCTTTAGAGCGTCGACTTGAAGCCCTTTGCAAACTACAAGCTCACGGATGGTCTATTGGCTTACGCTTTGATCCCCTTATTTATCAAACCGGCTATCAAGAGCAGTATCAACGTTTATTTGCGCAAGTGTTTGAGAAAATCAATGTGGCACAATTGCATTCCGTCAGTCTAGGTACCTTTAGATTACCCGAAAACTACTTTAAAAAATTACACAAACTGTATCCAGAAGAAAAGTTATTCGCCAGTCCACTGTCACACCAAAAGGGCATGGTGGCCTATCAAACTGAATTAGAACAAGAGATGATGAACTATTGCACCGAACAATTATTGCAATATATTCCTAAAGCCGTATTCTTTCCGTGTCTGCTTTAAGGCGATAGTCCAATGAGTATCAATAGAACGATTTTAGTCACCGGCGCCAGTTCTGGCATAGGACGGGCTGTTACGCTTAATTTATTAGCACAAGGCCACACGGTAATTGGTATCTCGCGTCGAACGTTAATACTCGCAGAACCATCTGAGCGCTTTATTCCTATATCCTTAGATTTAAGTGCGTTAACCGTTTTACCCGACCAACTTCGTGATATACAAAAGCGCTATCCTGATATTGATGCCATTCTCTTTTGTGCAGGTGCCGGTCAATTTGGTTCAATAGAAGAGTTTTCTTATGCGCAAATAGAAGCCATTATGACCCTTAATTTTACGAGCCCCGTTTTTTTAACTAAGGCCTTGTTGCCGCATTTAAAACGCAAAGCCCACAGTGATTTAATCTATATAGGCTCTGAGGCCGCCTTAAAGGGTAGTCGCAAAGGATCAGTGTATTGTGCCAGTAAATTTGCCCTAAGAGGTTTTACCCAAGCCTTACGAGAAGAATGTGGTACAAGTAATGTCAGAGTCAGCTTAATAAACCCGGGCATGGTTAATACACCGTTTTTTGACACCCTCAACTTTGAACCCGGTGAACATGAAACCAACAGCATCTCAGCCGAAGCGGTCGCGGAAGCCGTATCTTATGTTTTAAACTCCCCATCAAACATGGTCATTGATGAAATCAATTTAAGCCCCTTAAATAAAGTGGTTAAGTTTAAAAGTAACAGAATTAAGTGAGATATGTTAAAAGCGGGTGTCTTGTAATTTAACTTCATCTTAAAAATTACCTTCGCCTGTAGTATTTATTTTTTGCTTCATGCCGTTATGTCGACTGTCGTTAAAACCTGCTTTTAAGGTAAAATACGCATTGAATATATTCTGCAACAATTACGTTACTCAAAATAATTGTCCACTATTATAATCACTGATAATTCACCAACTGCTGATTAATATCTTCTAAATCACTCTCCACAATAATACCGGCGGCGGCTTTTAAGCGGATAATATTAACCAAATAACCATAACGCGCCTGTAACAAATCCCGTTTAGCACTAAACAATTGTTGTTGAGCATTCAGTAAATCTACGCTAGTTCGTGAGCCCACATCATAGCCCACGGTCGTGGAATCTAATTGACTCTGACTGCTCAGCAACGCTTGTTCATAGGCTTTTAACTGCGCAATACTGGTGTTTAAATTTAAATAAGCCCGTTGCGTTTCTTGCTCCATCTGACGACGGGCGGCATCCACATCACTTAGCGCTTTTTGTTTATTAAACACCGCTTGCTTTACCCGAGAACTGGTCGCTCCCCCTTGATAAAGAGGTATTTGCAGTTGTAGACCAATTGAGCCTATTTTAAGATCATTCCCAAAACCATAATAACTGCTGCTGGCATAATTCTCAGCGACACTGGCCACGGCATCTAAGGTAGGTAAGTGTCCTGCCTTGGCACGTTCTATTTCTTGATCGGATAAGGTGGCGGCTTCTTGTAAAATCTGTAGCGTTAAATCATTCTTAGCCCCCACTTCTAGCCATTTATCCATACTTTGTTCTAAGGTATTGGGTTTTATATTGGCTTTGACGGTGGCTAACTTTTGTGGAATCTCTCCGGTAATGGCTTGCACGGCTCTTAACGCAATTTGATGGTCATTTAAGGCGGCAATTTCTTGAGCCACAATTAAATCATAGCGAGCTTGGGCGTCGTTAACATCGGTACTGGTTAAGGTGCCGGCATCAAAATTAGCTTTAGCTTGTTCCAGTTGTTTTAAGATGGCGGTTTTTTGGCTATTGATCAAATCAATCTTATCTTGGGTCAACAACACTTCAAAATAGGCAAGCGTAGTGCGTAACAGTAAATTTTGCTGAGCTAGGTTTAATTGCTTATCCGCTAAACTGACTTGGGTTTTTGCTTGCTCCATCGCGACTAGATTATCTTTTCGATAAATTGGTTGTTTGGCCTCAATGCTGTATTGATAACCCGTAAAGGCTTGCCCACCTCCACGAAAAGGCACACCTGCTCCTATAAATGAAATATTGGTGAGAGTCGCATTGATCCCCGCATTAAAATTAACCACCGGACGGTACAAGGCTTTACTTTGTTGAATAATTTCTTGGGCCGCTTGATTCGCATTTAAGGCGGAGGCCAAGGTCGGATCATGGGCTAAAGCGAGGTTGTAAATGTCCACTAAGGTTTGCGGTTTAAGATCAGCGCAAACGTTGGGTATTAAACTGCTTTGAGCGCAGAGCAAGGCCATCACAAGGCTGGCGCGTTTTAAAAGAGGGTGTTTACTGCGTGTTGATTGATGCTTCATTAGACTTCATCCGATTCAATGTTGATTCTAAACCAAGCGGCATACAGGGCCGGTAAGAACAGCACAGTTAATAAAGTCGCAATGGCTAAACCCCCCATAATGGCGACAGCCATCGGACCAAAAAAGACGCTTCGAGTCAAAGGAATCATTGCTAAGATCGCGGCAGCAGCGGTTAATACAATCGGTCTAAAGCGCCGGATGGTTGATTCAACAATGGCTTGCCAAGGCACTAAGCCTGAGGCTCTATCTTGATCAATCTGATCAACTAAAATAACCGAGTTTCGCATAATCATTCCGGACAGGGCAATGGTGCCGAGCATGGCGACAAAGCCGAACGGTTTATCAAACAGCAATAACGCCACGGTGACACCAATTAAACCTAAGGGCGCAGTTAAGATGACTAAAAATACCCGAGAGAAACTTTGTAATTGCACCATAAGTAAGGTCAGTACCGCGAGTAAAAATAAGGGAAAACCAGCCGCCACAGAAGCGCCACCTTTGGCTGATTCTTCCACGGCTCCGCCGGTTTCTAAGTGCACGCCTAAAGGTAATTGCGCTTTGATAGGGGTTAATTGTTGTTCAATTTGACCTGACACCACTGCGGCTTGTAAGTCCCCTTGTAAATTAGCCCGTACAGTAATGGTCGGTTCTCGATTACGCCGCCAGACCACACCTTCTTCAAAGTTAGAATCAAAGGTAGCAATTTGGCCTAACGGGACTGCCCCGGAGGGTGAGTTAATCATTAAGTCAGGTAAATGCGATAATTGACTACGCTCTAATTCACCACCTCTGGCCACTAGATCAATGCGTTCATTACCCTCTCTAAATTCGGTAATCACCAATTCGTGTAGGGCACCATTAATCACATTAGAGACATCAATGGGGTTGATGCCTAAGAGTCGCACTTTAGCTTGATCAATATCGACCTGGATCACTTTGCTGGGTTCTTCCCAATTAAGTTGTACATTAATTAAATTAGGATTTGTGCGCATAATCGTAGCGACCTGCCGAGCAAGGTCTCTGATTTGGGGAATGTTAGCGCCAGACACTCTAAATTGCACTGGAAAGCCAACCGGTGGACCATTCTCCAAACGCAACACAGACGCACGTAACTCAGGGAAGTCTTGTTCAAATAAAGCCAGTAAATCTGATCTTAAGGCCTCACGGGCTTCTAAGGTTTTGGTTAAGATAACAAATTGACTAAAGCCACGGTGAGCTAATTGGATATCTAAGGGTAAATAAAACCGAGGTGCACCCGCACCGACATAGGCGACAAAGTTTTCGATGCCTTCATGTTGTTTTGACCATTGCGTTAACCAGTGCTCTAATTTTTTAGCTTGGGTATCGGTGGCTTGATAAGACGCCCCTTCTGTAAGGCGTAAATCGACGATTAATTCTAAGCGGGTTGAGTCAGGAAAGAACTGTTGTTGCACTTTACCAAAGCCCACGATGGATAACACAAATAAAGCTAAGGTGATGGCAAGCACAGTTTTCTTATAGCGCACACAGGCGGTCACTAGGACTCGAAAGCGGCGATAAAACCCAGTATTGTAAATATCATGATGATGCAACACTGCAGTTTGGGTGCTTAAGTTAAACTGGCGTTTAAACCACAGTCCCAGTTTAGACGGTTCGGGAGCGTGGGTATAATCAGGTAACAAGTGGTAGCCTAAAAAGGGTACAAAGATAACCGCTGCAAACCAAGAGATGACTAAAGCAATGGCTGAAACCTGAAAGATGGAGCGTGTATATTCACCCGTAGCTGAGGCGGCGGTGGCAATCGGTAAAAATCCGGATACGGTCACCAAGGTGCCCGTTAACATGGGCATGGCGGTTGAGGTATAAGCAAAGGACGCGGCTTTAACGCGGTCCCAACCTTGTTCCATTTTAGAGGCCATCATTTCAACGGCAATAATGGCATCATCCACTAATAAGCCCAAGGCTAATATCAAGGCGCCTAAAGAGATTTTGTGTAAGCCAATGCCGTAGATATACATGACTAAAAAGGTGCTGGCTAACACGACCGGTATGGTAATGGCGACCACGATACCGCTACGCCAGCCTAAGGAAATTAAGCTGACGCTCAGTACAATCACCAAGGCTTCGATCAATGATTTTACAAAGTCATTTACCGAGTGAGCCACAATTTTAGGTTGTAAAGTAACAGGATTAAGGTCTACGCCTACAGGGAGTTGGGCTTGCACTCTGGCGGTCACTTGATCCAGTTCTTTGCCTAAACCGATTACATCTCCACCGCCTTTCATACTGACGCCTAATAATAAGGTTTCTTTACCTTGATAGCGAATACGCTCATGAGGGGGATCTTCATAGCCCCTATAAACACGGGCCACATCGCCTAGTTTAAAATCTTGATTGTTGGCACGTAAGCGTAATTCACGTAAATCTTCTAAGGTGTCATAGCGACCCGATACGGCAATGCGGATACGTTCATCGGCAGAGTTATAAGTACCACTGGCAATGACGGCGTTTTGTGCTTGTAATAGTCCAATTAACGTTGGAGTAGAAATACCCATAGTGACTAATTTAGCATTGGACAGCTCTATAAATAAGCGTTGTTTTTGTTCGCCAAAAAATTCAACTTTGGCCACATCCGGTACTTTTAATAACTCGGTTCTGACTAATTCAGCTTGTTTCTTTAAATCAGCATAATTAAAACCGTCGCCGGTTAGGGCATACATACTGCCATAGACATCACTAAACTCATCATTAAACGTTAAACTCTCTAAGTTTTGTGGCAATGTGTGGCGAATATCGCCGATCTTTTTCCGCACTTGATACCAAACTTCAGGTATGTCTTTAGATAAGGTGTCATCTTTGATGATAAGAAAGATCATCGATTCACCCGGTCTTGAAAAGCTATTGGAAAAATCCAGATGCGGGACTTCCTGAATCTTCTTTTCTAGTTTATCAGTGATTTGCTGCTCAACTTCTTGAGCACTGGCTCCCGGCCAAGTGGCATGCACTAACATGACTTTAAAGGTAAATGGGGGATCTTCTGATTGGCCTAATTTGGTGTAGGTTATTAAGCCAGAAAGTGTTAATACCAGCATCAAATATAAGACTAACGTTTGATGACTTAAGGCCCAATCAGATAGGTTAAAGCGTTGCGTTGCTTTTGAGTCGCTCATGGTGCGACCTCAGTCATGGGTTTAACCAATTGATTTTGGACAAGGGTATGTACGCCTGCAATAACGATTTTATCGCCCGTTTGTAAGCCTTGAGTGATTAATACGCCGTCTTCTCTAAACGGGCCAGACACCACGGGGCGGGCTTGGACTTTGTTGTTGGCATCAATGACCCAAACGAGGGTTTGGTTATTAATTTTGGTCAGTGCTTTGCTGGGGATTAAATAGCCGAGTCCGGTTTGTGAGGTATTGGGTGCAAATCTGACCCCGACTGTCAGGCCTAATTTAATCGCTTCATCTGCTTGAATCAGGGTGATGCGGACATTAAACACGCGAGTGGCTGATTCTGCGGCGGGTGCAATTTCTCTGACCAGACCGTTATAGATTTTTTGTCGATCTGACCATAATCTAATGACAACGGGGGCGTTTAAGGTCACTTCTTTCATGCGTGATTCAGGGACTGAGACTAATACATCAATCGCCTTTGTATCAGCAATCTTTACGATGCCTTCTCCAGCTTGAATCACTTGTCCGGGCTCAGCATGAATAAAGGTAACCACGCCGTCACGGTCTGCGCTTAATTGAGTGTATTGGGTTTGGTTATCAGAAACAGACGCTTGAGCTTTAACTTGGGCAAGTCGAGCTTTAGCTGTTTTGTAATGGGCCTCATGGATATCTAAAGCCGAGGCTGAGATAAACTTTTTCTCAAACAGTTGGCGTTGACGATTTAGTTCTGCCAAGGCCAAGGCAGATTCAGCGTCTGCAGCGGCTACATTTGCTTGGGCGGAGGCGGCATTTAATTGACTATCTGCGGGATCAAGTCGCGCCAAGAGTTGACCTTTTTTAACTAAAGCACCTAATTCGACCTTACGTTCAATGATTTTGCCATTAATTCTAAAGCCTTGACTGGATTCATAACGGGGCTTTATTTCACCCATTAAAGCCAAGGTGGTTGCATCGGCTTGTGTTCCAACCACGGTCACTAAGGCGGGTCTTGGGGGGGCTTCAACCTGTGCCGGTTTGTCACAAGCTGTTAGTAGTAAAAGTAATGGCCAGCCAAAGAGTCTTTTGTTCATAGTCTTGTGTTATAGGGTGGTATGGATTAATAATTAAAAATTAGCAGTCGCCTAACCTAACTAAACTCTTTAGATCAGATGCTTCTTTAAACTGATCAGGATGTTGTAAGAGACCGCATAATATTGAGCGTTGCATTAAATTAAGGCGGGCGTCTATGCTGGCCCAATGAATCCAGTTATCATTGCCTAATGCGATTTCTAGGGAGCACACACCATGCACACTGGCCCATAGCGTTTGGGCAATTAATTCATAGTCAGTGATATCCGCTTTAAATAGCTGTGCGTCAAAGGCTTCTTTAACAACCCATTTTAATTGTGCGCAAGCATCTTGCTCAGGATTACCTTGTTCAATTATAGATGTATCTACATTACAGGGCGCATGAGGCGTCATAAACATTAATCGATAATGGTTAGGATGAGTTAAAGCAAATAGAGCATAGCCTTTACATAAAGCTTGTAGACGCTCAAGTAAATCAGGTATAGACATGATTTCTCGCATACTGCTCGCGAGGGCCAAAAAGTCTTCATCACAGACAGCTTGCAATAAGGCGTCTTTATCGGCAAAGTGATTATACAAAGTGGTCGCGGAATAATTGATTTGCTTAGCAATCTCGCGCATAGACACGGCTTCGATGCCTTTTTCTACAAATAGAGTACGTGCCGCATCTAAGATTAGAATGCGGAGTTTTTCGCGTTCTTCTGATGATTTGTGTTTAGGGGCCATAGGATCTCAAATAAATTTAACGCTGTTAATTTAACAGTGTTAAGCTTATTTGTAAAGTGGATTGATTACGCATTTTATGGTTCAAGCGTATTGATTACATTAATACTTATTGATGTTGTTGAGTCAATGAAAGAAATAGCAACCAAACAAGGGTTTCAGCGACTATCAAACACTACTTAACGTAAATATTAGTGAGGGTTTACTAAATCGCGTGTAATTACGGCAGGTATCGTTAAACTTATAGGTGTCTATCTGGTAATTGCGGAAGGTATTGCTAAACGTGTAGTTAATGCTGGGGAAAGTGCGGAAGGGGTTGCTAATGGTTTAATGTGTCTTGTCGTAATTGCGAAAGGTGTCGCCTAAATTGTAATCACCTCGCTTATAATTGCAGAAGGTATCCCTAAACTCTTGTTCATCATTGTGCTAATTGCAAAAAGTATTGCTAAACTCTTAAAAGACATTGGGGTAATTACGGAGACTATCCTTAAGATATTAAGTGTGTACGGTACAATTTAAAAAAGCCATCAGTTACAATTTAATTCATCACGGTGCTAATTACGGAAGGTGTTGCTAAACTTATAAGTACCCTGACGTAACTTATTATTATGGGGTTAGGCAATTACAGCCTTCAACCTTAAAATTATGGGGCGTACTGGCTTGGCTTTAATAATCGGTACGTTAAGCTAAGAACCCTATCATCACCTTTGTTAATACACGCCACGAAGTACCAGAGAGTCGGGTAACACTGTGGCACCGCATGGTGTTATTAAGACGTTCTACTACCCATTAATATTAGCCCTAAGTGGGTTTTATATCATCCTATCATCAAGTATTTTTAGACTATACTAAAAGTGTAGCAAGGCTTATCGTAGTTTTGGTGGTTACCCGAACCTTTCCAGTCGCCATTAAATCCCGTACTGGCTTCGATACGCTTCAATGGCTGTCAGTTGTTCGGCATTCGCCTCAGCTTTTAAATACTGGATAATATTTTCTAGCGTAATAATTGCAATCACTGGCATGTGATAACGCTCTTCAACTTCTTGAATCGCTGAACAGTCATTTAAGCCTTTTTCTTGACGGTCTAAGGCAATTAACACGCCGGCAGGGATGGCTTCAGCGGCGTTGATAATCTCAACGGATTCTCTGACAGAGGTACCGGCGGTAATCACGTCATCCAGAATAATTACCTTACCGTGTAACGGTGTGCCGACCAGGTTGCCACCTTCACCATGATCTTTGGCTTCTTTGCGGTTAAACGCAAAAGGAATATCATTGCCGGTGATTTGCGCATAGGCAATAGAGGTTGCACATACCAAGGGAATACCTTTGTAAGCGGGGCCGTACAAAATATCGACGTTAAGCTTTGATTGAATCAAAGCCTGTGCATAAAAGTGCCCTAATTTGCCTAATTGGGCGCCGGTATTAAATAAGCCAGTATTAAAGAAGTAAGGGCTGGTACGTCCCGATTTTAATTGAAACTCACCAAATTTTAAGACACCGCATTCCAGTGCGTAAGTGATAAATTCTTTTTGATAATCAAGCATGATAAAAGTTATAAAGTTAATGTTGCAGTCTGGTGCGCTTCACTGGTGTTAAGCCCACCCTGGGTTGTATTAATGGTTGCTAAAGCAGGCACGTGTTAAGTTGTTCCTTAAGGAATAAACTTTTCTAAGACATTATCCATAAAGTTCCAGCCTTGGTCCGAGCAATAATAATGGTTATTCTCATAGATAAGCAATCCTTCTTTCAGGCCGTTGCTTAAAGCGGGCTCTAAAGTGTCCATGCTTAAACCGGTGGCGGCTTGGTAAGCGGCGGCAGTAAAGCCTTGTTTTATTCTAAGATGATTCATCACAAATTCGAGCGGTAGTACGGTCTTGGTGATTAAATGATTACCGCCATTTTTATGACGGTTGCTTAAGTATTGTTCAGGACTTTTAGGCTTAAAGGTTCGGGTGACTAAGTTCGGGAGTGCTTGGCTTATTTTGCCATGAGCGCCCGCCCCAATGCCTAAGTAATCCCCAAATTGCCAATAGTTTAGATTATGTTGGCATTGTCGCCCGGCTTGGCTGTATGCAGACACTTCATACTGCTGATAGCCTTGTTCGGCCAACAGATGTTGGGCTTGTTTTTGAGTATTAAAAATAACGTCATCATTCGGTAGTGCGGGTGGAAAGCGATGAAAGTAGGTATTCGGTTCCAGCGTTAATTGATAAAAAGACAGATGGGTTGGCTTTAGTCCCATCGCTGTTTTAACATCATTCAGGCTGTCTTCTGGCTTGGAGTCCGGTAAACCAAACATAAGATCCAGGTTAAAGTTAGTAAAACCGGCTTGTTGCGCAATATCGCCCGCCGTTAATGCTTCTTTAGCCGAATGCACCCGCCCCAGTTTTTGTAATAACGTATCATTAAAGCTTTGAATGCCAATGGATAGACGGTTGATCCCTAGGGCTCTAAATTCGGCAAACTTCTGGCTTTCAAAGGTGCCGGGGTTCGCTTCAAGGGTAATCTCAAGATCTGTTTTTAAATGAATGCGTTGTTCAATACCGCGTAATAAGCGATCAAAGGATTCGGGTGCAAATAAACTGGGCGTACCCCCACCAATAAAGATGCTGTGTAAAGGCCGAGTAACCGCGTAGCGTTGAATATCTTCGGTTAAATCATCTAGTAGAGTATCAATGTAGGCGGCTTCAGGGGTGTCTGCTTTAACTGCATGAGAGTTAAAGTCGCAATACGGACACTTTTTAATACACCAAGGGATATGAATATAGAGGCTGAGCGGTGGTAAGGGCATCATTAAAGAAGGGTGGCGGATAATCGAGGCGTAATTTTAACAGGGTATTGCTAAGATTTGCGTTTATTAACATGCGAGGTGTGATTTAAAAATTAACTATATTAAATATGAATAAGTGATAGTCCCCGTTTAATTTAATGATGATTACAATTTATAATAACTAACTAACTAACTAACTAACTAACTAACTAACTAACTAACTAACTGATCTATCAATATTAAATGTATTTCTTAATTCGCATTAA
>CAIPDT010000178.1 GCA_903863905.1 uncultured Methylococcaceae bacterium
ACCCCGGCTGATGTCAGAAAGCTAAAGAAAGAACAGCTCAAGCCTTTAGCCAAAGAGTTACGTGACTATTTAACCCATACAGTCAGTATTTCGGGCGGTCATTTTTCAGCAGGCTTAGGCACGGTTGAGTTAACAGTGGCGTTGCATTATGTTTTTGATACGCCTTCTGATCAATTAGTGTGGGATGTGGGGCATCAAGCGTATCCGCATAAGATTTTAACCGGTCGTAAAGAACGCATGACCACCATTAGAACCTTAAATGGGGTATCCGCGTTTCCTAATAGAGCCGAGAGCGAATATGACGCGTTTGGGGTCGGGCATTCGAGTACCTCTATCAGCGCCGCCTTAGGGATGGCGATTGCCTCTGGTTTAAAAGGTGAAGACAAGCAAATGGTCGCGATTATCGGTGATGGCAGTATCACTGGGGGGATGGCCTTTGAAGCGATGAACCATGCCGGGGCCGTGGATGCCAATCTCTTAGTCATCTTAAATGATAATGATATGTCTATCTCACCCCCAGTCGGTGCGATGAGCAATTATTTAACCAAGATCTTATCCAGCAAGCTTTATTCCTCTCTACGTGAAGAAAGTAAAAAAGCCTTAAGCAAAATGCCCAGCGTGTGGGAATTAGCGAGACGAACTGAAGAACACATGAAAGGCATGATTGTGCCCGGTACTTTGTTTGAAGAATTAGGCTTTAATTACATCGGCCCGATTGATGGCCATGATCTGGATATGTTGGTCTCGACCTTAGAAAACTTAAAGTTGATTAATGGTCCGCGCTTTTTGCATATCGTCACTAAAAAAGGCAAAGGCTACGCGCCCGCCGAAAAAGATCCCTTAGCCTATCACGGGGTGCCTGCCTTCGATCCGACCTTAGACAGTTTGCCTAAATCAGCGCCTTCTACACAACCGACTTATACCGAAGTCTTTGGTCAATGGTTATGTGATATGGCCGCACAAGATGACCGTCTTTTAGGTATTACACCGGCCATGCGAGAAGGCTCTGGTTTAGTCAAGTTTTCACAACAATATCCAAGCCGTTATTTTGACGTCGCCATCGCCGAACAACATGCGGTCACATTAGCCGCCGGTCAAGCTTGTCAAGGTGCCAAACCCGTAGTGGCTATTTATTCCACCTTTTTACAACGTGCGTATGATCAATTGATTCATGACGTTGCGATACAAAATTTAGACGTGTTGTTTGCCTTAGATCGTGCCGGTTTAGTCGGTCCTGATGGACCAACCCATGCCGGTAGTTTTGATTACAGCTATTTAGCCTGTATCCCTAATATGCTCGTGATGGCACCGGCTGATGAAAATGAATGTAGACAAATGCTGTACACCGGCTATTTACATGAAGGGCCCGCGTCCGTGCGTTATCCACGCGGTAAAGGCCCGGGTGTGGCAGTTCAAAACGATTTAACCGTCTTGCCAATTGGTAAAGCTGAAATCAGGCATCACGGCTCACGTATTGCTATTTTAGCCTGGGGCAGTATGGTCACGCCAGCGTTAGCCGTGGGTAAAGAGTTGGGTGCCACTGTGGTTAATATGCGCTTCATCAAACCGCTGGATGAAGACCTGTTATTAGAATTAGCCAAAACTCATGACGTATTCGTCACGATTGAAGAAAATGTGTTAGCCGGTGGCGCAGGGAGTTTAGTGAATAGCGCCTTACAAGCCCATCGTATCTTAATGCCTGTGTTAAATATAGGTTTACCCGATAGTTTTGTCGAGCAAGGTACGAGGGAAGAATTACTGGCGATTTGTGGGCTAGATGCGCAAAGCATTGCCGTTAAAATTCAAGCATTCTGTGCTTAACGCTGTTTAAAACTTCACTACTATCATTGGGTTGTTTGTTACTTAAGTTAAAATATACATTTTTAGTTAAGTAACAATCACCTATCTGTTTAAAATTATTTTCCTTAAGATCAAGTAAGCAGTTGCAAACTTGGCCTATGTCCGTAATAATTAAGCTTATTTATCTCCTCCCTCCTTTAATTACTCGTTAATTGTATGTCTATCCTTGTGCCCCTCTTTAAAAAAATAACACTCGTTAGTGCCGTTTGTCTGTTAGTTGCTTGTGGTGGTTCTGAAGAAAGAAAATCTCGATATATGCAAGAAGGTAAGCAATTGTTTACCGAAGGCAATTATCAAAAAGCGATGCTTTCTTATAAGAATGTCTTACAAATAGACCCTAAAGATCCTGAGGCGCGTTATCAAATGGCAGAAGCCTTAAATAAAATGGGAGAGTTACAAAACGCAGTGAGTCAATACTTAGCGGTGATTGGAGAAGATCCTAAGCATGTCATGTCTCGGGTTAGAATGGGCGAGATTTATTTAATGGTCAAGCAAATTGATAATGCTGTAAAAATGGCCGAAGAAGTCAAAATGCTCGATCCAGAAAATATAGATGGTAAGGTTTTAAATGCGAGTATGAGTATGGTTAAAAACGATACTCATACTGCCATGTCAATTGTACAAGGCATAGTCAGTCAATATCCAGATCATATTCAAGCTAATTTATTAAAAGCCACTCTAGAAATTAAATTAGACAAGATTGATCAGGCTGTGAGTACTTTACAAGCACTCAGCGAAAAAAAACCGACTGAAATCGCGCCATTGTTGTTCTTAACTCGAATATATATTCAAACACAGGCTTTAGATAAAGCCCAGCAAGTTTTAGAATCCATCGTTAAAACTCAACCCCAACAGTTAGAGCATCGTGTTCAGTTAGCCATTTTTTTAGTGGCACAAAAACAAGTGGATGCCGCAGAGAAAGTGTTGCGTACGGCTATTGAAGACTTACCTGAAGAGGCGAATGCTAAATTGGCTTTGGTACAATTCTTAGTACAGAATAGAACACCGGATACGGCGATAGCAGAGTTATTGCCTATGATTGAAAAGACCCCTGATAATTATGATTTACGCTTTAAGTTGGTCGATTTAGAGTTGATTCAGAAACATTTTGATAAGGTAGAGCAGACTCTTAAAGACATTATTGATCGTGATAAATTGGGGCCACAAGGTATTAAAGCACGTACTCAATTAGCCAGAGGTTATTTTTCTAAACAACGTATTACTGAGGCAAAAGCCTTAATTCAGCAAGTTTTAGATGAGAATCCATTAGATAGAGATTCGACCGCCTTACGAGGTGAGTTTTATTTATCTGAAGGTCAGTTAACGGAAGCGATTGGTGATTTTAGAAGTGTGTTGGTGGATCAACCTAAAAATATTCGAGTGTATAAATTACTCAGTCGGGCTCATTTATTAAATAATGAACCTTTGCTAGCGATAGAAAATTTAGAAAAAATATTGGAGTTTTCACCCAATGAAGAGGCGGTTCGATTAGAGTTAGTGGGTTTATTAGCTAAGACAGGTGATAACAATAAAGTGACTCATCAAATGGAGACTTTATTAAACTTAAATCCACAAAGTAAGTTAGGATTAGAAACCGCTTTTAAATTAGCTTTATCACAAAAACAATGGGATAAAGCACAAATCACCGCAACTCTAATACAAAACACTTATCCAAAAGAAGGGTTGGGTTATTTCTTTTCAGGGTTAGGGTTTCAGGCAGAAGGTAAGCACGAAGCCAGTGTGCATGCGTTTGAGCAGGCACTTGACAAACAACCTGATGCTTTAGAGCCTTTAACTCAATTAGTTAAAACGTATGTGTCATTAAAACAATTAGATAAGGCCATTGATAAATTAAATAAAACTATAAAAGCCCAGCCTGAAAATGTAGTGGCTTATAATTTGTTAGGTGGAATTTATCTAAACGAAAATAAATTAGATAATGCCCTTAATGCCTTTAAAAAATCAATTGCTATAAAACCTGAATGGTGGCCACCGTATCGAATGTTGGCACTAACTTATGCGGCACAGGGTAAAAGGACTGAGGGAATTAAAGCGTTTGAAGACGGTATTGTCAATACTAAAAGTGCGATGGAATTAGTGAATGATTTGGCGTCTATTTATATGCAAGAAGAGCATTACGATAAAGGATTGGCTTTGTATGAAGCCGCGTACCAATTACATCCACAATCACCTGAGGCTATTAATAATTTAGTCAGTTATTTATCAGATTATTCTAAAGATCCGCAGGGTATTGAGCGTGCGGCTAAATTAGCCGAGCCTTTAGTTAAAACGACTAATCCTGATTTTTTAGATACTTTGGGTTGGTTGGCTTATCAACAAGGCGATTATGCTAAAGCCGGTGAGATATTACAAAAAGCGTTAACAGCGGTACCGAATTCACCTTCTACTCAATATCATTTAGGCATGGTTTACTACAAACAAAATGATACCCATAAAGCGCGTGAGTTGTTAGAAAAAGCGCTCGATTCAAAAGTTAAATTTATGGGTGTAAAAATAGCGAAACAAACATTGGATACAATGGTTCAATCAGCTCCACTTAAATAGTTTTTAGTTTTTAGTTTTTAGTTTTTAGTTTTTAGTTTTTAGTTTTTAGTTTTTAGTTTTTTAATGTCAATCAATAAGGATTTTTAAATGTCATCCCGTGTTCCTCATACTAGAAAAATACTCGTTTTAGCCTTAGCAGGTCTTTTAGTGGCCTGTGGCGGTTCTGAAGAAAGAAAAGCCAAATATATGGAAGAGGGTAAGCATTTATATGATGAAGGTAATTATAAAAAAGCCTTATTATCGTATAAAAATGTTTTACAAATAGATCCAAAAGATGCCGAGGCACGTTATCAATTGGCAGAATCAACGAGTAAATTAGGTGAAATAGAAGCGGCGGTAGGGCAATATCGAGCGGTTATTGATTTAGATCCAAAGCATTTAATGTCTCGTTTAAGAATGGGGCAAATTTATTTGATGGTCAATCAACCCGATAATGCTGAAGCGATGGCAAAAGAAGTTGAGGCAATAGACCCAGAGAATATTGAAGGTATTGTTTTAAAAGCCGGTGTGCAAATAGCTAAAAAGAACACAGATGCAGCTTATATAGAAATAGATAAAGCACTTAAGAAACAACCTGATGATGTACAGGCTAATTTATTAAAAGCTTCTTTAGATGCTAGATCCGGTAAGATGGATGAAGCGATTGCTATTTTACAAACGAATAGCGAGAAAAATCCAACTAAGTCGACGCCACTATTAATGCTGGCAAAGATTTTTACGGAGAAAAAAGACTTTGTTAAGGCTCAGCAAGCCTTAGAACAGATTATTAAGATTAACCCTAAAGAGTTAGAAGACAGAAAACGTTTGGCTTTGTTTTTAATTGGCATTGAAAAAGTGGATGATGCTGAAAAAACCCTACGTGCCGCGGCCACAGACTTATCCGATAATGCGGATGCAAAATTGTTATTGATAGACTTCTTGGTGTCTAAAAGAACACCTGAAGCCGCTATTACTGAATTATTACCGATGATTCAAGCCAAGCCAGAGCAATATGATTTGCGTTTTAAGCAGATCGAACTTGAATTAAATCAGAAACACGTTGATAAAGCCGAGCAGGTTTTAAAAGAGATCGTCGATTTAGATAAGCTTGGGCCTCAATCGATAAAAGCGCGTAATAGATTAGCCAGAATTTATGTGGCGACTAATCGTCTTGATGAGTCAAGAGCACTTATTAAACAGATTATTGATGAAAATCCTCATGATATTGACGCACTCTCTTTACGAGGTGAGTTTTCTTTAAATGATAAGAAAATCCCAGAAGCAATTGGTGATTTCCGCGCTGTTTTAGATGTAGAACCTAAAAATATTAAGATTTTAAAATTATTAAGCACAGCACATTTGATGAATAATGATGCGGTATTAGCGCGTGAATCGGTTGAAAAAATAGTCGCTTTAACGCCAGCAGATGAGCCAGCCAGATTAGAATTAACTAATTTGTTAATAAAAGGTAATGAACCCGATCGAGCAATACAGCAATTAGAGGAGTTAATTAAATTAAATCCTAAAGCTAAATCGGCGTTAGAAATGCTGTTTAAGATTTCTTTAAACAAAAAAGACTGGGCTAAATGTCAAGTAACAGCCAATAGAGTTCAAGAAGCTTTTCCTGACGAAGGGATGGGGTATTTCTTGTCGGGATTAGGTTTTCAAGCAGAAGGTAAATTTGTAGAAAGCGTTGCTTCATTTGAAAAAGCACTGTCTAAACAACCGGATGCCATTGAGCCCTTAACTCAATTAATAAAAAGTTATATGGCTTTGAAACAGCCTGAAAAAGTGTTAACTAAGCTTAAATCGATTATTAAAGATCAACCCAAGAACTTTGTGGCTCATAATTTATTAGGTAGTTATTATTTAAACGAGAAAAAATATCCTGAAGCAATAGAGTTATTTAAAACAGCTTCAACACTTAAACCTGAATGGGCTGTGCCTTATCACATGCTCGCTTTGACGTATGCGACACAGAATAAAAAGGCTGAGGCGATTGCAACTTTTCTGGAAGGGATAAAAAATACAAAAAGTGCTTTAGACCTCGTTCAAGAGTTGGCCGCTATTTATACGGGTGATGGTGATAATAAGAAAGCCCTTGGATTGTTCGAAGAATCTTATAAAGAGCACCCTAAGTCCATGGAAGCACTTAATAATTTAGTGAGTTATGCATCAGATTTTTCAAAAGATAAAAATGATTTAGAGAGAATTGCTAAATTAGCAGAACCACTAGAAAAACTTGAGAGTCCAAATGCCTTAGACACTGTGGGTTGGATAGCCTATCAACTGAGTGATTATGCCAAAGCTCAAACTTTTTTACTTAAAGTGGTCACTAAAATTCCAGATTCGCCTATTAGTAATTACCACTTAGGAATGATCTATTTTCAACAAAATGATAAGCCTAAAGCCATTGAGTATTTGCAAAAATCATTAGTTAAGAAAGACAGATTTGTGGGAGACAATGTGGCGGCAGAGACATTAAAGCAATTGACTGGAGTAAGTCCTACTACCAGTGCTGATCCCAAATAATGTAGAGTTGAATTAACAAAAAGTGCTTTAACCTCGCAGTGAATGATTTCAGCTTGTATGAAAATCGTAAACTGCGGGTGGTTTAGATACGATGATATTGAAGTTAATCAAACTGCAGTGGATGGTTTAAATTAACATCTACTGCAGTGAGATTAAGAAAGTATCTGGCAATTTAAGTTTGAACCTAAATTGAAAAGAAACTAATGGGATAGGTAGATTAAAAGGTTGGTTTAACGATTAATTTGCCAGTGATTATTTTTATCAGTCCATTTTAAACTCAACCAATACCAAACGGTCATTGGAATAGTCATTGCAAACCAACTCCAATCATCAATCAATAATAATTTAGTTACCCATTCATTCCCTTGAAAGTAACTAACCCACGGAACGCAATAAATACTAAAAATTAAGCTGCTCCAAATTAAAAATAAAGCACCTTTACGAGATTCAATGCTTGAGAAAGCAAGAAAGACCCAGAGTGGAATGTCATTTGTTTTTGTCATTGATTTATTTAATTATGTGATGATTAAAAGGAGCGAATAGCTCTTACATTGGAAGGGTTCATTTTAAGACCAAAACTTTCATCACCATTGCCAAAAAATAATACCCAAGCATGATTGCTGCCAATTTCCGATGATGACCAATAATTACTACTTGTTTGAAACTCACCAATATTAGTGAGTGGCTCTGCTGCCCCAGGTCCAATATGAGTGTACATTAATTTGAGTTCGTCTTTTGAGGGGAGATACCAGTCGGAAAAACCATTAAAACTATAATTGTCTGCACTTTTTATAGCACCTTTTGATTCAAAACAGCCACTTACGGCTGCGGAGGTGTTGTTGGCTCCAGTACCCATTACTAAGCCATTTGCTTTCAAAATGGCTTTTCCTTGGCATCCCCATCCAGAAATGGCTTGATCAATTGGAGCGGCTTCAAGTCCGTGTTTACCACCTTCACTGATGTAAAACACTCTTCCACCAGCCGGTCCCGTTTCTCCAATTTCATAGGGTGAAGTACCGGGACAATTATAAAGTACCCAAGTGGGCTTATGATTACATAGTTTTAATGTGGGGTCTATTACGGCATCGGTATTTATTGGGTGAATAGTTAACCATTTTTTGCCATTCCAATATTGTAAATCACCAATCTGATTCTTTCTTAAGGCTTGGATGGATGATTCTACTGGTTTAGTAGTTAACTCAACCACTGTACTTGTCTCTGCATTGGCTATTGAGGTGCTTAGGATACTACTAATTAAAATGGAGCTAAGGCGGGTATAGTTCGAGCGATTCATAAAAGGGATCTATGATTAAAAATTGATAAAAAACATAATAAACATAAGTGAGTGTTACAACTTATTACTTAGTCTTTTTTTATTAAAACCTAAACAGGCTAATAACGCACTACCAAATAAATAAAATGCACTTGGCACAGGTACGGGTGAAGTATTGTTAGTGGTGGGACTTATATGCCAAGCTAAGGAATAATCCCAGCTAAAGTTTGACGCTTCTCCAGACGTGACTAATAACTTGTAATCATGGCCTGTTACTAAATGGGCCCATATATTTTGAGTGTTATCTAAGGTGCTTTCAGAGATAGCGAAAGTTGCTTGTGTATTTACATCAAATAACGATAAATTTAAATGGTGTAACGTAGGGGTTAAATTAATGTTATTACTCACCCCAATATTCCAAACTAAGGCCGCCGTCAATGTTGAATCCGAGACTGCTGTAAAGGAATAGGTTGCGGTTTTATTACTGCTTGAAGAACCACCAAAGGCATTATCATAGTCAAAACCATTGGTGCTAATAGCCCCTGAATTACTGCCGCCATCCTCTAAGCTGTTTTGTTCACCGCCAGTGATAATTTGATAGCTGTGCAGCACATTAACTTGACCTGCTCCAAAGCGATCATCAAGACCATTACTGGTTAAATGAGCATTTAAACCATAATCAGTAATATTGGCTGAGGTAGACGTGTTTGCAGTGCTACGATCAGCACCCGCCATTAAAACCGCTTTGATGGTTTCAGATCTTTCTGCGTTATAAATAGTACCTACGCCTGAAATGGACGTTGAACTTTTAGACAGTGTTAAGGCGCCTTCATGGGCGGTTTGTATTAATAATGCAGCGGTTGCGGAAACCTCTGGGGTGGCTGCGCTCGTGGTAGTTTCAGGTGTGACTAAATCAGGACGAGTACGACCTCCCACATAAACAGAATCTACAGCATCAGAACCGTAATCAGCGCCACCGTCCGTTCTACCCACAGCAATTACATTATAGGCACTGCTTAATAAAGGATTCGTACTTGCGCTATTGGCCATGCCAACGACTTGAGTCACTTCATTTAATTGGGTATAGCGATCGACTAACCGTAAAATTAAACCTGATTGCGAAGCATCATTTCCATTACCCACCCAGCTATCATTGTTAACACGACTGCCATTAACGGGTGAAGAATTAATGTAGGTCGCAATAGTGCTCATCCAGCCATTGGCTTCGTAACTGGTAATGTTAGTGATGCCATTAGCCATAGAGTCTGAGCCATAAAATATCGATGCAACCCAATTGCCGTGTCCAGTCACACCAGTACTGGCTGTGCCGGGAAACGTAAAAGTTTTACCAGCAAAAATTAAACTCGTCGTGTCGGGTGCGTAAACAGGGTAGGTAGGATCTGTAGATGTTACCGAAGAGGCTTCTATTTGGGTGACATTAACGCCTGTTCCGGTGGGTGTGTTAGCCCCTAACAGTGTTTGTAAATCGGTATAACCAATATCAGCTTTATAATCAGCGTGGGCAATAGGCAACCAACATAAGATAGGAAGTAAGCACCATCCACTTATTTTTTGAAAGTTTTTCATAGGAGCTCTGAATGATTTAGACAAGGTTTTGGCTGATATTACATTAAATGATAACCGATTAATATTGCAGAGTGGTTAACTGTAATTTTAAAAGAGTACTAGACGGGTTAACGAACTAAGAGTTCCGGTCCAAAGGCATCGACAATAACGTGACGATAATGTTCAGCTTTAGCTGTTTGAAGATGTTCCAAGGGATTTAAGTCATCAGTTAAAATGGTACCTTTGCTATTATCAAGAGGTAGTTTACGGGTTTTTAACCATTCTGCTTGGTCAGCAGGCATGCCATTCGGAGCTAAATTAAGTGGGTTCTGACTGGCAAGAAAGATAAAATCATTAAAGTTTTCACCCGGTTCTGAAATAAAGAAGTCTTGATTAGAAAACACTTGTGCAAGAGTTTTAGAGACAGAAGCTAAAGAGGCATTATGACCAGCATCATAAAACGCTACAAAATTTAAAGCCAAAATACCTTTTTCTGATAATAAACTACGTAATTGTACTAAGGTTTCAACGGTTAATAAATGTGAGGGCTCTGAGCCGCCTGTAAAGCAGTCATGAATAATTAAGTCATAAGGGCCTTTAAGGTGACGAATTTCGTAACGTGCATCACCAATAATAGAGTCTCCAGAGGGTTTGAAATCAAAATAGTCAGTCGCTGCTTTAGCCACTGCAGGATCAATTTCTAGGGTATCTACTGTGATTCCATAACGATCATGAAGGATCGTTTCCATTTTCCCTGCACCTAGGCCAACGATCAGTGCTCTAGTCATTTTAGGGGCAAGAGCCGGGAGAATATTAACAATATTTTGATAAGTCAGGCGGTTTTCACCTTTAGAGACTGTAGCAGCACCGATTGCAGACGCATCTGAAGTTAATACGCGTAAATCATTTGTTTTGTGGTCAATAACCCTTACCCAACCGTATAAACTTTCGTGTTCAGATTTAACTTCAAATTGACTATTGGGGTTATAAACATGTCCAACCCCCGATATTTTAGGGATAAAGCCAAAGCCTAAGAGTGCTAATAAAATACACGGTAATACAGCCTGTTTAATACCACGTTGCTGTTGTTCAAAAAAAGCGACTGCCACAGCTAAGACTAATAAGATGATACCTAAATCAATTAATATCTCCCGAGAACCTAGCAAGGGAAAAAGAAAGAAGCCTAATACCAAGGTACCGACAACACTACCTACGGTGCTGATAGCGTATAAAGAACCCGCACTTGAACCGATGCCCTCTAAGCGATTGGTGCCTAATTTAATAGCAAAGGGCCCCACCATTCCTAAGAATGTTAAGCTCGGTAAAAATAAAACTAAAGCACTGACAAAGGCCCCCGCACGAAGGCCTAAAGGATCCGTAGCTAATAAGACGGGACGTGTTATCCAAGGAATAATTAAAGTTAAAATAGCGGCTAAAGCAATAATTAAAGCTAAACCGGTACGCTTTGCACTATCGGCCCATTTGCCACCTACAAAATAGCCAATGGCCAACGCAATCATAGTTACCGAAATTAAAGACGACCAAACATACAAACTGGCACCATAAAAAGGGGCTATAAGGCGAGTGCCTAAGAGTTCAATCACCATTACAGCGGAAC
The DNA here is from genome assembly GCA_903863905.1 of uncultured Methylococcaceae bacterium. GTDB lineage: Bacteria > Pseudomonadota > Gammaproteobacteria > Methylococcales > Methylomonadaceae > Methylobacter_C. The sequence continues at coordinate 11,394 of CAIPDT010000178.1, forward strand.
CGGTGATAAAGACGGTGATAAAAAGGCCTATCCGTCCGCTAGTTTGGAGAGGTGTATTGTTCATAATTTTTATGTTTTCTCGTGTGGTAATTGAATAATAAATTGCAAGATATGGGGTATTTAGAACATGTAACTCCAAGTAGCTGATAAAGCACCGTCCCTATTTAATTGATAACCATTCACTTGGGTGCCAACAGGTTGTAACCATTCAAAGCTTAGGTTATTTCCAACTAAATTACCGCTAGGTACAAAGGCATTAATACCAAAACCGACGTCCCAATATTGCCCCCCATAGTTTTTCGGATAATCAATCGGGCCCATTTTGTCGATAGGCGCATTAAATTCACCTTTAATTGCGCCTTGATAGGTATAAACGCCTCGCACAGAACTAGAGAGCCAATGTAGCAGACTATAACTGCCCCAAGCGGTCGATTGAATAACATCGCCCAAGGCGTATCCAGAAGAATTTTTATTTTCTAAGCGTTTAGTGCCATTAACTTGTGTACCCCAAGACCACTCATCAAAGTGTCCGGTATAGGTTGCACTAGGTTTAAAATCCCAAGTACCACTGCCTAATTGCATACCATAATCATAAAAACCACCGTCAATTCCTTTAACCGCACTCATGGATTGGCCCATGGTATGTCTCATTAAGAGGGCAACATCCCCGGTGGGTGCCGTAGCACCTAGGGTAAGATTGATTCGATGGTTAGGTGTGCTAAACAGTTTAAATAAAGTATAAATGCCTGTATCGCCCACGCCACCAGTGTTCATGCCTGCATTAACCATAGCGGGTACCATCATGTTTTGCATGCCACCTGAAGGTGCATCGTTTAGTTTGCGCATGGACATATTCATGTCAACAAATTGAGGCATCAACATTAGATTTAACCAATCCGTGGGAGCATACATAAGATCTAACATGTGCATGTGCATGTTCATCCCATTAGCGGTTAAATAACATTTATCGGTCGTTCCACAGCCCTGATTAACAATGGTTTTGTCGGCGATAGAATTTGCTCCATGCAGCATACCACCCCCTTCGGTGTTATACATATAACGATAACCCACCATAAATTCGCCGGTTTTTTCCATCATGTGACCGAACATAACACCTGCAGGAATAGGTGAGCTATGGAGGTGTTCATGATGACTATGTTCGGATGAACCACTGATATGACCCAACGCTGAGAGGTTAACTTTAAGTGAAGCGTTGGCAACGTAATAACTAAAGTTGGCATAATCCGCTTCGCCACCACCACCCATTTTTAAAGAACCTGCGTGGGTATAATATTCAAAGCCGGTATCAAGGGTTACGCCCTTAGCAAATTTCTTACTAATAGAAATTCCGCCACTTAAAGCACCATAAGCCGATAAACGTTGATCACTGGAATAGTTGTCCGGTAATTTTTGATAATCGGTATTATTACTGTTAGAAGATGCCTTTTGGTTAATCACTAAATAAGGTTTATAAAAATCAGCCGCATCTTGAGAGTAGTAGCGTATTCGTGGAGTCACTGTCCAGCCAGAACCTATGGGTTGTACCCAATCGCCTTCAAAGGTATGCGCTTTAATTCCCCAGTCATCATTTGAAAAATGATAGTCCAGATGGAGTGCTGCATCTAGAAAACTTAAGTAATGTACATAACGTGAGCCTAAGTTAACTTGGTTTCGTAAATCAGGGCGTTTTTCAAGGAACGCTTTTACATCTGCATTGACAATATTAGCGGGTGTGCCGTCTCCGAAAAAATTTCTACCGTCACCCAAAGGGTTTATCAGATCAGGGGGTTGATTTGGATCAACAAACAGCGCTTCCATGACTTTGTAAGGATTGGCCATATAGCCTGTGCTTCGAGTGTAGCCTACAGTACCTTGTATGAGAGAGTTTTCGGTTAATACTTGAGTTAAGCCTATATTAGAGCCCCAATCTTGGCGATTACTTTGCATGCGTAGGCCATTTTGGGTTGAATTAAGTTGGCCTGAGGCCATATAAGCATTTTTATCTATATAGGTTTGCGCATCGTAATCGATTAATGCATTAGTATCACTATTCGTATAGCTTAGGCCTAAATTTAAGCGGGTTAGCTTTTGATTAAAATCGAAGTATCCACCTACATTGCCAAAACGGGATTCATAATCATTTTCGACAGAAAGACCACCGCCAACATCAAGGCCGGCTTCATCCCACTCATAACCCAGTTTGAAATCGCCTTGTTTACGCGTTTCTGGAGAAGCTACAGAAAGGGTATGTACCAGTTGGTTATTATTTTGATAGATTGGAATAATGCCATTACTTTCAACGCCGGCTTGTTGGACAGGGGAGTAATTATTGTTTTTATCAACATTAATGCGCCCCGTAATTAATGGTGAGGCACCGGTGATTACCCCGTTTGTTTGTATGGGGTTGTTGCCTAAAAATGTTAAGGGCGCTGTGGTTATTGGAGTAGCACCTGACCAGGTATCTTGGGTATATTTAAAAGTAAATTTAACTCTATCGGAGAGCGAGGTTTTAGCTCCACCCTGAATAGTGTCCACTTCAATTGGATTTTTACTATTGGGAACATCACCAATATTACGTTTACCTTCTTGGTAATGGCTATATTGAAAATCCATTTCATCATTATCAGCGGCGTGAGCAGAGGGAACCACTAAACCCGGTAACAGTAAAGCAGCCGCAGTGAAGGCGTTTAAGGTAAGATTTTTTTGTTTAGTAACAGCCACATCCACCTCCACTGGCCGAATTACCGCCAGAACCTGCTTCACGACTACCATAATTATGGCTACGTAGTTCGTTGATCATTGACGCACTATCTAAAGCCATTTGTGGTTTTGCTAAATTTCTACGTTGCCAAGGTTGAACGGAGGTACAGTTTATAAGGGTGTGGCTTATGGCTAAAATAAAAATCAATTTAATGATTCTTTTATAGAGTCCTAGATTCTGATTATTCATGCAGTATTATCAACTTAAAACTAAGTCAAATTAGTGGTGAACGGTAGGGTTTTCGGCTAATAGTTGTTCTACAAGAGTTCTAAATTCTAGCGCTTCATCGGGTCTAAATCCCAAGTGTATTTGTTTAATAACTCCATTTTTATTGATGAGGTAAGAAGAAGGCATTGCCTTAACGTCAAATTTTTTGGCGCATTCTTGATTGCTATCAGTACCAATGATGAAGTTAGCCGGTTGTTCTGTTAAAAATTGTTTGGCGTCCTCAATGTTTTCATCTAGGTTGACCCCAATGACTTGTAAACCTTTTGATTTTAAATCTCGATCTAAATCATTCATAAAAGGAAACGATTTAGCACAAGGCCCACACCAAGAGGCCCAGAAATCTACGTAAACCACCTTGCCTTTAAATTGTTGTAAATAATTTAAAGGTTGAGAGTCGTTTAATGATATCAATGTGCATGGAGGTGCTTCTCGATGTACTTCTTCACTGTGACTCGCATTTGTAAAGCAGAGTAATAATAGGGCGCTGATCAATCGTATAAAAAGTTTTTTTGTCATGGTGTTATTGTTTTTAGTCGAGTTATTCAGCGCACTGTTATTTTAAAAAAATTAAAGATCACTTATGGTGAGGTAACTTTAGATTTAAATGTAATTAATTATTTTGTAATACTGTCAAAGGAAGGCTTGTGCCCGTATGCTGGCCTGACGCATCTTGGCAATGATAACTCAGTGTATAAGATTTAGCACCCGTTGCACTATGATTAACGGTGATAAAAAATTGATTATCTTGTTGATCGGCACCTATCACTGTCAGTGTTTTAGATGGACTAGCTACCCCATCCCCACCGGTTGGATCTGTTACGGTAGTCGCTTTACCATAACCCGGCGTGTAAACTGCCGCACTTGCGCTTAATTTACCACCCGCCGCCGTTCCATCGTTAATTTGAATAAACATTTGATGCGTCGGACTTTGTGAAGCAGCAGTTGAATCATTAAAGCAATCAACTCTTAATAAATCAGTAGCACCCGCACCCGCCGGCGCTCCTAAATTACTAACAAAGTCATGAGCTAAAACAGTCGAGGTATAACTGCTAGCAATAAGAATAGCACTTGACAGTAAGGTTTCTTTGATATGTTTATTTAGTTTCATTGTCGATTTCCTATGAATAATTTTGTTATTGTTTAATTTTATTTTCTATTGCCAATTTAGCTTTTGCTAGATCCCGAACATTACTATCTTCATCATTAAG
>CAIPDT010000179.1 GCA_903863905.1 uncultured Methylococcaceae bacterium
CTGATTTGATTTGGTTGGGGCTAAAGGTGATATAGGTATCAATTAAGCGCTCTTCTTGGCCAGCAGAGGTATCCTCTACGTTCGTAATCATTACCCCATCATGATCATCTTCTCGCGCCTTGGTTAATGAATTGTAATTAGCCCCAAAATATGACATTCCATCAGCATTGTACTGGTATGGGTTTTTTAGTGACAAGAATACAGCGATAGGATTTTTTCCGTTTGCATAGCCTTCTGCCATTTCCTTATCTGAAGTGAAATAGGAGGTGCCAATGTCTTCTTTAAATTGTGCCTTCCAGCTTTGTCTACCTGCAAACTCTGTAAAATTTTCGGTAGTCCCATGATAAACTACCAAAGGTTCACCGTTTTCATCGACGACTTTGGAGACTGAATCTGGATTGACACGACCGCCTTTAAATGGTAGATTTACATCGTGATCAGGATTATAAACTTGCGTTGGGCTGGGCTTGACACCAGTCGTCACCTTAACCCAGACCGTCTTCGTGACGAGTCTGGGTTTATGTTTTTCAGAGGTCTCAAATACGCGCTCAACATACTCGATCTTTCCATCAGGGTAGTCCCATGATAAACCACCAAAGGTTCACCGTTTTCATCAACGACTTTGGAAGACTTGACATCTCTGAGGTTTTGTATGAAACTAAATATAGCCCCACGATTCGCGCTGTGTAGCTTTGAGCCTTCGGGAACTTCGGCAGCGGTTTTGAACGCGGTCGCGGGGTCATTCAACACAACCTCATGCACGTACATGCGCTTCATATTTGCATCATGCCTTACCTCAACATACATTTTGTAGTTATTCGCACCTATCTTTACTGGAGCCGCAATAATAACAGCGTCAGGTTTGCCGACCTGATGAGGCAATGTGCCAAGTACTTTCCCATCTCGGATAACCTCTGGAACAAGGTAATAAGCTTGTACTTTAGATTTACTTAACCCATGAGCGGCTGAATCTTTGACTGCTTTTCTGTCAATAGTTATTTCACCTAAATCACTGCGATCAATAACCGTCTCTTTCCTATCTATCCAGTTCTGAGCTATCCAGTCAGCAAGTTTTGCTATACCTTTAAGTGTAGGTATTTCATCGCCTACCATGCTTACAACGGTATCGCCATGATCTAGCCAGTTTAGATTGGCTACAGTCTCCCAATCCCCAAACCACTTTTTAAACGCCTCAGTCCTGACCTGTGCGTGTTGCATAGCATTAAGGTTTGATGGTTTCCCATTAGGTGCTAAAAGCGGTTCATCGTTTGCAGATTGATAAAGTGCCTTTCCATCAGCATGAAACACCTGTGCATCAATGGTGTCGTAGCCATTTAATATGGCTCTCGCTATTCTATGATGACCATCGACCACATAATATTTATCACCCTGTTTAATAAGATAAGGTATTTCCGCAATGCCTTTTACACTCTTTATATTTCCTGTTGTTAGGTTTTTTTGTGTTGGTATGATGTCAGAAATATTAATGGTCTCTGGCTGTGACTTAAGTGTATTGTTTTCTGCATCATCTGCCCGAAGTCGAATATCAAGGGAGACATTACCAACATCATTTTTAAATATATTCCCTGTTGGTATCTTGGGTAATGTTGACCTATTGTCTGACTCAAGTTGCTTCATCATTTTAGGCGTAACATTTTGCCCAAACACCTGCCCTTCTGATAACAAACTATCAACCTTTAGCGGGTATTGTTGATACAAGGCTTCAGGCGTGGTATCTAACTTTTGGGCGTGGACAGCAAAGAAGTGCGCTACCAATGAGGCATACGCATCATTAACCGAACTATCAAAATGACTGGCTGTATCAAGCTGATCTTTAATGATGGACTTGACTGAGTCAACTGAAGTTTTAAAAGCATCATCTACTTGATGCTCAGCAACGGCTTTATCAACGTGATTTTTTAACTCTTCCGCATGGCTTTCAATGTAGTCTTTTGCAGTGGCACGGGTATAGTCTTCACCTTCTACTCTAAGATGATCCGCTAAACTGGTATCGATTTCTGTATTAGCAATATGGCTTAAATAATCAGCAATAGGGATTTGAATTTCACCACCAGATACTAAAGCGGCGGGTAATTGTTCAGCTATATCGGGTAGTGCTTCAGTTAATTTATCTGCAACACCGGATTGCATTAAGGTTTGTGCATCGGAGGTATTTGCACACCGTTGTTGGATTTAAAAAATGCTTAGAGTTCATAGAGGTAGGCTCGCTTAATAGACTGATTGTTTATTTTACCTTGATCAATTATTTTTGCTAAGTCTCTTTGTTTGCCCTGCCAAGTATTTATGGCCGCTACTATTTAAATGCATTGGCGTTAAATTTAAAATAGCCTTTGACAAAATAAGACCTAGGGTCCTATTATTCGTTGAAGCATGGCACACTAAAAACCAAAACAATTCGTTCCATGTGGTACTTAATCATTAATAACTAGGAGATATGAGAATGCCAAAATACATTATAGAACGTGAAATTCCAGGTGCAGGTTCTTTAACAGCGCAAGACTTGCAAGGAATATCACAAAAATCATGCGGTATCTTAAGTGACATGGGCCCCAAAATTCAATGGGTTGAAAGTTATGTAACTGATGATAAAGTGTATTGTGTTTATATCGCTCCTGATGAGGCCACAGTAAGAGCACACGCGGAACAAGGCGGTTTTCCGGCTAATCGTGTGTCAGAAATTAAAACTATGATTGACCCAACGACCGCTGAAGGTTAATCAGTTTATGAAATTAGAAACAATAGCGGTGCATGGTGGCTATAGCCCTGATCCAACCACCAAGGCAGTAGCGGTTCCCATTTATCAAACGACCTCTTATGCTTTTGATGATACTCAACATGGCGCGGATTTATTTGACTTAAAAGTCGCGGGTAATATTTATACCCGTATTATGAATCCAACCACGGATGTATTAGAAAAGCGCGTTGCAGCATTAGAAGGTGGCTTAGCGGGCTTGGCTTTAGCCTCAGGTATGGCCGCTATTACTTATGCCATCATGACTATTGCAGAAGCTGGCGATAATATTGTCTCGGCGTCTACTTTATACGGCGGTACCTATAATTTATTTGCGCACACCTTGCCTCAATACGGTATTGAGGTGCGTTTTGCGGATTATCGTGAACCTAATGCTTTTGAAGCGTTAATTGATGAGAAAACCAAAGCCATTTTTTGTGAGTCCGTAGGTAATCCACTGGGTAATATCACTGACTTTGAAGTATTAGCCGAAATCGCGCATCGTCATGGTATTCCTTTAATTGTTGATAATACTGTACCTTCTCCTTATTTATGCCGCCCGATTGAACATGGCGCAGATATCGTGGTGCATTCCTTAACCAAGTATTTGGGGGGGCACGGTAATAGTATTGGTGGGATTATTGTTGATAGCGGTCAATTTCCGTGGGCAGAACATAAGGCGCGTTTTAAGCGTTTAAATGAGCCGGATGTGTCTTATCATGGGGTGGTTTATACCGAGGCTTTAGGGCCTGCGGCTTATATTGGTCGTGCGCGTGTGGTTCCGTTAAGAAATACCGGTGCGGCTATTTCTCCGTTTAATTCATTCTTAATTTTGCAAGGTATTGAAACCTTAGCGTTACGCATGGATAGAATCTGTGAAAATACGCTTAAAGTCGCTCAATTCTTACGTGCACATAGTAAAGTGGCGTGGGTTAATTATGCGGGCTTAGACGATCACGCTGATAAATCGTTAGTCGATAAATACATGGGCGGTCGTGCTTCGGGTATTTTGACCTTTGGTTTAAAAGATGGACGCAAAGCCGGTGAGAACTTTCAAGACGCTTTAAAGTTATTTACGCGCTTAGTTAATATTGGTGATGCGAAGTCTTTAGCGTGTCATCCAGCCTCTACAACGCATAGACAGTTATCACCTGAAGAATTGCTTAAAGCGGGTGTCACTGAAGAGACCGTGCGCTTATCGATTGGTATTGAGCATATCGATGACTTGTTAGCCGATTTAGAGCAAGCATTAACAGCGGCTTAAGAAAACACTTAACGATTAAGGAATACAAATGTTGGGACAGATTGACAGTTACGATGCCGACGCTAAAACAGGTGTTGTAAAGAGTGCAGATAAAACGTATACGTTTCATATAGAGGATTGGTTAGCACAAGTGCCACCCGATGAAGGGGATGAGATTACTTTTGAAGTTGAAGAGACTGCGGCTCGTAAAATTAATTTAGTGGGTGCTGCGTTAGCGCCTCCGGCAGCGGTTAAATATAAGTACGTTGCGGCGGCTTTAGCCTTGCTTTTTGGCTATACAGGCATACATCGTATTTACTTAGGTTTTTATTGGGTGGGGCTTGCTCAGTTATTGGTAACAATTGGTACGGTGGGTTATGGAGCGCTTTGGGGTTTTGTAGATGCTATTTTAATCTTTTCGGGACATGTAAACAAAGATGCTAAAGGTCGGCCGTTAAAATAAGCTTGGATGTTTTAATTGCTTTAAAATAAAAAAGCTCTTGTCTTTCGACAAGAGCTTTTTTTTGAGACAGATGTTGTCGCTTACTTAGGATATACGTTGGTAGCGGTTAATCCTTTTGGTCCCTTTTCGATGTCAAAAGTCACGGTTTGATTTTCAGTTAAGGTTTTGAAGCCGTCTCCCTGAATAACCGAGTGATGAACGAACACATCTTCGCCGCCATCAGAAGGTGCTATAAAACCAAAACCTTTAGTGTTGTTAAACCACTTTACAGTGCCTGTTGCCATTTTGAAAAACTCCTAAAATTAAAACTTACGGTTAACACAGAACTACAACATTGATAACCGGGACATCCTCGCGTTCAATATCTATACTCTGCAACTGCGAATTGTACTGATATTTTAGGTAAAATGCTATTTATTGAAATGTTTTGTACAATCCATCTAAAACTAAAGCATTTGGACTGACCATTCCAACGACTATATTATGTTCTAAAACAGGGGCTCTAACTAAGTTATAGTTGGCAAAAAGTCGAGAGCAGTAGCGGATATCCATGTCAGGATGCACTGAAATAACGGGCTTGCTCATTATTTCATACACATTAACTCTGTCAGGTGCGCGATCTCTGGCAAGTACATGTCGAGCAATGTCACCTGAGGTGACCATGCCATATTCATCATTCTCATTACGCTTGTTTACAATCAGAACGGCGGTTTTTAAAAATTTCATTTTTCTGAGGGCATCGGCAACGGTGGCAATGCCATCGATAGTACCAAAGTCGGTTTTCATGACGTCTTTTACGCGGATGGGGGCTTTGGTTGATATCATAGTTTGTCCTCAATTTCGTGGGTTAATTCTTCAACTTGACGCATCACCCCAATGGCATCTTCAACATCTATTTGAAAGGCTATGCCTGTGCCGGGTTCGCTATCAAACTCAGCTACTTTAGCAATTTTTTCTAAGATATGTCGGCTGAGGTGTTCTTCGACTAAAAATAAAAGAACGTCTCGGGGCGATTCTAGGTTTAAGCCAAAAAATGTTTTGGATTGTACGAGGCCTTCGCCACGGGCATGATTAATAACAGTGGCACCTTTAGCGCCACTTTGACGAGCGGCATCCAAAACGGTATCTGTTTTATCGTCTTCGACAAAGGCAATAATTAATTTAAAGTGCATTGATTTCCTCAGGGTTTAGATAAGAAAGAGTGATTACTAAGCCACTGCGCGATTTGCGCGTAACCTAAAACAGCAATAACGGGAAAAAGACTCGCAAAGGCAAGCAGGCCAAAGCCATCTAACAGCGGGTTCCTATTCGGAATGGCTTGGGCTAGGCCCTCTCCTAAAGCGCTTACTAAGGGTACCGTTACGAGGGTTGTGGTGACGGTGCCCGAATCAAAAGCGACCCCTATAATTGATTTATGCGCAAACAACGTTTGAAAGATGGCGATGATAAAACCGATAATAATAAAGATATAAAGCTCTGTGCCGGTAATGATTCTAAAAGTGCCAAGCGCTAGACCAAAACCAAAGCCAATAGCAACAGCTAATCTTAAACCCCATGCCTTAATCGTGCCCCCAGATATTTGTTCGGCTTTAAGAGCCACGGCAAGCAATGAGGGTTCTGCTAAGGCGGCGGCAAAACCAATGCTGGCGGCAAAACTATACACGCCTGCATAAGTAAGCCAAGTTAACGTCGTGTCCCTCGATTGAGTGCCTAAAAATTCAGGTGTCGTTAATTGTGAGGCCATTAGTTTTCCAATCGGAAATAATGCTAAGTCTAGGCCTTGAAGGAAAAATACCAAGCCAAGTAACACAAAGATAAAACCGGTGATGATTTTGCGTGGATTAGTTAATGGTTTACGAATCACTACAAATTGAAAACCAATTAAGACAACGGCAATAGGAAAAAAATCTCTACAGGTATTGAATAAGTTTAGGCCCAACTGAGAGAGAATTTCATTCATATAATAATCCCATAAAGCATCACGAAAATAATTGGAGTGAGTGAGGCTAACACGACTAAGCCAAAACCATCTGTCATTGGATTACGGCCTTTAATCGCGGTGGCAAGTCCTACCCCGAGCGCAGTAACTAACGGAACCGTAATGGTTGAGGTAGCAAGGCCGCCTGAGTCGTAAGCAATGCCAATAATATGATGAGGGGCAAAGGGACTGATTAAGGCGATGCAAGTGTATACCAAAATGATGGGGTAATGCACGTGCCAGCCTTTAAGAAGTCTAAAGACGCCCATTAGCAGGGCTAAACCAACGGAGAGCGCGATAGTTAAGCGTAAACCAAGCGCGTAATACATTTCTGCATCTGCTGTGGCTTCAATAACATGATGTAAGCTGGCTATGTGTGCGGCTTTTTTGGCGACGATGATGACGGCAGGTTCGGCAATGGCCGCTCCAAAGCCTAAACAAAAAGCAAAAAACAGCAGCCAAAATAAACTACCTTTACGGGCGAAGGCATACGCCATCGATTCGCCTAGCGGAAATAGACTCAGTTCGATGCCTTGTATAAAGAGGGTTAAGCCAATAATCACAAAGCAGGTGCCAGTGATTAATTCAATGACGTTGGATAAGGGTTGGCGAATAATCAATACTTGAAAGACGATGACCACTGCAAGTATCGGGGCTAGATCAAAAAAACTGCTTATCAATTGACTAATAAAACGGTTCTTTGGCATCGATATTCCAGGTCTATAGAGGTAGGTAGATTGTATATGAAAGCTAAGGTATTTAGCTACTGGGTAAAAGAGTCAGAAACGTTATTTATCTTTTTATAAGATATAAGTATCTATTTATATCGTTTTATTATTGATTAGAATTCAATTATTCTACAATCAAGTCAACAGCACTCCAGTTATTTAAGTGTTTTTGCATGAGGTTAAGCTGAAATTTGTTATGTTTTTATGTGGGCTTAAGGCCCGCTTTTTTTGTTGGTGAAAGCGAGTAATTTATTAGTTTATGCAAATGAACGGGCTTAGATTGATCGTTATTGATTAAAGAAATTGGAATATTTTTATGCCATTACAACATTTAGTTGAATATTTTAATGATCGGTTAGGTCGAGAACATCGCTCTAGTTTTCGGCCTTTTGTTTTAGATGAGGGTAAAGTCAGTGGTCTGTTTGGACCAATTCAGATTGGTAGTCATTTAAAGCCGTTAAGACAAGCTTTACAACCTGATTTGATTGTGGGGCATCTGGCACAGATTGCTGTGGCGCCCAATACCACACAGTATTTATATAGTAATGAAATTGAATCTTTATTAGAAAATAATACCTTACCTTCGGCGGATTTTGATTCAATTATAAACTTTGATCGCTTGTCGCGAACCGTACACATGCTGAATTATTTGTCTTTTATACATTTAGACGGCACGTTGTTTTTAGAGGTTGATCCTAGGCATATTTTGGGTGTTAAGCAAGATCATGGGGCTTATTTTCAAGAAGTTATTACCCAGTGTGGCTTGGAAACCAATAACGTGGCTATTGTGTTGTCAGTCAATAGTCAGTATGCGAATTATTATCAAGATTTAATAAAGGGTTTAGATAACTATCGTCACAGAGGTTATAAAATCGCGCTTAAGTTTGATTATTTGATCCATGATAGTGAGGCGTTTAATTTAATAGAAAAAATAACGCCACATTATGTGAGTTTGTCGGCGCGAAACATGGAGAAAAATGTGCATGATGAGGCGTTGTTGACTAAATTAATACAGTTAAATGCAAAGATAGCTTCTTTAGATAGTATTAGTATCATGCAGCAAGTAAATGAAAAAGGTTTAGATTTGTTAGCTTTAAATTCGGGCTTTAATTTCGTTGAAGGCGATTATTATACTGAGACTGCATTAGATTATTCCAATAATACGGGTGCCAGTGCCGTAGAGTTTAGTTCTGCGTTTTGGTGAGGTTGATGTTTAGCGATCTGTGATTTTAAACAGAAAAATACCGGCAATCAATGCAAGGAAAAATACATAACTGCCTGTTAATTGGGAGCTTAAGCTCACTAGAGCGGGTCCTGGGCATAAGCCCGATAAGCCCCAGCCAATCCCAAAGATAGCGGCTCCTAAGAGGAGTTTAGAATCTATGTTTGATTTTGAATTAACAGGTGTTAAGTGATGTCGATACTTTTTTTGGATGCGCCATTGCAGTAGACCTAAGGTTAATAACGCACCTGCCATTACAAAGGCTAAGGTGGGGTCCCACTGGCCTGTCACATCTAAAAAAGCCAATACTTTAGATGGGTTGGTCATTCCGGCTAGAATTAAGCCAAAGCCAAACACTAAGCCACTTGCAAAAGCACTGAGAATTAATTTAAAGGAGGTGTTTTTAAAGGACATGGCGCACCATATATACAGTGATGCCCGCACTGACCATAAAGGTAAGTGTGGCGATAATAGATCTTTTTGAAAGCCGAGCATTGCCACAAATTCCATGACCGCTCGTACAACCGCCACCCAGTTGAGTACCGTATCCAACCAAGAGGCCCGCTATTGCTAAGACAGTGAGAGGGGTATCGAGTTCTAGGTGTAAATTTCCTCCGAGTCCTTTCCATAAGGGGGCGCTAATGATGAGTCCGAGTAAAAAAGCTAAACGCCACTGACTATCTAGTTGCCACGGTTTTAAAATTCCCGCTAAAATTCCAGAAATACCCGCTGTTCTGTTGTTAAAAAACAAGAGTAGACCCGCTGCAATACCAATGAGTACGCCGCCGCCTAGTGCCGTTAAAACGGTTGCGTAAGACATGGTTGTTATCCTTATGTTTGCAACTACAGCGTTGACTTAAGTAATTCTTATATTAAATTTAGATGGATTATTATACAAAATAATAGGCAAAAAAAACCTCCTAGTGCGAAATTCGCAAAAGGAGGTGAAAATTCAAGCAGAGCATTTATGAGGAGGAACTGCTTGGAGGTATAACACCAGGAGGTAGTTAACTGTTTGCACCTAGCTGTTTGTCTTAACTCGCATTACAATATTGCTATAAATGGCAGTGGAGGCAAATAACACGGTCGATATAATAAATTGACCGGATATGAAGCTCGCAATACCTGCAATGAAGATTAGTCCAATAATTATGTCTTTTTTTAAATTATTCATTAGCTTAATCCTGTAATCATGTTAAAAACTGTTTAGGCAGCCTAGTTGCTGAATTACAAATTTTGTTGCTTTCTTACATGGGTACTACTATACAGGGATATTTTTTGTATACAATATACTAAATATTAAATAAATTGTTTCTTATTTAGAAATGGTGTGTAATGTCAAGTGTTTTGTTGATTAATGGTGTAGATACGACATCATATCTTGCTTTAGAGTACTGAGGATTAAATGGATAAATTAACGAGTATGACGGTTTTTGTTCGTGTTGCTAAAGCCGGAAGTTTTGCAGGGGGGGCGCGTGATTTAGGGATATCTAGGGCAATGGCGACCAAGCATATTATGCAGTTGGAAGGTTCCTTAGGAACCCGTTTAATAAATCGTACTACTCGGAGTTTAAGTTTAACGGATGTGGGTGTGGCTTATTATGAACGTTGTCAGCAAGTGTTGCTTGATGTGGAAGAAATGGAATCGGCGATTACTCATTTGCAAACAGAGCCCCGAGGGCTCTTAAAAATTAGTGCGCCTCCCGCGATTGGTGCAACCCATATTGCGCGAGCCGTGGCCGAGTTTTTAAAGATACATACAGATTTGACGATTGAAATGATCTTGCAGGGGAGTCCGGGGGATTTAATTGATGAAGGGATTGATGTCGCTATTTTCTTGGGGGCTTTAGAAGATACCAGTATGGTAGCTCGAAAATTAGCGAGTTCATCTTTGGTTGTGTGTGGCTCTCCTGAGTATTTAGAGCGTTACGGTGTACCTAAAACACCTGAAGATTTAACCAATCATAGTTGTTTAGTGAATTGGGCGATTTCTCCCCGTAATAAATGGCAGTTTAAATGTGAAACAGGTTTTAAAGTCGTGACGGTCTCTGGTAGGATGCAAGCCAATGCCGCTCATCCAATTAGGCTTGCGGCGATTAATAGTTTGGGTTTGGTTATGTTACCTACCTATATTGTCGGTAGAGATATAGAAAATGGTACACTTAAGGTTGTGTTGGAAAATTATCCGTTGCCGCCTTTAGATATTCATGCAGTGTATCCGCATAGAAAGTATTTATCGGCGAAAGTAAAAGTGTTTATGGATTTTCTGCAAAGTTGGTTGGAGCATCGGGTCAGTATGCCTGGGGTTGAATGATCGCGTCGATTCAACATAAATGGGATAAAATATACCAAGGCTTAGAGCCGGACTGTTTATTACCTATTGAGGTGTTAATAAAAAATGATTTTTTGTTACCTGCAACTGGAAATGCTTTAGATTTGGCGTCTGGTTTAGGCGCTAATGCCATTTTTTTAGCGAATAAAGGTTTGGCGGTCACTGCCTACGATATTTCAATTGTTGCTATCAATAAATTAAATGCTTATGCGGCTCAGCAAGGGTTAGATATCAATGCGTGCCACGAAAATATCACCCCAAAATCTTTCTCAGAATGTGCTTTTGATGTCATCGTTGTGAGTCGTTTTCTTGACCGTACTCTAAGTGATGCGATAATAGGCGCACTTAAACCCGATGGATTGCTTTTTTATCAAACTTTTACACGAGAAAAGATAACGCCGACTCCACCTAATAATCTTGATTATTTGTTAATAGAGAATGAGCTCTTAAGACAATTTTCATCATTACGGGTTATTTTGTATAGAGAAAATGCCTTGGTAGGTGATTTGAGTCAGGGGTTAAGGAATGAAGCACAGTTTGTTGGTCAAAAACAAAGACAATTGGTAGAGAAATGATAGAAGATTTAAATCCTCAGCAGTCTTGGGAATTGTTACAACAAAATACAAGCGCTATCTTAATTGATGTGCGAACAAAAATGGAGCATGGCTTTGTGGGGCATCCCATAGGCGCAGTTCATATTGCGTGGAAAGAAGCGCCTGACTGGCAGGTAAATCCTCAGTTTGTGAATGAAGTTAAACAACGTGTCACCGATAAAACGGCACCTATTTTGTTACTCTGTCGAAGTGGACAGCGTTCATTAGATGCGGCAAAGGCGTTGGAGGCTGTAGGCTATCAAAGACTCATTAATATTGTTGATGGTTTTGAAGGGCCTTTGGATACGAATAATCACCGAGGTAATTTAGGTGGTTGGCGTTTTCATAATTTGCCTTGGATTCAAAGTTAATAGTGATTAAGCCTATGACGGGCATAAATTTCTAACCAGATTTACCAATAGTTTTTATGTGGACACATTAAGAACTATACAAGGTACGCATTGAGTGCCTTACACCTATTTTATTAAAACCATTAGAGTACACAAAAAGTGATTGAGAAATTAAGAAATATTGCCATTATTGCCCACGTTGACCACGGTAAAACGACCTTGGTTGATAAGTTGTTACAGCAGTCGGGTACCTTTGCAGCTCATGCAAAAGTGACTGAACGCATAATGGATTCAAATGATATTGAAAAAGAACGCGGTATTACCATTTTGGCAAAAAATACGGCGTTAGATTGGAACGGTTATCACATTAATATCGTTGACACCCCAGGCCATGCTGATTTTGGTGGTGAAGTAGAGCGTGTATTGTCGATGGTTGATTCTGTATTGTTATTAGTTGATGCGGTTGATGGTCCTATGCCACAAACTCGTTTTGTGACTCAAAAGGCGTTTGCTTTAGGTTTAAAACCGATTGTTGTTATTAATAAAATTGATCGTCCGGGCGCGCGTCCTGATTGGGTTGTGGATCAAACGTTTGATTTGTTCGATCGTTTAGGTGCGACGGATGAACAGCTTGATTTCCCTATCGTGTATGCTTCGGCGATTAATGGTTATGCGGGCTTGGATCATAACATCACTGATGGTGATATGACGCCATTATTTCAAACTATCATTGATAAGGTAAGTCCTCCGCCTGTTGATATCGATGGCCCTTTCCAAATGCAAGTATCTAGCTTGGATTACAATACTTATGTAGGTGTTATTGGTATTGGTCGGATTCAACGTGGTAGTATTAAGCCAAACCAACCTTTAGTGGTCATTAACCGTGAAGGTGTTGAGCGTAAAGTAAGAATGTTACAAATCTATGGTTTCCATGGTTTAGAGCGTGTTGAGGTTGCTGATGCCCGCGCAGGGGATATTATCGCTTTCGCTGGTATCGAAAAATTAGAAATTTCGGATACTTTATGTCACCCTGATTGCGTTGAAGCGATGACACCTTTATCGGTGGATGAGCCGACTGTAACAATGACATTCCAAGTTAATAATTCACCGTTTGCGGGTAGAGAAGGCAAATTTGTTACGACTCGTCAGATTCGTGATCGTTTAGATAAAGAATTACAACATAACGTAGCCTTAAAAGTTGAAGATACCGGTGACCCAGATAAATTTAAAGTATCCGGTCGTGGCGAGTTGCATTTATCAGTATTAATTGAAAACATGCGTCGTGAAGGTTTCGAAATGGGCGTATCACGTCCTGAAGTTATTCTTAAAGAAATTGATGGTAAGAAATGCGAACCTTTTGAAATGGTAACTATTGAGGTTGAAGAAGAACACCAAGGTAGCATTATGGAGAAATTGGGTGATCGTAAAGGTGATTTAACCAATATGGTTCCCGATGGCAAAGGTCGTATTCGTTTAGAGTATATGATGCCTTCACGTGGCTTAATCGGCTTCCAAACAGAGTTTATGACCGCGACGTCTGGTTCTGGTTTGTTGTATCACGTTTTTGATCATTACGGTCCAATGAAAGCGGGCGATGTAGGCAGTCGTATGCGTGGCGTTATGATTTCTATGGTAGCGGGTAAGGCGGTGACTTACTCTTTACATCCGTTACAAGAACGTGGCGAATTGTTGTTGGTTAATGGCGATGAAATCTATGAAGGAATGTTGGTTGGCTTACATTCACGTAGTAATGATTTATGTGTGAACCCTTGTAAACCAAAGCAATTAACAAACGTTCGTGCCTCGGGTACTGATGAGAGTTTAGTGTTGGCACGTATTCAAAAGTTAACTTTAGAGCAAGCTTTAGAGTTTATTGCTGAAGACGAATTAGTGGAAGTAACACCTAAATCTATTCGTTTACGTAAAAAATTATTAACTGAAAACGAACGTAAAAGAGCGTCTAAAGGTTAATCTGTGTTAGGGAAGTTCTTTTATAGGGTTTCCCTGCGGTAAGGTTTGGAAAAATGGACGCTTTATATCGTCCATTTTTTTATTAATGCATTGTGAACATGTTGGTGTTCGCCTATTTTATTTGAAAATCATGATTCAACGAATGACTGAAGTCGAGCGCAATACGCTCGAAACTCAAATTAAAATTAAAATTAACTTAGATGGAACAGGGCAGGCGGCGTTTGTCACCGGTGTGCCTTTTCTAGATCACATGTTGGATCAAATTGCACGGCATGGTCTGATTGATATGGATATTCATGCGGTGGGTGATTTGGAGATTGATGCGCATCACACGGTTGAAGATATTGGTATCACTTTAGGTCAGGCTTTTGCTAAGGCGATAGGTGATAAAAAAGGTATTTGTCGTTATGGACATGCTTATGTGCCTTTAGATGAATCTTTATCTCGAGTGGTGATTGATTTTTCTGGACGTCCGGGTCTATTTTATGATGTTAAATACCCTAAGGCGATGATTGGACGCTTTGACGTGGATTTATTTAGAGAATTTTTTCAAGGTTTTGTGAATCATGCCGGGGTTACTTTGCATATTGATAACTTGAAAGGTGCTAATGCACATCATGTGGCTGAAACCATTTTTAAAGCGTTCGGAAGAGCGATACGGATGGCAATTACCGCAGATGAACGAATGGCGGGTATAATGCCCTCTACCAAAGGCTCTCTTTAAGCCCTACATTTATTAAATTTAGAATTGTTTTATGTCTTCTGTCGCTGTTATTGATTATGGAATGGGTAATTTGCATTCAATTGCAAAAGCACTGCAACATGCAGCGCCTCAGGTCGATGTCCAAATTGTTTCCGATCCTGAGTTGATTTTAAAAGCCGATCGCGTGGTTTTTCCTGGTGTTGGCGCTATGCGTGACTGTATGCAAGCCCTTAACGAGACACATTTAGCGGAGGTTATTAAAGAGGTCGCTAAAAGTAAGCCTTTACTCGGTATTTGTTTAGGTATGCAGGCTTTATTAACAGACAGTGAAGAAAATGGCAGTACACAAGGGCTGAATATTTTGCCCGGACATGTAATGAGATTTTCTGATTCGTTAGTGGATGCTCAAGGAAATAATTTAAAAATTCCTCACATGGGTTGGAATCAAGTCCAATTTTTATCGCACCCTTTATGGAATAATATTCCACAAGCGAGTCGATTTTATTTTGTGCATAGTTATTATGCCGCTCCTAATGATAGGTCTTTGGTCGCTGCTACCACAGACTATCCCACTGCTTTTGCTTGTGCTTTGGCTCAAGACAATGTATTCGCAGTACAATTTCACCCAGAAAAAAGTCAAGCCGTTGGATTACAATTGCTCAGTAACTTTTTACACTGGGATGGTCAAGTTTAAAAATCTACCTTTTGATAAGGATTCAATCTCTATGTTGTTAATACCTGCTATCGATTTGAAAGAAGGAAAATGTGTTCGTTTACGTCAAGGACGTATGGATGATAACACCATCTTTTCTGATGATCCTGTGGCTGTTGCTGGACGCTGGGTTGCGGCTGGCGCTAAAAGAATTCACTTAGTCGATTTAGACGGTGCTTTTGCTGGCAAACCGATTAATGCGGATGTGATTCATGCGATTGTTGAAGCTTACCCTCATGTACCCGTACAAATTGGCGGCGGTATTCGTGATGAAGAGACGATTGAAGCCTATTTAAATGCGGGTGTTGAATACGTTATTATCGGTACTAAGGCGGTTAATGAACCTCATTTTGTTAGAGATATGGCGCTTGAGTATCCGCGTCGAATCATTGTGGGCTTAGATGCAAAAGACGGTAAAGTTGCCATTGATGGTTGGTCCAAGTTGTCTAAACACGATGTGATTGATTTAGCTCAACACTTTGAGGCTGATGGTGTAGAAGCTATCATTTATACGGATATATCCAGAGACGGTATGATGCAGGGCGTCAATGTTGAGGCGACAGTTCGTTTAGCCCGTGCTATCAAAATTCCGGTGATTGCTTCAGGGGGTATTACTAATATTGACGATATTAAAGCCTTAGGTGAAGTCGCTCATGAAGGAATTATGGGTGCGATTACTGGGCGGGCTATTTATGAAGGCACTTTGGATTTTGCCGAAGCTGAAAAATTAGCTGAAACTTATGCCATCTCATGAGTTTAGCTAAACGTATTATTCCGTGTTTGGATGTCGCGAATGGCCGAGTGGTTAAGGGCGTGCAATTTGTGGATATTCGTGATGCTGGAGATCCTGTAGAAGTTGCAAGACGCTATGATCGTGAAGGCGCTGACGAGATTACTTTTTTAGATATTACCGCGACGCACGATAATCGTGACACCATGGTACACGTCGTTGAACAAGTGGCTAGTGAGGTCTTTATCCCGTTGACGGTCGGTGGCGGTATTAGGACCTTGGAAGATATTCGTCGAATGCTCAATGCCGGCGCAGATAAGGTCGGTATTAATAGTGCAGCGGTATTTAATCCGGAGTTTGTGCGCGAAGCGGCTCAGCGCTTTGGTTCTCAATGTATCGTTGTGGCGATTGATGCTAAAAAAGTGAGTGCTGAAGGCGAAGTCAATCGTTGGGAAATCTTTACTCATGGCGGGCGTAAAGCCACTGGGATTGATGCCATTGAATGGGCCAAGAAAATGGTTGAGTATGGTGCAGGTGAGATTCTTTTGACCAGTATGGATAGAGATGGTACCCGTGAAGGTTTTGATTTATTATTAACCCGCACGATTAGTGAGGCGGTTAATGTTCCCGTGATTGCCTCGGGTGGCGTAGGTAATTTAGATCATTTAGCTGCGGGTGTGCTAGAAGGTAAAGCTGATGCGGTATTGGCAGCGAGTATTTTTCATTTTGCTGAATATACGATTCAAGAAGCGAAAGAACACATGGCTGCTCAAGGGATTGAAATGCGCTTATGAGTGATGCCTGGTTAAATGAAATAAAATGGACAGAGGATGGCTTATGCCCTGTGATAGCGCAACAAGCAGACAGTGGAAAAATCTTGATGTTTGCTTGGATGAATCGTGAGTCCATAGCTTTAACCGTTGCCGAAGGTTATGCCGTCTATTGGTCTAGATCACGTCAGCGCTTATGGCGCAAAGGTGAAGAGTCAGGTCATCGACAAAAAGTGTTAGATTTATATATAGACTGCGATGAAGATGTTATCCTGTTAAAGATTGAACAAGAAGGTGGAATAGCCTGCCATACTGGTCGTGAGAGCTGTTTTTATCGGCGGTTAGTTGATCAAGAATGGCAAACATCAGAACCGATTTTAAAAGACCCTCAGCAAATTTATACTAAACATGAGTAACGTATTACAACAACTCGCAGAAATACTAGAACAACGTAAATTAGAGTCTGCCGATAAATCTTATGTAGCCAGCCTTTATGCAAAAGGCACAAATACAATCTTGAAAAAGATTGGTGAAGAGGCCGCAGAAACAATCATTGCCGCTAAAGACGGTGATAAAGAACAGATTGTCTATGAAACAGCGGATTTGTGGTTTCACTGTATGGTGTTATTGGCAGAGCAAGGTTTAGGGCCTGAACATGTTCTAAATGAGTTACAACGTCGTTTTGGTTTATCTGGAATAGACGAGAAAGCGCAACGCACGAAATAAAAACTGAACACATCAAGGCATCCAAGCGGTTGAATAGCTTAAGTACGCAAGGTCGCTTCAATTTACTGATAAAAACTGGAGTAAAAAATGGGCATTGGAATCAAAGAATTATTGGTTATTTTAGTCATTGTTATTGTCGTATTTGGGACTAAGAAATTGAAAAATGTGGGTGCTGATTTAGGCGGAGCTATTAAAAGTTTTCGATCGGCCATTAAAGACGGCGAAGAGGATCAAAAGCCAACGGATGCCTCGGTAGACGAAACAATTGAAGGTGAAGTCACCTCCAAAAAGAACGAAAAAGTTTAATATGTTTGATATCGGGTTTTCTGAATTAGTCATGATTGGTCTGGTAAGTTTAATTGTCATTGGACCAGAGCGTTTACCCAAAGTCGCTAGATTGGCTGGTTTTTGGATAGGGAAATCTCGAACAATGATGGCTAATGTTAAAGCTGAAATTAAACAAGAATTACATCAAGAAGAGTTAAGGCAGATCTTAAAAGACCAAGCAGATTTAGAAGATTTTCATCTAAGACTGCAGGAAGCAAGCCTTGAAGCAGAGGCAATAAACTCATCCGTGCAAGAGTCCTTAACAACGTCTGAAACTGATATAACGTCTAATAATGACTCAAAATAAAATTGAAGAGGCCGTCCAACCGTTCATCAGTCATCTGATTGAGCTGCGTAACCGACTATTAAAAGTTGTGCTGTGTGTCATTGTGGTATTTTTAGCTTTATCAGCTTATGCCAATGACATTTATAGTCTGTTAGCTGGCCCTTTGATGAAGCACATGCCTGCGAATAGCACGATGATTGCTATTGATGTGGCTTCGCCTTTTTTTACACCGTTTAAGTTAGCTTTAGTGTTAGCTGTTTTTATTTCAGTACCGGTTATTTTGTATCAGTTTTGGGCTTTTGTAGCCCCCGGTCTTTATAAGCATGAACGACGGATGATTTTTCCGTTACTGATTGCCAGTACCTTGCTGTTTTATTTAGGCGTAGTTTTTGCCTATTTTGTGGTATTTCCTCTAATCTTTGGTTTCTTAACGGCCGCCGCCCCCGAGGGTGTCGCTGTTATGACCGATATTGCCAAATATTTAGATTTTGTTTTAACGTTGTTTTTTGCGTTTGGAATTTGTTTTGAAGTGCCAATATTTACCATAGTGATGGTTTGGACGGGCTTAGTAACGCCAGATAGTCTCGCTGAAAAGCGACCTTATGTGATCGTGGGTGCTTTTGTCATTGGGGCATTTTTAACACCACCGGATGCGATCTCTCAAACTTTATTAGCGGTCCCGATGTGGATGCTTTTTGAGGCGGGTTTACTATTTTCTCGGTTATTTAAGCCTAAAGGCGCTGAGGATGGTCAAAGTGAAGAGCACTCAATAGCAAAAATAGACGAGTGATTTTCTAGACTGAACAATCATCTTAACATGCCGGGAAATTGTTGCGCTTTGCCGCAATGAGTCACTTACCAAATCAGTCGCGGAATGATTTGACTGGGTCAGTAAGTGATTTGTAAAAATAGCTAGCTTTGTAATTTAACGCTTAAACAACTGCAAAAAACCCGACAGCCTCAATTCCAGCAATGGCACAGCGTTCATCTTGATCAGAAACATCACCGCTAATACCGACAGCGCCCAGTAAATTATTTTCTGCGTCACGAATAAGCACGCCGCCTGGAACAGGCATAATCCTACCGCCTGCAACATCAATTAAAGCATTCATAAAGTCAGGTCGTTGTGAGGCGACACCCGCCAAGCTACGTGATGAAACACCCATGTTAACGGCTCCCCAGGCTTTTGCAGTCGCAATTTGTTGTCTTATCATGCTGGCGCCGTCCTCTCTTTGCATTGCCTTAACATGGCCGGCTGTATCGAGTACTACCACGGTTAGGGGGGCCAAATTTAATTCTCTAGCGATATGGGTCGCAGTGTTAATGATAAGGTTGGCTTGTTTTAAAGTTAAGGCAATCATGAGTTCACTCTCGTTTATTTTAGTAGGGGAAAAAGATAAGGCTCAATTTTATCGGCCAGTATAGATTGTGCTTTGGCATTAGGATGGAGTCCGTCTGCCTGCATTAAATCTTTATTTAGTGCGACATCTTCGAGAATAAAAGGCACTAGCTGAACAGTTAACGCTTGGGCTAATTGTGGATAAACGGCATAAAACTGTTCAACATATCGTTTTCCATAATTAGGTGGAATTTTCATGGCTAACAAAATCACTTTAGCTCCAGATTGTTGGCTAAGATGTACAATTTCAGATAGATTATTTTTCATTTGTACTGGTGAAAGACCTCTCAGACCATCATTAGCACCCAGTTGAACTAATATAATGCTGGGTTTATGGGTTGATAATAGTGCATTAAGACGGGATAAGCCACCTGCACTTGTTTCTCCACTGATACTGGCATTTATAATACTATAATGACGGTTGGTTTCAATAAGCTTTTTCTCTAATATAGAGACCCAGCCTTGACTTACTTCGAGACCATAGCCGGCGCTGATACTATCACCCAAGACTAGAATGGGTTGAGATTGGGCTATTACCAATTCTGGTAGGCATAACATAATAATCGCAAATAAAAACTTAGACATGATGCAATCTCAACTTAAACAGACATTAAATCCAATTATAGTAACAGAAGACTTAGGTAAAGCCGTGGCTACTTCAGATGGAATGTTGCATATATTGTCATCGATAGATTTGATAATCAACCCGGGAGAAAGTATTGCTATTATAGGGGAGTCGGGTTCGGGTAAATCAACACTGATTGGTTTAC
Source organism: uncultured Methylococcaceae bacterium (assembly GCA_903863905.1). Taxonomy (GTDB): domain Bacteria; phylum Pseudomonadota; class Gammaproteobacteria; order Methylococcales; family Methylomonadaceae; genus Methylobacter_C. The sequence continues at coordinate 20,056 of CAIPDT010000179.1, forward strand.
TGGCCGGTTTAGATACGCCGACCACAGGTTCGATTAAATTGGCGGGAAAATCACTCACCGCGATGGATGAAGATGGCCGAGCAGCCATGCGTAATAAGTTGATTGGTTTCGTTTTTCAGTCGTTTCAGTTATTACAGTGCTTAACGGCCTTAGAAAATGTGATGTTGCCTTTAGAGTTAAGAGGCGATAAAAATGCGAAAGAAGTCGCTACGTCTTTATTAACCCGAGTCGGTTTGGGGCATCGTTTATCGCATACCCCCAAACAGTTGTCAGGGGGAGAGCAACAACGCGTGGCTTTAGCAAGAGCATTTTCGACACAGCCAGCTATTCTTTTTGCAGATGAACCCACTGGAAATTTAGACAGTAAAACTGGTGAAACGATTATTAATTTATTGTTTGAATTAAATTCAGAAAATAAAACGACATTAATTTTAGTGACGCATGACTCAATTTTAGCGGCACGTTGTCAAAGGACTATTAAAATTGAAGCGGGTCGCCAAGTATGAGTCGTTTTAATTTAGCTTTGCGCTTATTGTGGCGGGATAGTCGTTCGGGTGAATTGACGCTCTTGATTTTAGCGTTGCTCATCGCGGTTACCAGTTCAACGGCCATTACCTTATTCTCTGATCGCTTACAGCGCACGATGATTCAGCAAGCGGCTGAATTTTTAGCGGCTGATTTAGTGATTGCCTGCTCAACACCAATTTCAACTGATTGGATCGCTCATGCGAAAGCGCTTAATTTATCGGCTTCGCAAACGGTAGAATTTCCCAGTGTGTTAATGGAGCATGAAGAGATTTTATTGGCTGGTGTTAAGGCGGTGAGTAGCACTTACCCCTTGCGTGGTTTTTTAAAGACGACGATTGTAGATTATGCGACTGAAATAAGTACACAAAAAGGACCAGAACTGGGGACTGTGTGGGTTGATAAGCGCGTGTTGTCAGCACTTAAGCTAACTATAGGTGATGCACTGACCGTTGGTGAAAAATCGTTAGTCATTCGGAACATTATTACCTATGAGCCGGATAAAAAAGGGGATTTCTATAGTTTTTCACCACGGGTAATGCTTAATGATGCAGACTTAGTCGCCACCGGTATTATTCAACCTGGCAGTCATGTGCATTATTTCTTTCAATTTAGTGGTGAACCCAATGCCATTCTTGATTTTAAACAATGGTTAAAGCCACAACTTAATCCGTCGCAACATTTGATGGATATTCATGAAGATCGTCCTGAGTTAGGTACAGCATTACTAAGAGCAGAGCGCTATTTAGGGTTGTCGAGTATTGTGGTGATCTTGATTTCTGGTGTGGCGATTGCTATGGCGACCCGGCGTTATACAGAAAGACATTTTGATGCCACGGCTTTGTTACGTTGTTTGGGTTGTCAACAGCGAGAGATCTTGTGGTTATATGGCAGTCAATTTTTAATATTAGGTGGCATAGCCAGTGCAGTCGGTTGTGTAATGGGTTGGTTTGTACAAGAAACTTTATTTCAATTACTCAAAGAGTTGTTGCCGCAACAATGGGTGACGCCGAGTTTTGCGGCCGTTGGTTTTGGTTTCATGATGGGGTTGGTCGTGTTATGGGTGTTTGCTTTACCACCTCTTTTACGCTTAAAAGGCGTTTCTCCTTTACGGGTTCTGCGTCGGGATTTACAGCCTTTACCAATTAGTGCTTGGTTAATGTATGGTCTTTCAATAACGGTGGTCGCGTTATTAATTTGGCGTTACACCACGGATACAAAAATGACGGGGACTATTTTGGGGGGCGGTTTAGCGACTTTGTTGGTGTTGGGTGGTGTGATTTATGGTGTGTTGAAATTGATTACTTTAGGATTACCTGCACTCAGCTTAACCGCGCGTTTTGGCATGCAAGGCTTGTTAAGAGATCCTCGTGCGAGTGTTATTCAATTATTAGCGTTTAGTTTGACGTTAGCGGCAATGTCACTTAGTTTTACAGTGCGTAATGATTTAATTAATAATTGGCAGCAACAGTTACCCGATAATGCGCCAAATCATTTTGCGTTAAATATTTTTCCTGAGCAACAATTGGCTTTTAAAGCAGACTTGCAGCAACAAAATATTAAAGGTAGTCAATTTTATCCCGTGGTGAGAGGGCGTCTCATTGAAATTAATCGTACACCGGTGCAGAAGTTTGTCAGTAAAGATTCACAAGGTGATAACGCCACACATCGAGAATTAAGTTTAACGTGGACGGATGAGTTACCCGAGGATAATAAAATTCTAGCAGGGAGTTGGTGGGAGCCAACACAATCACCTAGTGTTTCTGTTGAAAAGAAGTTAGCGGATAGCTTAAAAATAAAGTTAGGGGACCAACTTACTTTTTCTATTGATAATCAGTTAGTGTCTGTCGCGGTAAGCAGTCTAAGGGAATTGAGATGGGACACCATGAAGCCCAATTTTTATATGATTTTTTCTCCGGGGGTGTTAAATCAGTTTCCTAGTACGTTTATTACTAGTTTTTATTTGCCGGAGAGTCAAAAAGATTTTTTAAATACTTTAGTTAAGAAATACCCAGGTATTACCGTTCTTGAAGTGGATCTTATTCTAAAGCAATTTAAGACCCTATTGATGCAATTAACACAGGCCGTTAATTATTTGTTGTACTTCGCTTTAATGGCAGGATTTACGGTGTTATTTGCGGCCGTTTATGCAACCTTAGATAATCGAATTTATGAAGGGGCTATCCTTCGGACCTTTGGTGCTAATAAGTCATTTTTAAGAAAGACGCAGTGGATAGAATTTGGTTTATTAGGCTTGATCTCGGGTATTTTGGCGGTACTGATTAGTCAATCAATAGTCTATGCGTTGTATAGGTATGTGATGGTCATTGAATATCAGTTTAGTTTTTCAATGGGACTGATGATCCCTTTAATTGGCTCTGTGTTTGTAAGCCTTGTGGGGTTTTTAGGTGTTAAACGGGTGCTTAATCACCCACCTTTGCGTGTGTTAAGAGAACTATAGGCTAGGTACAGGTACCCTTGATTTATAAAGCGTCATTTATGATGAGTCAGGTTTTATAGTGATTAAGGGATCGCCTTAATTAGAAATCGGTTAGTCGAATCGTTTTATAACTGGGTAGGTGTGGGCTATTGGTAGAATAAATTCAAAGTTTAACGACGTATCCGGTTAGAATAAGGAACTTTTTAGTAAAAAGATTGTTTAGGTTACCAACAACTCATTTAATTTCAGACGCTATTTTATATGCAAAACCTCTCTAAAAGCACAGCTCAAACATTATTAATAGGCTTAAAGAATTATATTAATCAGGAAATTATTGGACAGGAAGTCCTTGTTGAAAGAATGCTGATTGGGCTCTTAGCCGATGGTCATATTCTAGTTGAAGGTGCTCCAGGCTTAGCTAAAACTCGGGCCATTAATGTCTTGAGTAAAGGGATTCATGCGGATTTTCATCGGGTACAGTTTACGCCTGATTTATTACCGGCTGATTTAACCGGTACGGAAATTTATAGACCTCAGCAAGGCACCTTCGAGTTTCAACAAGGGCCTTTATTCCATAATTTGATTTTAGCGGATGAAATTAATCGCTCTCCTGCTAAAGTTCAGGCCGCTTTATTAGAAGCGATGGCCGAGCGACAAATTACCGTGGGTCAAGCCACCTATGCGTTACCTAAATTGTTTATGGTTATGGCGACGCAAAATCCTATTGAGCAAGAGGGGACTTATCCTTTACCTGAGGCACAGTTAGATCGATTTTTACTTCATGTTAAAGTAGATTACCCTAAGCCAGAACATGAAAAAAGTATTTTGCATCTAGCAAGAACTGAGGCACGTTCTGAAACTTTAAAAAGTTTAGAAACTTTTGAGCCGATTAGTCAAAGTACTTTATTTGAGGCACGCAATGAGGTTTTAGATATCTATATGGCTGATAGATTAGAGGATTATCTGCTCCAAATTATATTAGCTACGCGCAATCCTAGCGCGTATGGTCAAGATTTAGCTTCATGGTTACAATATGGGGCAAGTCCAAGAGCTAGTATTGCTTTAGATCGTTGCGCAAGAGCAAAGGCGTGGTTATCACAACGTGATTTTGTGAGTCCTGATGATATTCAAGAAATGGCTTTTGATGTCTTAAGACATCGGTTGATTTTATCGTATGAGGCCGAAGCAGAGGGTATTACTACGGATCATTTTATTAAAGAACTGATTGCTAGAATTGCGGTTCCTTGATGCTATTTAATGACACGATAGCGGTTAATCCGGTGTTAAAAAGTGAACGGGTATCTGTGTCCTTAAAAACGCTGATTGATTTAGCGAAGATGGCCACTCGAATTCGTTTACACAAAGGTAAACATCGAGCTCAACAAAGCGGTGGCTATGTCTCTCGCTTTAAAGGTCGAGGTATGGAGTTTGATGAAGCCAGATTGTATCAACCGGGTGATGATATTCGCAGTATTGATTGGCGCGTGACCGCACGCACCGGTAAAACGCATACTAAAGTTTTTAGAGAAGAGCGGGAGAGACCGGTTTTTATTGCCGTTGATAATCGTTCTACGATGCAGTTTGCGACTCGCGGTGTTTTTAAATCCGTATTAGCCGCAAAATTGGCTAGTTTATTAGCGTGGGCAGCTGAATATCAGGGTGATCGAATTGGTGGGCAAGTATTCTCTGAGCAGACTTGTTTGGAGTTAAAGCCACAAAATGGCCGTCATGCGGTGTTGCGTTTTTTACATCACTTGGTCGAAAAAGAAGAGCTTTCTCAAAAAGTATCGGATCGAGTTTCTTCGGTGCTTAAGGTTACTTTAGATGCCGCTCTTGCACGGTTGGCGCAACATGCACGACCTGGCAGTTTGGTTTATATTATTAGCGATTTTCGGGGACTAAATGACGCGGTTGATACCGGTATTGCAAAGTTGTCTCAGCATTGTGAAGTGGTGTTAATTTTTATTTATGATCCTTTAGAAATAAGTTTGCCTGCCAAAGGGCGGTTTCGTTTTACGGATAGTGATCGTGAGGTTATTATTGATACCTATGATCAACAGCGTCTCTTAAGTTATCAGCAACATTTTCAGCAACGTCAACAGCACCTTGAGACTTTGGCTAAAAAACGCGGCTTAACTTTAATTCAATGCAGTACCTCAGATGAACCGGTGCAATGCTTAAGATAATGTTGAATCATAGTTTCTCTTTTTATTGTTTTTAAAATACATGCAGCCGACAGAATTACCCCTCAAAGATATTCATCTTCCAGACGTAATAGGTTTATGGCCACCCGCGATTGGTTGGTGGTTATTAGTCTTATTGATTCCAGTTTCCTTGTTTGCTAGCTATCGATTGTATCGATATTTAACGCGTAAAACAGCGGTTAAAGCGGCTAAAAAAGAATTGGCGTTAATTAAACTCTACGAGCATCAGGATACTGAAAAGAAGTTGCGAGAGCTCTCTATTTTAATGCGTCGTGTGGCAATAAGTGTGTCTCCTAGAGCAGAAGTGGCTAGTTTAACGGGGCGGGAATGGTTGGCTTTTTTGGATCAATCCATGACGAGGGCACCGTTTAGTCAGGGATATGGCCAATTATTAACCGAAGCCGTGTATAGAAAAGAGTTGCCTTCTGAACTTGAAATAACCCAATTGATCCGTGTGTGTGAAGATTGGCTTAAAGCTCAAACGCGCTCCACGAAGAGAAAATAGACATTATGATTCATTTTGAGTGGCCTTGGTTATTGATAACCTTACCTCTGCCAATAGTTGTGTATTGGCTTGTCCCTTCTAAAATTTCAGTTGAACAATCCGCTTTAAAAGTACCTTTTTTAGAGGATTTTTTAGAAGCTAAAGCGGAAACAACGACTCAAGCTAAACAATGGCCTTTATGGTTAGCGACCATCGCTTGGATTTTGTTTGTGTTAGCGTGTGCACGTCCACAGTGGTTGGGCGAACCGGTTGAGCAAGCTATTAGTGGTCGTGATTTAATGCTGGCGGTTGATTTATCCGCGAGTATGGAAGAACAAGATTTCTTTATTAATAAACAAGCTGTCGATCGTTTGACGGCGATTAAATCGGTTGCGAGTGATTTTATTAATCGGCGCGTGGGTGATCGGGTGGGCTTGGTTTTATTTGGAACGCAAGCGTACTTACAAACGCCTTTAACCTTTGATAGAAAAACGGTGCAAACCTTATTAGATGAAGCGGTCATCGGGTTGGCTGGTGATAATACGGCCATTGGTGATGCCATTGGTTTAGCGGTGAAGCGTCTTAAGAATCAACCCTCGGATAGCCGGGTCTTAATATTGCTCACCGATGGGGCGAATACAGCCGGTGAGGTTACGCCGATAAAAGCCGCTGAATTAGCGGCGGCAAATCACTTGAAAATATATACCATCGGTGTGGGTGCAGATGAGATGGTTGTGCGGAGTTTTTTTGGTAATCGAAAAGTGAATCCCTCACGAGATTTAGATGAAAATACGCTGGTTAAGGTGGCGGAAAGTACAGGTGGACGTTATTTTAGAGCTCGAAATACTGATGAACTGAATAACATTTATATGTTGTTAGATAAGTTGGAGCCGGTTGAGAAAGATAAGCAATACTTTAGACCGCGTAAAGAGTTATATGTTTGGCCCTTAGGGCTGGCCTCTGCGTTAGTGTTATTAATCTGTTGGGCCCGCGTGAGAGTGTTATGAGCTTAGTTGATTTTCATTTTATTCGGCCGTATTGGTTATTGGCTTTGATCCCGTTCCTAGGTGTATTTAGTTTATTATTAAAAAATAAACTAAGTGCGGGCAATTGGTCTTCTGTGTGTGATGCAGAATTATTACCCTATTTGTTACAAGATAAGGCCGTCAATGACAGTCGGTGGACCTTAACTACAGGTGCAATGGCGAGTTTGTTGGTGATTATTGCTTTGGCGGGGCCTACATGGAAACGCTTGCCGTCACCGGTTTTTAGAAATGATTCGGCTTTAGTGATTGCCTTAAGTTTGGCGCCTTCAATGGATGCCGAGGATATTAAACCCAGCCGTTTAATACGTGCGCGTTATAAAATTTCAGATATTTTAGCGCAACGTAAAGACGGTCAAACCGCCTTATTGGTTTATGCGGGTGATGCGTTTACAGTAACCCCTTTAACGGATGATACAGAAACGATAGAGAGTCAATTAGAGGCTTTGACCACCAGTATTATGCCGACGGAAGGAAATAATGCGGGTTCAGCGATAAGAAAAGCACTAGAGTTATTTAAACAAGCTGGGTTGCAGAAAGGTCAGATTTTACTGGTCACTGATAGCGTTAATGAAGATGACACTTCGAATGCGATAAATGATTTGGAGGGTTATGAGTTATCGGTGTTAGGTGTTGGTACTGAAGACGGTGCACCGATTGCCTTAACGGAGGGTGGCTTTTTAAAAGATGAGCAAGGCCGGATTCAGGTGCCTAAATTAAATATTGCTGCGTTAAAAAGTTTAGCTCAGGCGGGTAAAGGTCATTATCAAACCATTACAGCGGATGATGCGGATGTTAAAAAACTGATAACCGCGATTGATCAACCCGTTCAGCAACAGACGGATCAAGAAAATAAAAATATTTTATTAGAGCAATGGGATGATAAAGGGCCTTGGTTGTTAGTATTGGCTTTACCTTTTGTGGTGTTGAGTTTTAGAAAAGGTTTATTGGGTATTGCGCTTTTAGTGTTATTGCCTTTGCCAAAGAATAGTTATGCCTTTGAGTGGCAGGATTTATGGCACAATAAAAATCAACAAGCCCAACAGGCCTTCGAGCATAAGAACTTTGATCAAGCTGCGCGTTTATTTGACAGCTCTGATTGGAAGGCGGTTGCATTGTATAAAGCAGGGAAATATGATGAAGCTTCAGGGCAACTTAAGAAAGATCAGACAGCACTCGGGGCTTATAATCAAGGGAATGCTTTAGCACAAGCAGGCCATTTGGAAGAGGCCGTTAAAGCGTATGAAAAAGCCTTAGCATTAAATCCAAATGATGCTGACGCAAAATATAATAAAGAATTAGTTGAAAAAGAATTAGAAAAACAAAAGCAAGAGAAAGAACAGCAAAAACAAGATAATAAAGAAAAGCAAGAAAAGCAAGAAAAGCAAGAAAAGCAAGAAAAGCAAGAAAAGCAAGA